>NZ_JARWPM010000374.1 GCF_029869215.1 Nocardia carnea
GGGGGGGTTTTTATGGCACCTGTTGCGACACCTGCGCTTTTGGGGCTTATTCGGGGCCTTGCCCGGGGGTCCCGCCCGCTTACGCTACCTCGGGGGGTGCGCGCGGGCCGCCCGCCGGCGGGCTCGGCTCCAGATACGTCCCCACGACCGTGGTCGGCGCATCATGGGTATCGCTGCTGGCGTAGGTGAGGCGCGTCGACCGCGCCGGCGACGTCCCGGGCAGTCCGGGAATCGGAAACACCGGTTGCGATACTTCGGTACGGAGAATCTCGCCCCCGGAACTGGACTGCGTTAGCGCCGGTTGTGTCCATGCGGCTGGTGCGACCGCCGCGGTGCCGGCGACCACGAGGGTTCCCGAAAGGGCAACGACCCATGCGAGCTTTCCGCGCTTCATAGCGATCCTCCTGCTTACGGCTCATCCCGGCAGCTATCGAACCGAAAGGCGCCGTGGACGCGAGCGCAACAACGAGGCTCCGAGCAGAAACGTGGCGCTTCGACTCAATAGATCAAGGTCGACATGCGAGTATCGCCGGTCGAGCGCGGAATCGGGCAGATATGTACGTCGTGTCGCCGAGGAATCCGAGACCGGCTACAGGCAGGTAACTATTCGGTCCCACTTGCGGAGATCTGCCGGCGGCAGGATGGACGGCCCCGTCATGGTCGCCGATGAGCTGGAACGGATATACCGCGCCGGAGACCGGGCACGCTGGGCCAACTACGACCCCAAGCTGTTGCAGCAAGACCATCGGGCGTTCGAAACATGGCTCCGGGCCGAGGGGCCACTCGCGCCGCTGAACGAGCACTACGGCCTGAATTGTTGGGAAATGGTCGGCTATGCGGCGGGCCGGGCCGGTGTGCTGGACAAGCACCAATTGCGTGAGCTGTTCGAACTGCCGCGCAATGCGGATGGCACCTGGCGTGAGGACTATCTCGACTCGTGGCTGCACCGCATGGGGGACTGGCTGATCCCCGAGGGCCGTCGCGTGTACACCGGCGAACCGGGCGGTCCGCGCCCGCAGCGGGGCGACATCGTGATGTGGAACGATAACGCCGAGCACGTCACCATGGCGTCCGGACGCACCGGTGCGGACGGGTCCCCCGAAGTGTATTCCTTCTGGTACGCCCCGAAATATCCGTTGACGTGGGACGAAACGACCGAGTCGTACTCGATCGTGACGGATGCGGTGCAGGTGACAACCGTGAACGAGCTGTCAGAGGCGATGTACGGTCTCCGTACACCGGCGGGTGAGCCGTACTATCCGCGATCGAACCCTTTCCAGATCAGCTTCGGCCGGGGCCCGTGGTGAACGCAGCATATTCGCTGGACTCGCGGACGTAGCCACCGCAAGCCCACGGCGCGTGCGACGATGCGCCTGGAGTCGGTTCGCAAACCGGATATCGATGGCGCGCATCGTACGATCGCCGCGCCTCCCACGACTTCTTCGGCGACGCATTAGCATTCACCGTCGTTGGCTTCGTAGTCTCGGTTTCTGCAGATCGTCGGCGCACAGCTCAAGAAAGCAGGTCGATGAAAACCATTCTCGCGCTGCTCGTTCGAATCGGCCTGTTGATCGTCTGCCTGGGCCTCGGTTCCGCGGCCGCTCCGGCCGCGTTCGCCCAACCACGCCCCGCGGCACCGAATCCCGTACTGGTCATCGGCGGATTCGACGCCGACCAGGGAATCTTGGAGGAACTGCGCGAAGCACTGGACGAATGGGGCTATCCCGCCTATTCGATGGTTCTTCCGGCCGTGCCGTCTCTCTCGGGGGCGCCGACGGGTTCGGCGCCCATCGCCGAATCGGCGGCAGCGGTCGGGCAGGCGGTGGAAGAGATCCGGCGGGAGACCGGTGCGGCACGGGTCGACCTGGCCGGGCATTCGATGGGCGGGCTCGCCGCCCGGCACTACGTCAAGTTCTTGCGCGGCGGCGAATCGGTGGGCACCTATGTCGATTTCGGCACTCCGAATTCGGGTCAGTCGCTAGGTTTTCTCTGCTCCTTGTTCTGGCCCGGATGCCGGGATATCGCGCCGGGATCCCCGTTCCTGCGCGCGCTCAACGAGCCACCCGCGGTCCCGCCGGGCCTGGTTGCCTACCACCTGTTCTCCGAGAACGAAGGCCCGGAGCGTGAGCCGCTGCCGGGCGCCGTCAACGCGAGTGTCCAGGACTTCTGCCCGGGCCGGCACGTGATTCACCGTAACGAACCACGCGACGGTGCCTTCCAGGAGTTGATCGCTTCCGCCCTGCGTGGTGGGCCGCTCGCCACCACCTGCCCGTAGTAGACACCGATCGGCCGAGCAGCGAGCCTGAGTGCGGCAGTGAACGCCTGCCCGGGCTACGAGCCGTTCGACGAGGTGGCGGCCCGGCCCGTGACCGAACTCGGTGATTCGGAGCTCCACGACCCACCGCGCTCGCCCCTCTCGTCGGCTGCTGCCGTGGCGAGCTCCCTGCGTCTGCGCTGCCGGAACTCCCGCGGGGTCTCGCCCATGGCTTCCCTGAATGCGGTGGAGAACCACGAGGGGTTGAACCCACATCGAGCGGCCAGTTCGCCGATCGGTACAGCCGAGTAGGCGGGATTCTCGAGGAAGGCACATGCGGCGCGCATTGCCTCGGCCTGCCGCAGATCCCGGAAGCTGATTCCACTGCGGTACAGAATGGTACGCACCTGCCGGGGCGACCAGCCCAGTGCAGCGGCGACCGCGGGCAATCGGACGTCCCGGTGGCCGATATGGGTACGAATGTATCGGCGGACCTGCTCGGTGACCTCGATGTACTGGCTCTGTTGCGGGCTCACCTCACCGATCGCGAGCATGCACAACAGTTCCCCGATGCGCCGGCACACCGCGTCGAACTCACGCTCTGTCAGCGCCCCCTGCTCGGCGTGCGTGCTACGGATGAGTGTCCGGGTGATCCGGCCCAGTCCGGACGACATATCCAGCTCCGCTGTGCGCGTTCCGGAAAGACCGGCGAAGCCGTCTATTTCCGCGCGCGGCACCTGGAACGCGTAGGCACATGAACGCGGAATCTGAAGATGGCACACCGTATCGAGCACAGTGACAGCACCCCGGCCGGGTCCGGCGTTGGTGACAGCGCCGCTCTGGTATCGGACGGTATAGGTCCCACTTTCCGGGACCACGATCCAGTAGAAATCATCGCCCGCGATCCGGCGGATATGTTTCCGTGTCCGGCTCGACGTCCGCGCTCCCTGCTGATCCCAGAGCAGCAAGCGGTAACCGGCGCTCTCCTGCACCGACATGGTCGCGCTCCACCGGCTTGGCCCATGGTAGTCGTGATCCATCGGCATCAGACTGTCGGCGATCGTGGTCCACGAAGCCGAACTACGCGCGGTGACGCTATAGAACTGCACAGTGTCCGTCCTACCGGATGACATCGGCGGTAGCGACCGATGACGGCTGTTATCGGGCCCCGCCGAGCGAGATCGGAATGGACAGCGGCCCGATAGTGAAAAACGAGGGAGTGTAGGGAATCTGCTCCGGGTCGATGGCGAGCTGCAGATCCGGCAGCCGCCGATACAGCGATGCCAGCGCCAGCCGGCCTTCGAGCCGAGCGAGTCCGGCACCGATACAGTAGCGAGGTCCGTGCCCGAAGCCGAGATGCCCGGACCGTTGTTCGCGGGTGATATCGAACTGATCGGCTGTTTCACCGTATTCGGCCGGGTCTACACCGCACGCCTGGTAGACCACCCCGACCGCGTTTCCTTTCGGAATGGCCACACCCGCGATGTCGACGTCTGCGAGGGTGAACCTCCAGCTGGTCATCATCACCGAATGGCGATAGCGCACGGTCTCTTCGACGACATCGGCCCACAGGCCGTCCGCCTTTGCCGCCCGGAGTTGATCGGGATGTTGTGACAGCGCGATTATCGCGTTTCCCAGCATGTGCACGGTGGTTTCGTGACCGGCGACGAGCATGATCCACAGGACTGCCACCAGTTCCTCGTCGGTGAGTTTGTCGTTGTGTTCCCGCGCCCGCACGAGGCCCGTGGTGAGATCATCCCCCGGCTCGGCCGCCTTCCGGCCCACCAGTTCGTACAGATATTTCTGCAGACCTTCCTGCGCCGCGAAAGCCTGCTCCGGAGAACTGTTCTGCGCCAGCAAGGTCGCGGTCCAATCGCGCAATCGGCTCCGGTCTTGTTCCGGCACCCCGAACAGCTCGCAGATCACCGCCATCGGCACGGCTTCGGTGAACGTGGGCACCAGGTCCACCCCGTCGCCGGCAGCCACCACTTCGTCGAGTAGTCCGTCGATGATTTCCTGGATACGCGGTTCGAGCATCGCCACCCGGCCCGGTGTGAACGCCTTGCTGATCAAGCCACGAAGGCGCCGGTGGTCGCTACCGTCCTTGGTCGACAGGTGTTCGCCCTGCACCACCGCGCGTAACGGCCAGTCCTGCGGAATGACGCCGTTGTGCAGGTCGGGCCAATGCCGGGGGTCGCGGGCGAAGGTGCTGTTGTCGCCGGCGAGGATCTCGCGAACGGCCTGGTGGGTCAGCGCGAGATAACCGGGGACGCCGCCGGGAAATTCCACCTGGACGACGGGTGCGATCTCTCGCAGCCGGATGCAGGTGTCGAGTGGTTTCTCGTTCACGGCTGGGAAGGCGGGCAGTGCGGTCGACACGAACATTCCTTTCGACTGGTCCGGCAGCCACCGGAGGTTCGCCCATGAGATCACTCCGCGGCGTTTGCTCCGGCCTCTGCGCTCCGACCGTGCCCCGAACCCGAAGAAAGTGGGCGCAAACCCGAATTCTGCGGGCGCAGAGCCGAAGTCGTCTCATAGTTCGCCGCCGTCTAACGGCTGTGCGCGGTGGGCGGGGACCCGTGCGATTGTGGCGAGCCGGCCCGCCGATATCCCGGCCTGTTGCGGGGGCGGATGCCGGTTGGCAGTATTGCGCCGGTATGCGACAGCTTTCCGATCCAGTACGGGACAGCCTCGACGGTCTGTCCGTCGGCGATGCGCTCGGGGCGCAATTCTTCGTACCCGGCATCTCGGTAGCGGATCTGCGGGCCGGACGGTTCCCCGCGAGCCCATGGCCGTGGACCGATGACACCGAGATGGCGTGCTCGGTGTATTCCGAGCTACGTGACCACGGAACCATCGACCGGGACAGGCTCGCGGCCGCCTTCGCGCAACGCTGCGAGCCGTACCGCGGCTATGGTGGCGGCACCGTCGTTGTGCTGCACGAGATCCGCGACGGCCGGCCGTGGGCCGAGGCGGCGGGTGCGGCCTTCGGCGGGCGCGGGTCGTGGGGGAACGGCGCGGCGATGCGAGTGGCTCCGCTCGGTGCGTACTTCGCCGGTGACCCCGACCGCGCGGCGGCTCAGGCGGCGCTGTCCGCGGAGGTCACCCACCGGCATCCGGAAGCGATCGTGGGCGCGATGGCCGTGGCAGTCGCGGCGAGTCACTGTGCCGGGACTCGGGGGAAGCATTGCGGGCCGGATGAACTGCTGAGTGCCGTCGAGCCGTATCTGATCGCGGGGCGGACCGGTGACGGTATCCGCAGGGCACGGAAATTGCTCGGCCGGTCCGCCGCCGAAGCGGCGTATGAGCTCGGTAACGGGGCGCAGGTCAGTGCGCCGGATACGGTTCCGTTCACGCTGTGGGCGGCGGCCACTTTCCTCGACGACTACCCCGCCGCGGTCACCGCGTGTATCGAGGCGGGCGGAGATGTGGACACCACCGCGGCGATCGTCGGCGGCATGGTGGCCGCGCATACCGGTGTCGGCGGGACGTGCGGTGTCCCCGAGCGGTGGCTGTCGGCGCGCGAACCGCTGCCGGACTGGGCGACGGCGACGTGACCCGCGGCCGCCGTCACGGGGGGATCGGGGTCCACATCTCGACGGTCGTGCCGTGCTCGGAGGTGGTGATCTTCACCTCGCTGAGCAATGTCCGGATCATGGCGAGACCGCGGCCGCGGATCGGGTCGGGGCCGGGTGCCGGAGGCCTCCAGCGACCCCGGTCGCGGACGGTGATCCGCAGTCCCGCCGAATCGAGGGCGGCTCGTAGCCGGACCGTCCCGCCGTCGCCGCGATGGCCGTGTTCGATCGCGTTGGCACACGCCTCACCGGTGGCGAGGAGCACATCGTAGGCCGTGCGCTCGTCGAGCGGGGAGTCGCGTAACCAGTCCTGCATCGCGTGCCTGACCTCGGCCAGCGCGGCGGGTTTCGCCGGGAAGTCCAGCTGGAACCGGCTCGGCGGACTGGGCAGCCCGGTGGGGCGGGCCATCGTCAACGTCATCGCCTCCTGTAGCTCTCGCCGGCGGACGGCGCAGGCGCGGCTGCGCCCGGCGTTCGACCGGTGGCGCAGTCGGACTGTGCTTGCGGATAGCCATACCCATTCACTCACCCGGCATGCGGCTCAGCGTCGGTGATCATGCGGACACCGCGCGCGCAGCCGTATGAATCGCAGATCAGGCGCGATAACGCGCTGATTGCGATGCGGGAAATCGGGTAGATTGATCGCGAAGATCACTTATCGCCCCGGTCGCGTTCCGGATCGGGGCCTCGAGGTAATAGAGGTGGAGAAGTGGCGAATCGCGAACCGGGAGGTGCACGGTGAGCAGCGAAGGCGCGTCCCGCATGCTCGACGTCCAGGTGCGCGAGGCGGACGAAACCACCATCGTCACCGTGCACGGCGAGGTCGATATGGCTTCGGCACCGCAGTTGCAGACCGCCCTCGAAGGGGCGCAGCGCGGCGGAACACCGTTGGTGGTGGATATGTCCGAGGTCGGTTTCCTCGGTTCCGCCGGGTTGAGCGTACTGCTGGTGATCACCGAGGCGGCGGGCGCGGAGGGCGTGCGTGTGGTGGCCTCCGAGGCCGTCCGCCGGCCCATCGAACTCACCGGTCTCGACAAGATGCTGGCGGTGTACGACTCGCTGGACGCCGCCCTCGCCGTCGGTACCTCGGCGTCGTAACCCGCCCCCGGCCTACCGGGTGCGCGGCAGGCGGACGACCTGAACGAAGAAATCGTCGATCTGCTTGATCGCGGCGACGAACTGGTCCAGATCCACCGGCTTGGTGACGTAGGCGTTGGCGTGCAGTTTGTAACTGCGCAGGATGTCTTCCTCGGCCGCGGAAGTGGTGAGCACCACCACCGGGATATGGGAGAGATCCGGATCGGCTTTGATCTTCTCCAGGACCTGCCTGCCGTCGTACTTCGGCAGGTTCAGGTCGAGCAGGATGAGGTCGGGGCGTGGCGCGTCGGTGTACTCCCCGTTGCGGTAGAGGAAATCGAGCGCCTCCTCACCGTCGTGGGCGACATGTAGCGTGTTGCCGATTTTGTTGTCCTCGAACGCTTCCCGGGTCATCAGCTCGTCGCCGGGATCGTCCTCGACGAGCAGGATATCGATCGGTCGTCCCGGCACGGTCATGCGTTGATTCCTTCGGTCGTTTCGGTCGGGATATTTGGTGACTGCGCTGCGCCGGCTTCTTCGCCCGGCAGCGCCGCAGGAGCGGCCGCAGCCACCGGCTCGGCACGCAGAGTGAAGCAGATACGGGTCCCTTCGGTGTATCCGGTATCGACCCAGATCCGGCCGCCATGGTATTCGACGATCTTCTTGCAGACGGCCAGACCGATTCCGGTACCGCTGTATTCGTCGCGGGCGTGCAGCCGCTGGAAGATCACGAATACTTTCTCCGCGAATTCCGGGGCGATCCCGATACCGTTGTCGCTCACGGTGCACAGCAGGGTGTCGGCCTCCTCGCCGGAGGGGGATACCTCGATCCGGACGACCGGAACCAGTTCGGGCCGGTGGAATTTGATCGCATTGCTGAGCAGGTTCTGCCACAGCATCGTCAGCAGGGTGGGTTCGCCCAGGATCTCCGGGAGATCGTCGGGGCGCTCGACCACGGCCTCGGTCTCCTCGATGACGGCCGACAGGTTGGTCAGCGCCTTGTCCAGCACCCGGCCGAGGAACACCGGTTCGGTGCTGTCGCCCACCCGGCCGACGCGGGAGAAGGTCAGCAGATCGTTGATGAGCACCTGCATGCGCTTGGCGCCGTCGACGGCGAAATCGATGTACTGCCTACCCCGCTCGTCGAGCTGGGCGCCGTAGCGCTTCTCCAGCAGCTGGCAGAACGATGCCACCTTGCGTAGCGGTTCCTGCAGATCGTGCGAGGCGACATAGGCGAACTGTTCCAGCTCCGCGTTGGAGCGGCGCAATTCGTCGGCCTGCAGATCCAGTTCGGCTTTCTGCTCCCGCAACTGCGCGCCCTGTGACCGCGACGACCCGAGTTCCTCGACCACCCGCCGGCGCATCTGCTCGACTGCCGCGGCCACCTGCCGCAGATCCGCGGGACCGCGGCTTTCGATGTGATGGTCGAACTCGCCCTCGGCCACCCGCAGCGACGAATCGGTGAGGTCGGCCAGGGGGCGCACCACCAGCCGGCGCAGCAGGATGGTCAAGACCGCGCCGGTCAGCAGGAAGGTGATCACCAGGCCGGACAGGACGATGTCGCGGACGGTGCGCGCATGCGATATCGCCTGCTCGTCCGCCGCGACCGCGGCGGCCAGGTGGTCGTTCTGGACGGTGAACGAGGTGCGCAGTTCGTCGAATACGGTTTTCGCCCGCACCGCCGTGGTGGCGGCCAGCTCGGCAGCCGCATCCGCATCGGCGGCCGCGGCCAAGGGGTCGGCGTAATCCGTGCGCCACTGCCGCGCCCAGCGTTCGACGGTATCGAGGTCGGCGGTCAGCTCCGGGCGGTCCGCCAGCAGCGCCCGCAGCTGCCCGGTCGCACGCTCCTGCTCCCGCCTTCCCTCCGCATAGGGTTCGAGGAACCGGGGGTCGGCGGTGAGGGCGTAGCCGCGCAGGCCGGTCTCCTGGTTGACCAGCGCGCTCTGCAAGCGGTAAGCCTCCGCGGCAGCGGGCAGTGTCTGCCGGACCAGCCGGTCGGTCGCCTCGCTGGTCTCGCCGATCACCTGTGCACCCGCCACGGCACCGAGCAGCACCACCAGGATCATCAGTCCGAAAACCAGTTGGAACCACGCCTGCGCGGTGAACCTCCCGGCCGCCCGGAAACCGGATTTACTCAGCACATCTCACCCCCGGGTGGGTCGTTCCAGCGCACATAGATGATGGCCACATCGTCGTCCAGACCGCCCGTCTCGACGGCCAGGCCCTCGACACGGGCGATCAATTCGTCGACGAATGCGGCGGGCCGTTCCGCGAATACCGCCCGTGCGACCTCCAGCAGTCCGGCCTCGCCCAGCCGCGCCCCGGCCCGGCCCACGCGACCCTCGAACAGTCCGTCGGTGAACAGCATCAAACCCGCGTCGTCCGGTAGGCCGAGTTCCACGGCCGGC
Source organism: Nocardia carnea (assembly GCF_029869215.1). Lineage (GTDB taxonomy): Bacteria > Actinomycetota > Actinomycetes > Mycobacteriales > Mycobacteriaceae > Nocardia > Nocardia carnea_B. Next base: position 9,315 of record NZ_JARWPM010000374.1, read on the forward strand.
CAATTCGCGCGACCGGGCATGAATCCGAGCGCCGGCCCGCCGTCTACCTCCACCCAGCTCAGTTCGCCGCGTCGGTGCCGCAACATACCCGGATGTCCGGCGCGGCGCACCACAACCTGTCCCGACCGCCGGTCCAGCATGAGGCTCGTGGCGGTGGCGAAGGTCTGCCGATCGGCGCGTTCGGCCACCAGCACCTGCTCGAGCAGGCGTAGCTGCCGCTCGCCCGTCACCCCACTGAGAACCAATGTGCGCCAGGCCAGCCGAAGTGCCACGCCGGTGGCGGCAGCGTCCGGGCCGTGGCCGGAGACGTCCCCGACGATGACGTGCACCACCCCGGCGGAGTCCTGTACGACATCGTAGAAATCGCCGCCGAGCAGCGCGTGCGCCCGCCCCGGCCGGTATCGGGCCACGACCTCCACCACGCGGTCGGCGCCGAGCAGCGGGGTCGGGAGCAATCCGCGTTCGAGCCGGGCGTTCTCCTGCGCCCGCATCTGACTCGCCTGCAGCGCCGCACTGGTGCGCTCGGCTTGTTTGCGCTGGATGGCGTAGCGGACGGCGCGAGCGAACAGCTCCGGTTCCACCCGGCCCTTGACCAGGTAGTCCTGCGCACCCGAGGCGAGGGCGGACAGGCCGGTGTGTTCCTCGTCGAGCCCGGTCATCACCACCACCGCGACCTGATCGTTGTGCGCGCGGATCGCGGCGAGCGCCTCCAGGCCTTGTGCGTCGGGCAAGTTCAGGTCGAGCAGCACACAGTCCGGGGCTTCCACCCGCAGCCGATCACCTGCCTCGGCGAGGGTGCGCACCCAGCCGAGGCGCATACCCATTTCGGCATCGGCGACCAGTTCCTCGACCAGGAGCGCGTCGCCGGGGTCGTCCTCCACCAGCAGAACGAAGGGTTCCCGCCCGAACCGGCCCGCGCCGGCCGCCCAGTCTGTCTCCGCGCCCCGCGGATCAGCGAGCACGTTCACCGCCGACGCATCGGTGCGTCACCGGAACGACTGCCACGCGAAACCATCGAGCGGCGGGAAGGGGAACGAAATCGAATATGCCAGGGGGCACCGGCACGCGGCCTCCGATCACACACGACAACGACGGCACCGAGGCGCACGTCTCACTCAGCGGCCGGTTTCTGGACCGAGAGGCAGCAGTGATCTTAACGGATCAATTCCGGACCCGTGTCATCGTGGCGAGCCAACCGGGCGCACCGTTCTCGTGGAACCGCGTCCCGACCCGCTCGGTGTCGATCGACCCGATCCGCCAACCGGCCGTGGGCGTGAACGCGGCCGCCAGTTCGTCGCGGCGGACCGGATGGGGGCCGGGATCGGGCCCGGTATCGCTGAAACACAGCACATACAGTGTTGCGCCGGGTCCGGTCACGGCCGCCAGGCTCCGGGCGTACTCGGCTCGCTCGGCGGTATCGAAGGTATGGAACAGACCACTGTCGAGCACCGTATCGAACCGGCGTCCCAGGCGCTCCAGGTGCAGGGCATCGGCGGCGGCGAACTCGGCGTCGATGCCGCGCTCGGCGGCCAGCTCACGCGCGATCGCCAGGGCAGTCCCGGCAACGTCGACTCCGAGCACCGGCAGGCCGAGCGAGGCGATCAACAGCGTGTTCTCCCCGGTCCCGCAGCCCGCGTCCAAGACCGACCCGGTGAATCCACCGGCCGCGGCGAGCCGCCGCACAGCGGGTTGCGGCCCGCCCAGATCCCAGGGCGCGGGGCCGTCCCGATACGACGCATCCCACGGCTGTCCCGCCATCCGTTCGTGGCTGGTCGGCGTCCGGCCGCCGAACGGGACGTCAGCTGGTTCCGATGGCATCTACTCACCTCCTCCCGCAGCTCCGCTACCGCGCGTCCAGTAGATCGGGTGACGCGATAGCAGCCGTGAATACGCGACCGCTCGTGCGTATATATACGGTATATTAAAACTGTATATTTCCAATATGAAGGGGTTCGGATGTCCAAACTGCTGATCGAAGTCGATGACGAGGCGCTTGCCGAAGCTCAGCGCTTGCTGGGTACCGGTACCAAGAAGGATACGGTCAACGCCGCCCTGATCGAGGTCGCGAAGCGGCTCAAGCGGGTGAATGCGCTGAACGAACTCGGTGAGATGGCCGAGCGGGGTGACTTCGATATCTTGCTGGACAAGTCCGAGTATCGCCGGTGATCAGCTACCTCATCGATACCTCTGCTGCGATCAGGGTCCTCCGCGATCCAGCCCTCCGCAAGACCTGGCACGAGTCGTTGACTGCGGGAGTGGTCGCGCTCTGCGACGTGGTGGAGCTGGAACTGCTGTTCGGTGCGCAATCGCTGGCAGATCGGTTACGAAAAAAGGAACTCATCGGCGAGTTGTTCGGCCGGGCGACCACCCCGGACCGTCTCTGGGTGCGCACGCATCAGATTCAGCAACTGTTGACCGAGCGCGGTCGGCACCGCTGCGCGGGAGTCGCGGATTTGGCAATCGCCGCAACAGCAGAAGCGAACCGCCTGGTGGTTCTGCATTACGACCACGATTTCGAAGCAGTGTCCGAGGTGACCGGCCAGCCGACGCAGTGGATTGCGCCTCCCGGAACGATCAGTTGATACCCCGCCTGTTCACCTGAGCGAGAAGCCGGCCGAACAGCGAAAAGCAGTGTGCCGACGGCCCTCGGGGTCGTCGGCACACTGCGAGCGGGTGACTACACGGTGTAAGTCAGGACTACGTCGCCCAGAACGGGGGCGTTGTCGCGGTCGGCGGCCGTGGCGCTGATGACCAGCCGGCCGGGTTCCTGCCAGATACGTGACCGCAGGGTCTCGCCGGGGAACAGCACTCCGGCGAACCGTGCCTTGAACCCGGTGACGCGGGTCGCCACGGACTCCAGCACCGTGTCCGTGGCGGTTTTGCAGATGATCCCGTACGTGCACAGCCCGTGCAGGATCGGCGCCGGGAAGCCGGCGCCTTTCGCGAATTCGGGATCGGAGTGCAGCGGGTTGCGGTCGCCGCAGAGGCGGTAGAGCAGGGCCTGCTGCGGGAGGGTCGCGGTGGTGACGTCGAAATCCGGGTCCCGAGCGGGGAGTTCGGCTTTGCTGCTGGGGCCGCGGTCGCCGCCGAAGCCGCCTTCGCCGCGCGCGAAGATGGACGACCGCTCGGTCCAGAGGGCTTCGCCGTCGGAGCCGGTGACGGTGAATTCCTGCACGATCACCGCGTTCGAGCCCTTGTCCCAGACTTCGCTGATCCGGCCGGTGCGGGTCGCTTTCCCCGCGGCCGGCAACGGCCGGTGCACCTGGATCTCCTGCGATCCGTGCACCACTTTGGCCAGGTCGATATCGACGCCGGGGAATTTCACCTTCGGCGGATCGGTATCGCGCAGGGTGTGCGCGACGGTGGCGAAGGTCGGCAGGACCTGCGGGTCCCGGTCGTCGAGGTAGCGCAATTCGGCGGGATCGGTCCAGCGGTGGCCGGCGCCGATGCCGAGGTGGTAGAGCGCGACGTCGGAGGCGGTCCAGGAGAATTCCTTGCTCGGCAGTTCGGCGCCGAGTGCGACCTGTGGATCAATGGGCATAACTTCTCCTCGGCTCAGGCCTCGGCCGGCGACGCGGCGGACCCGGCCTTCTTGCGGTCGATGATGTCGTGGACGGCGAGATAGCCGAAGGCGATGGCCGGACCGATGGTGGCGCCGGGGCCGGCGTAGGTATGACCCATCACCGGTGTGGACACATTGCCGGAGGCGTAGAGGCCCTCGATCGGGGTGCCGTCCTCGCGGAGCACGCGCGCGGCGGTATCGGCGACCAGGCCGCCCTTGGTGCCGAGATCGCCGGGCACCATCTTGGCCGCGTAGTACGGGCCTTGGACCAGCGCGGCGAGGCACGGGTTGGGTTTGACGGTCGGGTCGCCGTAGTAGCGGTCGTACTGGCTGTCGCCGCGGCCGTAGTCCTCGTCCTTACCGGTCTCGGCGAACGTGTTGAACCGTTCGACGGTGGCGGCGAGGTTGTCGGCCGGGACCCCGATCTTCTCGGCCAGCTCCTGCAGGGTGTCGGCCTTGACGATCAGATCGTTCTCCATCCAGCGCGACGGGAACTTCAGCCCCGGCTGCAGGCTGGCGAACATGTACCGGTTCCGGTAGCGCTGATCGAATACCAGCCAGGTGGGGATGTTCTCGCCCGGACCCTCACCCTGCCCGTATTCGCCGCCGTACATGGTGTGCACGGCTTCCACGTAGGGCGCCGATTCGTTGCCGAACCGCTCGCCCTTCGGGTTGATCATGATCGACCCCGGCAGGTTGCGCTCGGACAGCGCGAACCAGGGCTTGCCGCCCTTGAAAATGGTCGGACCCCACCAGGCGTCCTCCATGAAGCCGATGGCGGCACCCGCGTCCATACCGGCGAGGATGCCATCGCCGGTGTTGGTGGCGGCGCCGGTGGTCCACTCAGTGGTAATCGGCTGACGCTGGTATTTGGTCCGCATTTCGGCGTTGTGCTCGAACCCGCCGCTGCCGAGCACCACACCGTGGCGGGCGGTGAAGGTGACCGTCTCACCCTTGTGGGTCGCTTCGACGCCGGTGACCTTGCCGTTCTCGACGACGAGCTTGGTCATCGGGGTATCGAGCAGCAGGGGCACGTTCGCATCCATCAGGCCTTTGCGCATCCCGGCGATCACGGCCTGACCCATCACCATCAGATGCTTGTTGGTGAACTTGGCCCAGTAGGTACGCGCACCGACCCGCAGCGCCCGCAGCATGCCCTTCGGGTGGCGGCGGATCAGATTCAACCGGACGAAATCGGCCTGCGTGACGGCCACGTTCAGGGGCGCCTTGGAATAGGGCGGGTGGATATTGAACCGCTCCTCGCCGAGGACCTTGGCGTTGAACGGCTTCGGTTCACACGACCGTCCACCGGCCCGGCCGCCGGGGGCTTCGGGGTAGTAGTCGGAGTAGCCCTTGACCCAGGTCATCTTCAGCGGTGAATGCGCGAGAACGAAATCCATGGCTTCCGCGCCCCGGTCGATGTAGGTATCGATCCGTTCCGCGGGCACCACGTCACCGATGATGCTGTGCAGGTAGCGGCGCGCTTCCTCGCGGTCGTCGGGACCGCCGGATTCGCGCAGTGCTTTGTTACCGGGGATCCACACCCCGCCGCCCGAGCGCGCGGTGGACCCACCGTAGTACGGCGCCTTCTCCAGGATCACCACACTCAGCCCGTTGTGCGCGGCGGTGAGGGCGGCGGTCATCCCGGCGGCGCCGCTGCCGACCACCACCACATCGTATTCCCGATCGTTCATGTAGAACACGTTATAGAATGATGGCGCTGTTGGTCTATGTTGTGTGGCAGAAGACTTGATTTGTCGAGTTAACAGTAGAGAAACTCGTTTCAATTTCGGTGGAGTGGGCTGGATGGCGCAGGTATGGGATCTGACCGCGGATGTCGTGGTCGTCGGGTACGGGGCGGCGGGCGCGGCGACGGCGCTACAGGCCACCGAGGACGGCGCCCAGGTTCTCGTAATGGACCGATTCACCGGCGGCGGAGCGACCGCCCTCTCCGGTGGCATCATCTACGCCGGTGGCGGTACCTGGGTGCAGCGCGCGGCCGGGGTCGAGGACACGCCGGAGCTGATGCACGCCTATCTGGAACGTGAGGTCGGCGATGCGGTCCGCCCCGCCACCCTGCGCCGTTTCGTTGCGGACAGTCCCGCGATGATCGACTGGCTGACCGGGCACGGGGTGCCGTTCGAGGCCTCGCTGTGCCCGTACAAGACCTCGTACCCGAACAACGACTACTACCTCTACTACTCCGGTAGCGAGATCTCCGGGGCGTTCCACGACATCACCCCGGCGCAGCGCGGTCATCGGGTCAAGGGCTGGGGTACCTCTGGGAAGAAGCTTTTCGCCCCGCTCGCGCGGTCCGCCGAGCGTATGGGGGTGCGCGTCGAAACCCTCACCACGGCCACCGCGCTGCTCACCGACGACACCGGCGCCGTGGTCGGGGTGCAGTGCCGCACCCTGCGCGAGGCGCCCGCCCGGGTTCGTGCCCGCTACATCCGGCTGGCCGCGGCCGCCGCCAAACCCGGTATCTATTATCCGCCGCTGCGCCGTGCGCTGGAAAAACAGCTCGCCCGCCTGGACCGCCGCTACGGCACCACCCTCCGGGTCCTGGCCCGGCGCGGTGTGGTTCTCACCGCGGGCGGTTTCATCGCCAACCGGGAGATGCTGCATGCCTACGCCCCCGCCTACAAGAACGGGCTCGCGCTGGGCAGTTCCGGTGACGACGGCAGCGGTATCGAACTGGGCCGTAGTGCCGGCGCCGCCACCGACCGGATGGGCAACGTCTCGGCCTGGCGATTCCTGCTGCCGCCGAGTTCGTTCGCCGGCGCGCTTCTGGTCGACGGGAAAGGGCAGCGGGTGATCGACGAAACCCGCTACGGTGCCGCGGTCGGCGACGCCCTCATCAACCGGCACGATGGAATCGGCTTCCTGCTCGCCGACGAAGAACTCATGCGGAAGGCGATCTCGCAGATCGGGCCGCAGGCCGCGTGGTTCCAGCGGATGCAGTTCGAGGTGATGCGCCGCAAGGCCGAACGCGGCAAGACTCTCGACGCGGTGGCCGCCGCCGCCGGTATCGATGCCATGGGCCTGCGGGAAACCGTCGCCGCACACAACACTGCCTACGCCACCGGCGCGCCGGATCCGGTGGGTAAACCCGCCGAATACGTCCGCCCGGTCGGTGCCGGCCCGTATTGGCTACTGGACGTCTCGATCAAACCCAGCCTGACCAACCCCTGCCCGATGTTCACTGTCGGCGGTTTACTGGTCGACGAGGATACGGGCGCGGTCAAAGGTGCCGACGGCGCCGATATCCCGGGCCTGTACGCGGCCGGCCGGACAGCGGCCGGAATATGTGTGAACTCCTATGTCAGCGGTCTCTCGCTGGCGGACTGCATATTCTCCGGCCGGCGCGCGGGCCGGAGCGCGGCCGGTGAGCAGCTGAGCGCGGGCGGCGCGACGGGAAGCCGGGCGAACGAGGCCGAGTTCATAAGGGGAATCTGATCCGCCACCGAGTAGTGGGCCGGCGGTGCCGGTGTGCCCGGAAAATCGCACGGTCTCCCGATCCCGGTGGGTGCCAGCGCTCCGGCCATCGCGAGTTGACGGGTGGCGGCGGCGATATCGAACCGCTCGTGATCGCCGAAGGTCTCGGCGATCAGTGACCGTGTGACGGTGCCGAGTTCGGTAGCGCACACGATCTCGACCGCCGCTGCGCGTCGTTGCTCGTCGTCGACGAGGGCGACGACGAGGTCGGCGGTTTCGTCGGTGCTCCAGATACCGGGAAGCGCCGGCCGGTACTCGGCGAACGGCAGGGGCGGTTCGGCCACATACCAATGACCGGCCTCCCACCGGTAGCCGAACGTCCGCACCGTGCCGTGCGCCGGTGAACCGATCGGCACCTCGCCCCACAGCGCTGCCCGACCTCCCGGCAGCGCATGCAGCACCGACCCGCTGCGCGGGCCGTTCCGGAACCAGGCGAGCAGCGGCAGGATGCGGGGCCCGCGTGGATCCCGTGCCGCGGCGAAAGCGGCCGCCGCCACCGTCCACCTCGCCCACAGCTGTGGGAACGGGGCCAGCGTGTGGGTTTGCCGAGAGGTGTGGCCGTCCATAGTGCACCATCCGGGTTGTTCGCGTTCGTTCACCGTCGCGGCCGGGCCGGCGGTCAAGGATCAGATCGGTGCGGTGAGTTCTAGCTGGATGCCGTCGGGATCGTCGAAGGAAAGAATCGCTATCCCGAACTGTTCCATTTCGATGATCTGTCCGTGGGGCACCGCGGCCGCGTCCAGCCGGGCAGCCGCATCGACGAGGTCTTCGCGGGTGCCGACCGTGAAACTGAGGTGGTCGAGACCCACCCGGTCGGGGTCGAACCGGTCGGTTGCCGCGGCGACCGGGCGCAGACCCAGCAGCATGCCGTTCGCCTGGAAAACGACGCCGCCGTAGAGGGCGAACGGGTCGGTGCGGACAGCCGGATCCGCGGAGTCACCGGAGGATTCGGCGGCCACTGGGAATCCGAGCACTTCGGCGTAGAAGCGGCGGGAACGCTCGATATCGGTAACGGTCAAGCGAATGTGATGGGTTCCGGCGGTCGGGACAAGCGGTGGCATATGTGAGGCTCCGGGTCGCGGCGATTTCGTCCGGGGTGTGCCCCCGGCCGAGTGGATGAACTGACAGTAGGGCGGCAATATGCGCGTTTGAAGTGTCGGATACGACATCTTCGGTACTGTTTCCGACATGGACATCGCAGTTTTCGCCATGGACGGTGTCGCCGATTTCGGGCTCGCGGCGGTTCTGGAGACATTCGCCCTCGCCAACCGGCTCCGGGACACGCTCGCGACGCCGCCTCCTCCGTGGCGGGTCTCCACCGTGTCGACAGGCAGCAGTGTCCGATCCGCCGGCGGCTACACCGTGCCGACAGTGGCCCTGGCGGACCGTCCGGACAGCGCGGACGGATCGGCCGGCGGCGGGGTGCTGATAGTGCCTGCCTTGGGCGTCGGTGAACCGCAGGAACTCATCGCCCACGTATCGGGCGCCGGGAGCCGGCCGATACTGGAAGGGATCGAGCGGGCCCACCATTCCGGAATGCAGGTCGCGGGCGCCTGCGCCGGTACGTTCTATCTCGCCGAAGCCGGTGTGCTCGATGGATTGCAGGCGACGACGAGCTGGTGGCTCGGTCCTGCCTTCCGCAAACGGTACCCGGCGGTCGACCTGGACGAGAGCCTGGTCGTGTGCCGAACCGCCACCGCGGTCACGGCCGGTGCCTATCTCGCCCACGTCGACCTGGCATTGGCGTTGATCCGCGCGGTGAGTCCCGCCGTGGCCGAGCAGGCTGCGCGGCGGCTGGTGCTGGGAAGTGCACGTGCCCAGGCAGGCCATATCGTTCCCGAGGTGATGGCCCGGGGTAATTCGCTGATCGCGGACTTCGAACGCTGGGTTCGGCGCAATATCGGCGAACAGTTCCGCATCTCGGCCGCTGCACAGCAACTCGGCGTCACCGAACGAACGCTGCAACGGGCTACCCATGCCGAACTGGGCATGTCGCCCCGTGATTTCGTGCACGATATCCGCATCGAACACGCGGCGCAGCTGCTGCGGACGACGTCGCTTCCGCTGGAGGCTGTGGCCACCCGGGTGGGATACCTCAACGCGGGTACGTTGCGTAACCTGGTCCGCCGCAGGCGGAGCATGAGCATCACCGAACTCCGCGCTATTTCCAGCGCATGGTGACCGGCGTTCCGCGAATTCGGGGTGTTGCGTAGTTGCGGACGGAAACCGGCCTGATCCACCAGTACGTTGGCCTTCGTGAGTGAAACCCGGAAGCGCACGGGTGTCCGTACCGCAGCGGCGGGCGCCTGATGGCAGACAAGACCGACTTCAAGAAAACCCTCGACTCCTATCAGGCGAAACGCGGCCACTTCCGGATTGTCGAGGTTCCGCAGTTGCAGTACCTCATGATCGACGGCCACGGCGACCCCAATACGTCACCGGTCTTCGCCGAGGCGGTCGAGGCGCTGTACCCGGTGGCCTACAAGCTGAAGTTCGCCAGTAAACGCGACCTCGGCCGCGACTACGTCGTGATGCCGCTGGAAGGGCTGTGGTGGGCCGAGGAGATGGACTCCTTCACCGCGGCCCGGGACAAATCACGGTGGGACTGGACGCTGCTGATCATGACCCCGGAATGGATCGACCGGGAGATGTTCACCGCCGCCGTCGAACAGGCCGGTGCGAAGAACCGCCCGGCACGGCTGGCCGAGGTCCGGCTGGAGTCGCTGTCCGAGGGCCGCTGTGTGCAGACCCTGCACCTCGGCTCGTTCGACGACGAAGCCGAGGTGCTCGCCCGTATGCATCACGAATTCATCCCCGGCCACGGGCTGCGCATGACCGGCCGCCATCACGAGATCTACCTCAGCGACTTCCGCCGGGTCGCACCGGAGAAACAGCGGACGATCCTGCGGCAGCCGGTCGGGGACCGAACGGACGGTTGACCGGCTTCATGCCGCCGCAGCCGGGAGGATCGGATAGTCGGTGTAGCCCTCTGGGCCACCTACATACATCAGGTGTCCTTCACGTAGTTCGTTGAGCGAGGCGCCGATTCGCAAACGCCGTACCAGATCGGGGTTGGCGAGGAAGGCGCGGCCGAGGGCGATGAGGTCGGCGCCGGCGGCGAGGTGGCGCTCCGCTTCGGCTGTGATCGCGGCGGGATCACGGGTGGCGCCCGGCTGCGCCGGGTTGGCGAGAAGGACTCCGGGCCAGATATCCCGGAGCCGGTGCAGCAGCGGGTCCGCCGAATCGGTACGGACGATATGCAGGTAGGCGAGTCCGTGGCCGGCCAGCGCGGCGACGAGAGCCGGGTAGAGCGCGGCCGTATCCGTTTCCACTATCCCGTTCACGGGGTTGGCCGGCGAGATACGCACGCCCACCCGTTCGGCGCCGATCGCCGCCGCGACTGCTTCGACGACCTCGACCGTGAAACGGATCCGGTTCCCGATCGGGCCACCGTAGGCGTCCGTGCGGCGATTGGTGTTTCCGGCCAGGAACTGGTGCAGCAGATAGCCGTTCGCGCTGTGCACCTCGACACCGGCGAAACCGGCGGCGATCGCGTTGCGGGCTGCGGTGACGAAGTCCGCTGTAGTCGAACCGATTTCCCCCATCGACAACTCGTGTGGCCGCACCGCATCCTGGCGGCCGGCCGGTGTGTGAATCGGCTCGGGAAGCGCGATCGGCGACGGCGCGACCGGCACCAGACCGCTGTTGGCGGGATGACCGACCCGCCCGCCGTGCTGCAATTGCAGGAACATGGCACCACCGGCCGCCGCCACCGCCTCGGTGACTCGCCGCCAGCCGGTGATGTGTGCGTCACGGTGGATACCGGGAATATTGGCGTAGGTCTGACCCACCTGGTTCGGGGTGGCGGCTTCGGCGATGATCAGCCCGGCGGACGCGCGCTGGGCGTAATAGTTCACCATCAGATCGGACGGGGTGCCGTCGGCTTCGGCGCGGTTGCGGGTGAGCGGCGCCATCACCAGTCGATGCGGGAGGTCGAGGCCGCCGAGCCGAGCCGGGGTGAATAGAAGGCGGGGTGCTGTGGTTGTCATATCCGGACGGTAAGACCTGACATTGATGTGAGGTTCAAGTCCGAGGAGGAAACTGCGAGGTAGGAATGCGAATCGGAGAGCTTGCTCAGCGTACCGGCGTCAGCGAACGATCCCTGCGTTACTACGAGGAACAGGGGTTGTTGACCGCGCAGCGCACCCCGGGCGGCCATCGCGACTATCCGGAGCAGGCGGTCGACCGTGTCATCCATATCCAGGAGCTGTTCGCGGCCGGCCTGTGCAGTAAGAAAATCGTGCAGATTCTGCCCTGCATGCGTGATACCGACGGCGGCGCCAACGAATCCGCCACACCCGCGCTCGTCGCCGAGCTGGAGGTCGAACGCGACCGGATCAACCGGATGATCGCCGATCTCGTGCGCTCCCGTGAGGTGCTCGACGAGGTGATCGAGCGGGCCGGCGCGGACCTCGTCGCCGCACCGGTATGACCGGCAGGCCGGGAACACCGGCCGGCCCGGCTATGCGGCCAGCGGCCGCGGCGCAGATATCCGGCGGATCAGGAGTGCGGCCGTTGCGAGGTAGAGGGCGACGATCGCCAGATTCAGGATGCCCTGCGGGGTCTGGCCCTGATCGAACCGGTCCAGAGCGGCGATCGTGATAACGCCCGCGCCGAACAGGAATCCGGTGATCATGGCGGGCACCGCGATACGCGTCGGCAAGAAGGCGGCGGTGAGCAGTAACAGTGAGAACGTGAAGTCCGGAACCGCGTAGATATTGTCCGCCCGGTAGGCGGGGTCGGCGATGAGCAGGACGATCAGCCAGAGACTGACCGGTACGGCGGCGACGCGGGCGAATACGACCGGCATGTGCGCTCCTCGGCAAGCCGAAACAGGGATGGTTCCAGAATTACCGAACTCCGCCGTGCCCGCAACGCAGCCTTCGGATCCGGAACCATATCCGGCTCAGGACGGGACCGGCCGGAAGGGCGCTCGGCCGCGCGATGAGTTTCGCCGTCTCACGGTGTCCATACCCTATGAGGCCCGTGCTGGTCTCGGACGGATCAGGAGGACCTATGTCGACCATGGACCCAGAACCCTCGACACGGCCGCGGCTGGCCGACCACCCCACTGTCAAGAAAGTCACCGGACAATCACGCACAGCCCCGGAACCCGTGCTGACGGCCGCTGAGTTGCAGCGGATATGCCTGGATGCGGGCGCCGACGATGTGGGATTCGTGGCGGTCGACGATCAGCGGGTGACCGAAGAATTGGAGCATGCCCGGGGAATCCTGCCCACGGCACGCACGTTCGTCTCCTTCTGCGTGCGGATGAATCGCGACAACCTGCGCAGCCCCATGCGCAGCCTTGCCAATACCGAGTTCAACCACGCCGACGACGACACCAACGAAGTCGCGCGCCGCATCACCCGGGCGCTGCAGGACGCCGGCTACCGCGCGGTCTACCCGTCGCCGGGATACCCGATGGAGGTCGAGCAGTTCCCCGGGCGGGTCTGGGTGATCGCGCACAAGGTGATCGCCGAAGCGGCGGGCCTGGGTGTTATGGGAATACACCGCAATGTGATTCACCCGAAGTTCGGGAATTTCATTCTGCTGGGCACCGTGGTCACCGATGCCGTGGTCGACGAACACAGCGCCGCGCTGGACTTCAATCCGTGCCTCGAATGCAAACTGTGCATCTCCGCCTGCCCGGTGGGAGCCATCACCGAGAACGACGGATTCGACTTCCAGGCGTGCTACACGCACAACTACCGGGAATTCATGGGCGGCTTCACCGACTGGGCCGAAACCGTGGCCGACAGCGGCAGCCGCGACGAATACCGCAAGCGCGTGACCACCGGCGAATCGTTCTCGATGTGGCAGAGCCTGTCGTTCAAACCCAACTACAAGGCCGGATACTGTATGGCCGTGTGTCCGGCGGGGGAGGATGTCATCGGCGCCTTCATCGATGATCGGAAAGGCCATCTCAACGAGGTGGTGCGCCCATTGCAGAACAAAGCCGAAACGGTCTATGTCCTGCCCGGATCGGCCGCGGAAGAGCATGTCACGCGGCGGTTTCCGAGCAAAACCCCGAAACCGGTGACGAACGGTTTTCCGGACGAGGTCAACACCCTGCTCGATCAGATCGGCCCCCGCCCGCGTCCCCGGAACGATTCGGACGAGTAGAACCGGGCCGGCCGGAAGCTATCCGGAGCAGCGTGGACGGCCGGCCCGTCCAGCATGCCGCCGGTGCGCCCGGCGGCTACCGGCCGCATCCGGGTAGCGGGAGACGATCGGCAGGACCCGGTTCTCCTACGGTGCCGGGTTCCGTCGGACCGGTCCGGTCACCGCGTGCGCGAGGTCATGGCTCGCGGCCGCGGCCGGTGCCGTGTCCGGTTGCCTCGTTTCGGCCGGTGGATGCACACGTGTCGCGCCGATCCGTTCGATATGCTCGCGCCCCCACGCCCCGAGCGGTTCCAGGGCGGTGTTGAGCGACCGGCCGAGACCGGTGAGGCGGTATTCGACCCGCGGTGGCACTTCCGGATACACCCGGCGCTCGATGAGGCCGTCTTCTTCCAGTTCCCGTAACTGCTGGATCAGCATTTTCTCCGAGACGCCGGGAAGCCCGCGGCGTAGTTCGCCGAACCGGCGCACCCCGTAGTTCTCGAGTTCCCACAGGATCAGGCCTTTCCATTTGCCGCTGATGACATCCATGGCGGCGTCGATCCCACAGAAGTACGGCCCGAATCTCTTCGCACCCATATAGGCCTCCGGCCTGCTCACATACGTTGCGGTTAGTACCCCACCGAATAGTAGGTACTTGTACCGACACCCGGCGTCGGCGAATGTTGGTCCCGGCGCGCCCAGCTCGAGTTCACCGAAATCAACGCTTCAGTAAGGAGTCGGCGGATATGACCGCAAACGAGCAGACAACCGTGGCCGTGCTCGGCCTCGGACCGATGGGCCGGGCCATCGCCGCGACCCTCGTCAAGTCTGGCAATCGCACACTCGTATGGAACCGTACGCCCGGAAAGGACACCGATCTCGTCGCGCTGGGTGCGGAGAGCGCGCCGGAACCGGCGGCTGCCATCGCCCCGGCCGATCTGGTGATCGCCGTACTCAGCGACCACGCCTCGGTGCACGCGGTCTTCGATCCGGTCGCCGGCCGGCTGCCGGGTAAGACCCTGGTCAACCTCACCAGCACCGCGCCGGAGGATTCCCGCGAACTCGGTCGCTGGGCGGCCGGCCACGGTATCGACTACCTCGACGGCGGCATCATGGCGGTTCCGCCGATGATCGGCGGCCCGGGCGCCTCCATCCTCTACAGCGGCTCCGCGGCCGGCTACGAGCGATACCGTGCGGATTTCGAAAAACTCGCCACCGCGGAATACTTCGGCGACGACCCCGGAACCGCGGCGTTGTACGATTTCGCGCTGCTTGCCGGTATGTACGCCATGTTCACCGGCTTCTTCCACGGCGCCGCCATGGTGCGTTCGGCCGGTGTCAGTGCTTCATCGTTCGCTCCCCGGGCCGCCGCCTATGTCACCGCTATGGCCGAGCTGATACCGGCCTACGCGGAGGTCATCGACAGCGGCGACTACACCGACGACGTACAGCCCGCGAAATTCCACAAACCGGCCTTCGACGCGATAGTCCGCGCCAGCCGCGACGCCGGCGTCGCCCTGGATATCGTCGGACCGATCAAGAACCTCATCGACCGCATGATCGCCGACGGCCGGGCCGGAATGGGTCTGGAGCGGATCGTGGAGGAGCTGGCCGGCGCGCATCCGTAGTGCGCGGTCGATGCCCGCTACCGGCGCGGGCCGGACCGGTCGGGCCGTGCGAACCGCGCGGTTGCTTCCCGGTCCGGCCCCGCCGGCGGGCCCCGGCCTACTCGAGCGGAATATCCACGTCGTTTTCGTTTTCGGCGCGTGGACCGCGGATCCTTCGGTCGGTTTCGGCTATCGCGACATCGTTGATGCTCGCTTCCCGGCGCCGCATCAGGCCGTGCTCGTCGAACTCCCACAGTTCGTTGCCGTAGCTGCGCCACCAGCTGCCCGCGGTGTCGTGCCATTCGTACTGGAAGCGGACAGCGATACGGTTCTCGCCGAAGCTCCACAGGCTCTTGCGGAGTGCGTAGTCGAGCTCCCGCTCCCATTTGGCGGTGAGGAACTCGACGATCTCGGCTCGTCCGGTGACGAACTGTTCGCGATTGCGCCACACCGAGTCGGGCGTGTAGGCGAGGGCCACCCGTTGCGGGTCGCGGGTATTCCACGCGGCCTCGGCGGCGCGGACCTTCTGGAGGGCGGTCGCCGCGGTGAACGGAGGACACGGGGGTCGGCTATCGGTCATCAGAACCTCTCTGGTGTGGACAGGGGCCGGTCAGGACGGCGATCGACCGGCTGCGGCCCGGTGAGCGGCGAGCTCCGCCTCGAGCCGGTCGATACGTTCTCGCAGCGGTGCGGTGGCGGCCCGCATCTCGTCCACGGTGAAGCGCGGGGTGATGTATTTGGGGCAGTTCCAGTCGAAGGCCACCACTTCGACGGTCATGATGCCTTCGAGACGGCCCGCAGGGTGGAGTCGTTCGAGCACTTCCGGTGCGGGATCCGGATCGAACCGGGCGTGGCCGAGTATCTTGAGCCGCTTCCTGTTCGGATAGTCCACGGCGATGATCGCGACGCGGTCGTCGTGGTCGAGATGCCCGGCGGTGATGAACTGGCGGTTGCCGGTGCTCTCCGCCCACACCAATTGCGTCGGGCCGGTGACGTTCACGAAGCCGGGCGGGCCGCCGCGGTGTTGCACATACGGCCAGCCGTTGGCGCCGGTGGAGGCGATGTAGAAACTGTCGCGGCGCTGCAGGAATTCGGCTTCCGCCGCGCCCAGGCCGGTGGGCACGGGCGCGGCGGAAAGCGCGTGTTCGTAGCGGTCGAATGAGCCTTTCCGGCGCTGGTGCGCCTGCTCCTCCGCTCCGAAGGTGAGCGCGAAGAAATGCTCCATGGTCAGAACGCCAGGATGGCGTATCCGTTGTCGACGAGCGCCCGCACGCTGGCCACGCCGGAGGTGCCCGGCAGGGGGTTGTCCTTGATCAGGTCGAGGCCGGCCGCGGTGGCGCCGTCCCGGCCGCCGAAGAGATCGCTGCAGCCACACGAGATACCGGCGATTGTGTGCCGTACCGCCTGATAGACCTCGTAGGCGGGATGTTCGGGGGATTCCAGCAGTTCCGGCCAGCGGGTGCCCGCGCCCTGGAAT
Organism: Nocardia carnea; assembly: GCF_029869215.1. Classification (GTDB taxonomy): domain Bacteria; phylum Actinomycetota; class Actinomycetes; order Mycobacteriales; family Mycobacteriaceae; genus Nocardia; species Nocardia carnea_B. The sequence continues at coordinate 25,621 of NZ_JARWPM010000374.1, forward strand.
TGCACCCGGACCTCGTCGCCCGCCTGGTCGAAATCGTAGGCGGCGGCAAGGGCGTTGAACATGCGGCCCAGTGCTTCGTCGCCACCGTTGGGGTCGCTCAGCACGAGGACGGCGGTCTTGGTGGCGGTATTCGGGTTCATTGATCTCTCCTTCGGAGCCAAGGGTGAGAACGAGCGTTCTCGCGGCCGTTGCTAGTGTAGGAGAACGAAGGTTCTCAACGCAAGGAGGTCGCTGTGCCGGATCCGACCGAAGCAGCGCAGGTGCTCGCCGCGGCCGATCGCCTGTTCAACGACCGCGGCGTGCAGGCGGTCGGGATGGACAGCATCCGCGACGCCGCGAACGTGCCGTTGAAGCGGCTCTACCGCCTCTTCCCTTCGAAATCCGCGCTGGTGTGCGCGGTCTTGGAGCAGCGCGACCGGGATGTGCGCACGGCGATCGCCGACTATGTCGAGGCGCGGGCCGATACACCGCGGGACCGGATCCTGGCCGTATTCGATTTCCTGCTCGAATGGTTCGCCGAGCCCGCCTTCCGGGGGTGCCTGTTCATCAACACCGTCGGGGAACTGGGCGGGACCTCGGACGACGTGGGCCGGATCGCGCGCCGGCACAAAACGGCGATGCGCGACTATCTGGCCGAACTCGTCGCCGCAGGCTCATTTCCCCCGGGTCTCGCCGACCAGCTCATGATTCTCGCCAACGGTGCCATGGTCACGGCCGTTGTCCAGGACGAGGGCCCGCGTGCGGCGCAGCAGGCGCGTACCGCGGCGGCGACCTTGCTGTCCGCCGCCGAGAGCGCCCGCCGCTAGGGCGGAGACGGTAAACCCCGGCGAGCACGGGCCCGTTCGGGGACTACTTTCGGTCGCGCCGCCCCGGACCTCGCTCCCGGCGGCGCCGCCTACTAGAGCCAGGTGTCGAGCGTCGTGGTGGTGAGGAAATCGTCCAGATCGGCGCGCCAAGGGGCCGGGGTGGTCTTCTCCGGTTCGATGGCGGTGTACTGGCCGCGGTAGAACAGCAGCGGGCGGCCGTTGGTGGTGGCGGCGGTTTCGGTCATGGCATGCACCCGGCCGATGACGATGTAGTGATCGCCGCCGTCCACCACCCGGTCCACCGCGCATTCGATGGTGGCCAGCGAGTTGCCGAGCCGGGGAAGGCCCAGCTCCGAAGTGTGCCAATCGGTTCCGGCGAACTTGTCCGGCTCGCGGGAGCCGAATTTCGCGCAGACCGGCTGCTGTTCCTCGGCGAGGACATTCACGCAGAAGCGGCCGTTCTCCTCGATGGCGGCCCAGGAACGCGAGCCCTTGGTCGGGCAGAAGAGGACGAGCGGCGGGTCGAGGGAGAGCGCGGCGAAGGACTGGCAGGCGAAACCGATCGGCGTGTCCTCACCGGTGAACGTGGTGATCACCGTGATTCCCGTGCAGAACTGGCCGAGGATATTGCGGAACTGCCGGGGGTCGATGGTGGGCTGGTCGGCCGCCGTTTCGGGGGCGCCGTCCGCCGGGTCCGCTGGTGCCGTCACGTTCATACCGTCCTCGCCTCGTACCTGGAGCTGCCGGCGTACGGACCGCCGGATATCAGCCGTGCCCGGTGCGAGTATCGCACCGGGCACGGCCGCGGATCATTTGAATCCCACGGAGAAGTCGTGTCCCCACAGGCTCACCGCGGTGGATTCCCGGGCGATCCAGCTGTGGTCGTCGACTTCCAGCCCCTCGCAACCGAATTCGATATCGAATCCGCCGGGGGTCTTCATATAGAACGACAGCATCTTGTCGTTGATATGCCGGCCGAGGGTGGCCGACATCTTCACCTTCTTGCGCTGGGCGCGATCCAGGCAGAGGCCGACATCGTCGGAGTTCTCCACCTCGACCATGAGATGCACGATGCCGGTCGGGTTGGGGAGCGGCATGAATGCCAGCGCGTGATGGCGGGGATTGCAACCGTAGAACCGCAGCCAGGCCGGATCACCGTCTTCCGGGCGACCGACCAGCTGCGGTGGCAGCCGCATGGAATCGCGCAGCCGGAAGCCCAGCACGTCCTGGTAGAAGGCCTGTGCCGCGGCATCGTCGGTGCAGGTGAGCACCACATGCCCGAGACCCTGTTCCGCGGTGACGAACTTGTGCCCGTAGGGGCTTACGAACCGGCGGCCGAGGTACTGCGCACCGTAGAACGCCTCCAGGGTGTTCTCGGACGGATCCTGGAACCGGATCATGCCCTCGACCCGGCGTTCGGCCAGTTCCTCCTTGGTGCCCTCGGTGTAGGGGATGCCCTCCTTGTCGAGGGTCTCCCGCAACCGCTGCAGCGCCGGGCCGTCGGTGACCTCCCAGCCGGACACCAGCAGCCGGTCCTGCTCGCCCGGCACGATCACCAGCCGCGCGGCGAAATCGTCCATCCGCAGGTAGAGCGCGTCGGGGTTCGCCCCGCTGCCCTCCATCATGCCGAGCACCTTCAACCCGAACTCGCGCCACGCCGCCATATCGGTGGCTTCGATACGCATATAGCCGAGCGCCTTGATACTCATCGTCATTTCTCCTTGACGCCGAGCAGGAAATCGGTGGCCAGCCGGTTGAACTCGGCGAACTTCTCGAGCTGGGCCCAGTGCCCGCACCCACCGAACACGTGCAGTTGCGCGCGCGGGATGTTCTTCAGCGCGACCAGCGCGCCGTCGAGCGGGTTCACCCGGTCTTCCCGGCCCCAGATCAGCAGCACCGGCTGACGCAGTTTGTAGGCGTCCCGCCAGAGCATGCCCTTCTCGAAATCGGCACTAGCGAAGGACTTGCCCATGGCCCGCGTGGCGGCCAGCGCTTCGGGTGTGCTCGCCGAGGCGAAGCGCTCCTCGATCAGCTCCGGCGTCACCAGGGACTGGTCGAACACCATGATTCGCAGGAACGCCTCGAGATTCTCCCGGGTCGGCTCCATATTGAATTTGCCGAGCAGTTTGACGCCCTCGGTGGGGTCGGGTGCGAACAGGTTCGTGCTGAGTCCGCCGGGACCCATCAGGATCAGCTTCCCGGCGCGATCGGGGTAGTCGAGCGCGAACCGTACCGCCGCGCCGCCGCCGAGCGAATTGCCCAGCAGATGAACGCGTTCGGTGATCTCCAGGGTGTCCAGCAGATCCTTCAGCGCGGACGAACTGTGTACGAAGTACTGCGGGTGTTCGGTCGGCTTGTCGGACTGCCCGTAGCCGGGCTGGTCCACCGCGAGCACGTGGAAATCGCGGGCCAGCACCGGGATATTGCGGGAGAAGTTCGACCACGACGACGCACCCGGCCCGCCGCCGTGCAGCAGGACGATGGTGGGACCGTTCCCGATCCCCGCCTCGTGATAGTGCAGTTTCAGATCCGGCCGGACCTGCGCGAACTTCGAGGTGGACTCGTAGGTGAGTTCGGCGGTCGAGGTCATCACACCATCCCGTCCGAGACCGGCAGGCCGAACTCGTGGGTGCCGTACATGACGTAGGCGCGTTCCGGATCGTTGGAGGCGTGCACCCGGCCGGCATGCGCGTCGCGCCAGAACCGCTGCAGCGGCGTGCCGTTCACCAGCGCCGTGGCACCGGAGCTCTCGAACAATTTGTCGATCGAGGCGATGGCCCGCCCGGTCGCGCGGACCTGGTCGCGGCGGGCGCGTACGCGCAGGTCGAAGGGGATTTCCTTACCTTCCAGCAGCAGCGCGTATTCCTCGGCGACATTGCCCGAGAGCTGCCGCCACGCGGCGTCGATATCGCTGGACGCCTCGGCGATCCGCACCTTGGTGAACGGGTCCTCCTTGGCCTTCTCGCCGGCGTAGGCGGCGCGCACGCGCTTGCCCTGATGCTCGACATGCGCCTCGTAGGCGCCGTAGGCCATACCGACGATCGGCGCCGAGATGGTGGTGGGGTGGATGGTGCCCCACGGCATCTTGTAGACCGGATCGGTATTGCGTTCCAGGCCCGGCGATTTCAGGTCGTTCATGGTCTTGTAGCTCAGGAACCGGTGCCTGGGCACGAAAACATCCTTCACCACCAGGGTGTTCGACCCGGTGCCGCGCAGCCCGACCACGTTCCAGACGTCGTCGATCTCGTATTCCGAGCGCGGGATCAGGAAGCTGCCGAAATCGACCGGCTTACCGTTCTTGATCACCGGGCCGCCGACGAAGGTCCAGTCGGCGTGGCCCGAACCCGACGACCAGGCCCACGACCCGCTCACCTGATAGCCACCGTCGACCACGGTACCGGCGCCCATCGGCGCGTAGGAGGAGGAGATCCGCACATCGGTGTCCTCACCCCACACCTCTTCCTGCGCCTCCTGACCGAACAGGGCCAGATGCCAGTTGTGCACGCCGATGATGCCCGCGACCCAGCCGGTGGAACCGCAGGCGCTGGCGATCTTGCGCACGGTGTCGTAGAAGACGACCGGATCCGCCGCGAGACCACCCCACTGCTTGGGCTGCAGCAGCCGGAAGAAGCCGGCCTCCTGCAGGTCCTTGATCGTTTCGTCGGGAATCTGCCGAAGGTCTTCGGCTTCCTGTGCGCGGGCGCGCAGCGTGGGCAATAGCGCTTCGACCCGTTCGGTCACTTCTCGCGTCATCTCCGGCCCTGCTCCTGCCTGGTCGTTTGCTAACCGGTAGTCATCTGCTCGGCGCAGAATTTACTTCTGAGACTAGAACAGGTTCTTGTTCATGTCGAGAACCGGTGTTCGTGTGCCGGGAATATGCGACATGTGCTGGATGTGGCGTGAATCGCTGGCGTTCGGGGCGCCAGTTTTGTAACGTGTTCTAGTACAGCAGGAGGAGGAATCGCGATGGCAGTAACCCCGGCGAGCGGTGGGGCGAAGGCGAAGGTACGGGAACTCGACGTCGGTTCGACTCCCACCCGGTACGCGCGCGGATGGCATTGCCTGGGACTGGCCCAGAACTTCCGCGACGGCAAACCGCATTCGGTACAGGCATTCGGAACCAAACTCGTGATCTGGGCCGACAGCAACGACGAACTGCACGTACTCGACGCGTACTGCCGCCATATGGGCGGCGACCTCAGCATGGGCGAGATCAAGGGCGACGACATCGCCTGCCCGTTCCACGACTGGCGCTGGGGTGCGAACGGTAAGTGCACGTCCATCCCGTACGCCCGGCGGGTGCCGCCGCTGGCCCGGACCCGGCGCTGGACCACCCTGGAACGCAACGGTCAGCTCTTCGTCTGGCACGACCACGAAGGCAACGAACCGCCGCCCGAGGTGACCATCCCGTACATCAAGGGCCCCTATACCGATGCCGACGGCAATCCGAAAGAGGAACTCGACAGCGGCTGGACCGAATGGACCTGGAACTCGTTGCTGATCGAGGGCGCGAACTGCCGCGAGATCATCGACAACGTGGTGGATATGGCCCACTTCTTCTATATCCACTACGCGTTCCCCACCTACTTCAAGAACGTGTTCGAGGGGCATGTCGCCACTCAGTTCCTGGAGACCAAGGGCCGTCCCGATATCGGGATGGGCGCCAAGTATGCCGGTGATCAGCTGCTCAAGTCGGAGGCTTCCTACTTCGGGCCCTCCTACATGATCAACCCCCTGATCAACAGCTACGGCGGCTACGAGATCACAGTCAACCTGATCAACTGCCACTACCCGGTGACGCAGGATTCGTTCATGCTGCAGTGGGGCCTGACCGTCGAGAAGCCGAAGGGCCTCGACGACGAGACCTCGCAGAATCTGGCCAAGACCATGGCCGATTTCTTCGGTGACGGCTTCCTGCAGGACGTCGAGATCTGGAAGCACAAGTCCAAGGTCGAGAACCCGCTGCTCTGTGAGGAAGACGGGCCGGTCTACCAGCTGCGCCGCTGGTACGAGCAGTTCTATGTCGATGTCGCGGACGTCACGGAGAAGATGACCCAGCGTTTCGAGTTCGAGGTCGATACGACCAAGGCGAACGAGGCCTGGGAAGCCGAGGTCGAAGAGAACCTCCGGCGCAAGCGCGAGGAAGAGGCGGCGGCGTCCGCCGACCAAGCGGAGGCAGGAGTCTGACATGCCCAGCTGGGCGAAAGCACCCGACTTTGCCGACCAGCCTGCCCGGCGGGACGCGGTGCGGGCCCAGACGGTCGTGGACCGGGAACGGTACCTGGAGCAAGGCCTGACGCCGCTGCGGTGTCAGGCCTGCCACACCGAGGTACTGGTCCGCAAGAGCAGCTCCCGGCAGACGTCGGTGCAGTGGACCGGCGACCCGGCCGCCCAGTGCCCGGTCTTCGCCGAACTCAGCGCCAAGGGGCACGGGCCGGGGCGGCCGGATACGTGCGACCGGTTGCAGAAGACCATCAAATGGGCAGTCGACGAGGGTGTGCTCGACGTGCCGGAGTAGTGCGGCGCCGAGTTTCGGCCCGAACTGGAACAAGTTCCAATAATATGCCGCCATGCGAATCGCCCGTTCCGCCTACCGGCTCCTGCCGGTGCTCGCCGCCGCGCTCGCGCTGACCTCGATCCCGGCGAGTGGCCAACCCGGCTGGGGGCCATTGGGTCCGGCGAATCCACACCTCGGGCCGCTCGGCACCGCGACCATGCACGGCGACGCCGGATCCTCCGATGTCACCCCGCTCGCCGGGCCGGGTACCGGTTGGGTGATCCCGTCCGGTGATCCGCTGGCGGCCGCCTGCCCCACGATTCTGCAGGGGTCCGACGGGATGGTCGTCGCGCTGTGCACGGCCATCGTCGATCGTGCGCCCACTGTCTATCTCTTCGATCCCGCGCAGGGGCCCATCGGGCCGCCGGCCGCGAGGCTGAGCCTGACCGCGGGCAGCCTGCTCGGCGGCGTCTACGCCTACCTGGACAACGAGAACCGTCTGGTCGTCGTGGACGGTGAGCGGCGACTGTTGCGGATCGCGCACAGCCGCGGTGCCGACGGTAAGTGGGGTCTGGCGATCGCCGAGAACACCGATCTGACCGGCGTGATCCCCGAGGGCGACGCGGTCACCGGGCTGGTTCCCGACTGGTCGGGCAATGTCTGGTTCGCCACGGGTGGGGGACTGGTCGGCAAGGCCGGGCGGGACGGGGTGACCACCCACCAACTCCCGGCGGGGGAACGCGTGGCGAACAGTATTTCGTCGTCGCCGGACGGAGTGGCGGTCGCGACGACCCACGCGCTGTACGAGTTCGCCGCCCGCGGATCCGGTGCGCCGAAGGTGAAGTGGCGCGCCGCCTACGACCGCGGCCCGGCACGGAAACCGGGGCAGCTCAGCTGGGGCACCGGCTCGACGCCCACGTATTTCGGGCCCGGCGACGGCACCGAGTACCTCACCATCGTCGACAACGCCGCCGGCCAGGTGCATCTGCTGGTGTACCGAGCCGGTACCGGCGAACTCGTCTGCAACCAGCCGGTACTCACCGAAGGTGGCGCCGGCAGCGAGAATTCGCCGATCGGTATCGGCCGCTCGGTGTTCGTGGCGAGCACCTACGGCTACCCCTACCCGACGGTGCCCGACGACGCCGGCCCCGCGGAGCCCGCGATCGCGCCGTTCTCCGGCGGGATGACCCGCGTCGATATCGACGACCAGGGCTGCCGCACAGTGTGGGAGAACAGTGTCCGTAGTGCGGCCGTGCCCAAACTGTCTACCGCCGACGGCAATATCTACACCGTCCTCCGGCTCGGCCTCGGCCTCACCACCCCGCTCGACGGCTACGCCTACGGCGTCATCGATCCCGCCACCGGCGACGTCACCGCGAAACATCCGATGTCGGCCACCATCGTCGCCGATACCTTGCAAATGGCCGGACTGACGACCACGAACGGCGAACTCTGGCAGGGGACCATCACCGGCATCATGCGCATCCGCTGAACCCCACCGGCCGGTTCTGATATCCGGTCGGTGTGATACCGGGCGCGGGGGGGGGCGCCCGCGCCCCCGGGGGCGGCGCGCGGCGCCCCCCCCCCCCGAAGCCCTCGGGTGTCAGCGGGTGCCGCGTTCGCGGTACATGCGGCGTTGCTGTTTGGCGATACCGCGCCAGACCTGGTCGCGTTCGGCCTGCAGCCGTTTATCGGTGCGGGCTTGCAGCCAAGCGTTCTCCCGGGCCAGTTTGCGGTAGCTGTGCAAGCGGCGCGGGGTGAGGGCGCCGGAGTCGACCGCCTCCCGGACCGCGCAACCCGGCTCGCTGTCGTGCGCGCAGTCGTCGAATCGGCAATTTCGGGCGAGATCCTCGATATCGCTGAAGGTGCGCCCGATGCCTTCGGTGGCGTCCCACACACCTATACCGCGGAGACCGGGAGTGTCGATAAGCGTTCCGCCGCCGGGGAGCGGACGCAGTTCCCGGTGCACGGTGGTGTGCCGGCCCTTTTTGTCGGCGGCACGCACCTGGTTCGTGGCGAACACCGCCGCGCCCAGTAGCGCGTTGGCCAGCGTGGATTTCCCGGCGCCGGACGGTCCGAGCAAGGCGACGGTGCCGTCGAGCACGGCGGTGAGCACATCGAGACCGTCACCGGTTTCCGCGCTGACGGCCAGCACTGTCGCACCCGGGGCCACCGCGCGGACCTCACCGAGCGGCAGGTCGTCCGCCGCGTCGGCCTTGGTGAGCACGACAACCGGCTGGGCGCCGCCTTCCCAGACCAGGGTCAGCATCCGTTCGATCCGCCCCAGATCCACATCGCCGTCGGCGGCCGTGCAGATCAGCACGGTATCGACGTTGGCGGCGAGGACCTGGCTTTCGGACCGGCCGGACGCCGACGAGCGGGCGATCACCGAACGTCGCGGCAATAGCGCACGGACATGGGAGCGGGCGTCGAGGGCCACCCAGTCGCCGGTGCACAGGCCGCTGATCTCGGAGTCCGAGCGCGGACAGATGGCGCGGGCCGGGCCCGCCGGAGTCACGACATCGCATTCGCCGCGATCCATCCGCACGATCCGGGCGGGGACGAACCCGGGTTCGATATGCGGTAGATAATCCTCGGCCAGTGCTTCGTTCCAGCCGTAGGGGATGAGCAGGTCGTAGTCGACCATTGTGAGGAAATTCCTTCGTCGGGTCGCCGAACCCGACCGGGTTCAGCGAGGGAGGTTCGGGGTGGAGAACGCTGCGGCGCCGACCGGCGCGGCCGGCCGCGGCCCGACAATCCGATCGACCGTCACGCTCTCCACCTCCCTCACGACTCGCTGTTGCGCCCGACTCTGCCACCCGCGCCGTCGACCGCGCAACCGAATGTTCCCGCTAGGTTTCACGCGGCACCGAAACCCGGGCTCGCCAGGTGGGCTAACATGTTAGCTAAGGAGGTGGAGATCGTGGGCAGCGCGGCGGAACAGTTCAATATTCACGAGGCGAAAACGAATCTGTCCCGCATCGTCGAGCGGGTCGAACGCGGTGAAGAGATCGTCATCAGCCGGGCAGGGCACCCGGTGGCCAAGGTGGTTCCCCTGGTGCGGCGGGTGAACCGCACTGCCGGTGGCTCGTTGCGCGGTGTCGACCTCGGGGCCGACTGGGATTCCGACGAGACGAACGCGGCGATTGCGGATGATTTCGGTATACCTCGATGAGCTTGCTGCTCGACACCCACGTGGTTCTGTGGTGGCTCACCGATGACGCGAACCTATCGGATGAACTGAAGGATCAGCTCGCCCACGATCCGGATGTATTCGTCAGTGTGGTCTCGATATGGGAGGTCTCGATCAAGCAGGCCGCCGGAAAACTCGGCGGCCCGCTCGATTTGCCGGAGCGTATTCGTGACAGTGGTCTGGTGACGCTCGAAGTCGGCTCGGACCATGCCGTCGCAGCCGGCCGCCTTCCGCTGATCCACCGCGATCCGTTCGACCGGATGCTGGTGGCTCAGGCGAACGCGGAAGGGTTGACGCTGGCCACCCGTGATCCGTGGTGCCACAAGTACGAGGTGCCGATCCTCGCTGTATGACGGCCGTACCGTCCCGGTAGCCAGGTCAGCTGTGGACCACGGGGCGTTTCGGGGTGCCGAAGAGCTGGGCGTCGCCGTGGGCGCGTTTGAAGTAGAGGTGGGCGTCGTGTTCCCAGGTGATGGCGATACCGCCGTGGAGCTGGATGGTTTCGGCGGCGATCGTGGTGAAGGCCTCGGTGCACTGGTGCCGGGCGACCCAGACGTCTTCGGCGGCCGACGGATTGTCCTCGGCCAGCGCGAGGGCGGCGGTGAGGGCGGTCGATTTCGCGGATTCGGCGAGGACATACATATCGGCCATCCGGTGTTTGAGGGCCTGGAAGCTACCGATGACCCGGCCGAACTGCACCCGTGATTTGGTGTATTCGACCGTCGCCTCGAGGCAGTACTCGGCGGCACCCACCTGTTCGGCCGCCACCGCGGCCCATGCGATCCGGCGGAGTTGTTCGACCACCGGGCCGGGGTCGGCCGCGCCGAGCCGGCGCGCCGGAGTGGCGGCGAAGGTGATTTCGGACAGGGCGCGGGAGGGGTCCATGGCCGCGACTTTCCGGCGCTGAACTCCGGCGGCTGCGGCGTCCACTTCGAAGAGTCCGGCGGCGGTCACCACGATCAAGACGTCGGCGATATTTCCGTCGAGTACATAGTGCGCTGTGCCGTTCAGCGCAGTTCCTGTGCTACCCGCGGGGGCGTCCTCGGCCCGGACGCCGAACTCGTCCCAGCCCCGCGCCGACGCCCAGCAGACCGCGAGGGTGCTGGTGCCCTCGGCGACACCCGGGAGTAGCCGGGCACACGCTTCGCTGTCGCCGGACAGCAGGACCGCCTGCGCGCCGAGGACCGCGGAACCGAGCATCGGGACATCGGCGAGGGTGCGGCCGAGTTCGGTGACCACCAGCAGGGATTCGACCAGGCCCGCACCGAAGCCGCCGTATTCCTCGGGGATCGCCAGCGCGGCCACTCCGACCTGTTCGCACAGCTGTGCCCACAGTTGGGGGTCGTAGCCCAGGTCGGTGTCCATGGCCCGGCGGATACCCGCGCGGGCATCACGTTTGGCCAGCAGCCCCCGGACCGCCGCCACCAGCTCCTGCTGTTCCTCGCTGATCATCTCTTCTCCCGTAGGTCTGACGGACGGATGCCGAGATAGCGCCTACGTCCGGTTGTTGCCGCTTCCTGCCGGTTCTCGTTGCGGCGAGGCCGCACTCGTCCGGCAGCGCACTCGTCCGGCCCGGCCGGCCACTCGGATTCGGTTCTCAGGTGAGTGCGCCCGACGGGTCCACCGCGGGACCGGTGCGCAAGGCGTCGGCGACCCGGCCGCGATGCAGGCCGGGCGTGCCCCAGGCCGTGCGCAGGGCGGTGACCCGGGTCAGCCACAGCGACAGGTCGTATTCGGCGGTATAGCCGATCGCGCCGTGCACCTGCAGCGCGGTGCGCGCCGCCCGGTACGCGGCGTCGGCGCAGGCCACCGCGGCCGCCGAGGTGTCACGGGCGCGGTTCGGGGTCGTGGTGGTGAGCGCCGCCCGGTACAGCAGGGGTTCGGCGATATCGAGCCCGATGAACACATCGGCCAGTTTCTGTTTGACCGCCTGGAACTCACCGATCGGCCGGCCGAACTGTTTGCGCTGTTTGACGTAATCGGTCGAGGCGTCGAGCAGCGCTTTACCGGCACCGAGTAGCTGGGCGGCGTTGGCCAGCGCACCGGCGTCGAAACCTGCCGCGATGGCATCGCGTACCTGCGGTCCTTCGGCGATCGTTTCCCCGGCATCCACCGTGAACAACCGGCGTGCCGGATCCACCGAGCGCACGACTTCGCCGACGCGACCGGTAGACAGGCGATCCTCATGGGCGACCAGTACGAGATCGGCGCGATCGGCGTCCACCGCGACCGCGGCGCCCTCCGGCCCGCCGAAGGCGATGGTCGCCGACACGGTGCCTTCGGAGATACCGGGCAGCCACTGCTGCGCGGGGCCGGGGTCGGTGGCCGCCAGCGCCTGCAGCGATGCCGGCACGGCGGCCGCCGATTCCGCCAGCGGCCCCGGCGCCGCCGCGCGACCCACCTCGATGAACGCGACCAGCTGGTCGAGCGGTTCGGCGCCCAGGCCACCGAATTCCTCGGCGACGGTCAGGCCGAGGGCGCCGGCGGCGGCGAGTTGTTCGATCAGCGCGCGGCCGGGCGCGGGGTCTGTGCCGCTCCACGCCCGCACCGCGGCGGGTGTGGAACCGGATTCGAAAACCTTGCGGATACTGGCACCGAAGTCCCGGTGTTCCGGGCTGAGCGCGAATTTCATCGGCCGCCTCCCCTGGGTAGGCCGAGAAGCCGCTCGGCGATGATGTTGCGTTGGATTTCGTTGGTGCCGGCGTAGATCGGGCCGGACAGCGCGAAGAGGTAACCGTCGGTCCAGCGGCTCGCCTGTTCGGCGCGGGCGCCGAGGAGGTCGAGCGCGGTTTCGTGCATGGCGATATCGAGTTCGGACCAGAACACCTTGGTGATCGAGGATTCCGCGCCGAGTTTGCCGCCCTCGTTCAGCCGGGTGACGGTGCCGAAGGTGTGCAGGCGGTACGCCTCGGAGCCGATCCAGGCATCCACGACGGCATCTCGCGCCGCGGTGCCGGTATCGCCGGTTTCGGTCCACAGGTCGACCAGCCGCCGCGCGGTCGCACTGAACCGGCCGGGGCTGCGCAGCGAGAGACCGCGTTCGTTGCTGGAGGTGCTCATCGCGACCCGCCAGCCCTCGTTCGGCGCACCGATCACATCGCTGTCCGGGACGAATACGTCGTCGAGAAAGATCTCCGCGAAGCCGGGTTCACCGTCCAGCTGCGGGATCGGCCGGACCGTCACCCCGTCGGCGGTGAGCGGGAACATCAGGTAGGTGAGCCCGCGGTGCCGTTCGGCCTCGGGATCGCTGCGGAACAGGCCGAACGCCCAATCCGCGAACGCCGCCCGCGAACTCCAGGTCTTCTGCCCGCTCAGCACCCAGCCGCCGTCGGCGCGGCGCGCGGTGGAGCGGATACCGGCCAGATCGCTCCCGGCTTCCGGCTCCGACCAGGCCTGCGCCCAGATATCGTCACCGCGCGCCATCCGCGGCATGATCCGTTCGAGTTGTTCGGGGGAGCCGTGTTCGAACAGGGTCGGGGCCAGCAGGAAGATACCGTTCTGACTCACCCGGCCCGGCGCGCCGGCCGCGTAGTACTCCTGTTCGAACAGCACCCATTCCAGCAGCGAGGCATCACGGCCGCCGAATTCGCGCGGCCAGGAGACCACCGACAGCCGGGCCTCGGCCAGGGTGCGTTCCCATTCGCGGTGCGCTTCGAAACCCGCCGCGGTATCCATCGAGGGCAGCGGTTCGGCGGGGACATGAGCGGCCAGGAATTCGCAGACCTCCCGCTGGAATTCCCGGGTGCTGTCGTCGAGATCGAGATCCATTCAGGCTTTCCCGTCGTTCGTGGCCGCGGCGGTGGTCGCCCGCGCCTTCATAGATTTGGCGTTCAACCCGCCGAGCGAGTCGGTGCCGACTTCGGCATTGTGAGCGTGCGCGAAATGATGCAGGCCGAACACCGAATCCATACCGCTGCGCATACCCATGAGGTCCTCGGACTGGTTCACCGCCTTCTTCGTCAGCGCCAGCCCGAATTGCGGCATGGCCGAGATCTTCTCGGCCAGCGCCATGGTTTCGGCTTCGAGATCGGCCCGCGGCACCACCCGGTTGACCATGCCCCATTCCTTGGCCTGCGCGGCGTCGAAACGGTCGCCGGTGAACAGGAACTCCTTCGCCGCGCGCGGTCCCATCACCCACGGGTGGGCGAAGTATTCGACCCCCGGAATCCCCATGCGCACCACCGGGTCGGAGAAGAAGGCGTCATCGGCGGCGACGATCAGATCGCAGACCCAGGCCAGCATGAGCCCGCCCGCGATACACGCGCCCTGCACCATGGCGATGGTCGGTTTGGGGATCTCCCGCCAGCGGCGGCACATCCCGAGGTAGACCTCGGTCTCCCGGGCGAAGCGCTGATCGCCGCCCGGGCGGTCCACATGATCCCACCAGAGTGCGGCCTTGTTCTGGTATTTCACGTGATGGTCGCGGCCCGGGGTGCCCAGATCGTGGCCGGCGCTGAAATGTTCGCCGTTGCCGGCCAGCACGATGACCTTCACCTCGGGGTCCTCCACCGCCCGTTCGAACGCGGCGTCGAGCGCGTAGGTCATCACGGAGTTCTGCGCGTTACGGTAATCCGGCCGATTCAGGGTGACCACGGCGATGGCCCCACGGCGTTCGTAGGTGACCACATCGGGTTCGTGGGGAACGCTCCCGTTCACGGCCGGTGGATTGTGTTCCGGCATTACGAATTCTCCTCACGTAACCGGCGTTTGAGCACCTTGCCGCTGGCGTTGAAGGGCAGTTCGTCGCGGAATTCGACGAAACGCGGCACTTTGAAATTGGCCAGCACTTTGGTGGCGTAAGAGAACACCTGGTCTTCGGTGAGTTTCGCGCCCGGTTTCCGGACGACGAACACTTTGCCCACCTCACCCATCCGGGTATCGGGTACCCCGATCACCGCGCAGGTGGCGACGCCGTCCAGCCGGGAGAGGGCCTGCTCGATCTCGGCGGGATAGACGTTGAATCCGCCGCTGACGTACATATCCTTGAGCCGGTCGGTGATCTTGAGATACCCGCGCTCGTCGATCTCACCGATATCACCGGTATGCAGCCACCCGTCGGCGTCGATGGCTTTCGCGGTGCTCTCCGGATCGTCGAGATATCCCAGCATCACATTGGGACCGCGCAGCAGGATTTCCCCGGCGTCGCTCAGCTTCAGTTCGAACCCGGCCATCGGCCGGCCGCTGGTCGCGGAGATGGTCTCGGCATCGTCGTCGACCCGGCACATGGTGCCGAAACCGGTGGATTCGGACAGTCCGTAGGCGGTGAGTACCACCTCGAAATCGAGTTCCGCGCGCATCCGCTCGACGAGTACCACCGGGACGGGCGCCGCCCCGGTGACCGCCACCCGGAGACTGCTCAGCTCGAATCCGCCGCGGTCCGGGTAGTCCAGGATGGTCTGGTAGATGGTGGGCGGACCGGGCAGGACGGTGATCTTCTCCTGGTCGATCAGGCGCATGGTGGTCGGCACGTCGAAAACGATCTGCGGCACCATGGTGGCCCCGGTCAACACACAGGCGACGATCCCGGCCTTGTAGCCGAAGCTGTGGAAGAACGGATTCACGATCAGGTAGTTGTCGGCGCTGTGCAGCGTCGCGCATTCGGTCCAGCCGCGCACCGCCGACAACGTCTGCCGATGGGCGATCAGCACACCCTTGCTGCGGCCGGTGGTACCGGAGGTGAACAGGATGTCGGACAGATCGTCACCGCTGATCGATTCCGCGCGTTCCCGGGCCTGCTGCCGGTCGACCGCCGCCCCCGTTTCCGCCAGATCCGACCAGTTCAGCGTGCCTTCGGCCCGCTCCTGCTCACCCTCGACCGGGAGCACGACGACCGTATCGATGCGCAGTTCCGGTGCGGTCGCGCGCAGTTCGGCGAGGCGATCACGTTTCAGGAAGGTGCCGGCGATGAACAGGGCTTTGGCATCCACCCGGTTCAGCACGTCGACCACTTCGTCGGCGACATAACGGGTGTTGAGCGGGACCAGCGTCGCGCCCGCGTAGTGCGCGCCCAAGGCGGCGACAACCCAGTGCCAGGTATTGGGCGACCAGATCGCCACCCGATCACCGACCTGTATTCCACGGGCCAGCAGGGCGCGCGCTACGTCCTGGACCCGGGTGAGCAGTTCTGTCCAGTCGAGCCGGACGGGCCCGTCGGCCAGTGCGGGCGCCGAACCGAAGGTGTCGGCGGCGGCGTGCAAGGCCGCGGGGATGGTCTGGGCCACCGGCGGTGTGTGCGCAGGGGTGTTCACGGGTGTCCTCATGGTCGTGCGGCCGGGTGCGGTGCGCGGTCTCGAACGGAGTCTACAAAGCAAGTGCTTGGTAGGTTATCCTACCGGCGTGGGTGCTATCCAGACCTCAGAATCCGGTACCGGTCGCGACGGCGGGCGGCAATCAGGCGAACCCGCGGCGGGGCCGCGTGTCGCGGCCACGCCGCGTACCGCTGTCGAGCGGACCAGCGTGGCGGCGCTGAGCGATGGCGAATTCGCCGATCGGGTACGCGGCTGGCTGGAAGAGCAGCTGAACGGCGAGTTCCGGGAGTTGCGCGGGCTCGGCGGGCCCGGCCGCGAGCACGAGGCCTTCGACGAACGCCTGGAATGGGACCGCGCCCTGGCCGCCGCCGGCTGGACCTGTCTCGGCTGGCCCGTCGAATACGGCGGCCGCGCGGCGAGCGTGCGCCAGCAGATCATCTTCCACGAGGAGTACGCCAAGGCGAACGCGCCGGCGCGCGTCTCGCACGTCGGCGAGGAACTGCTCGGCCCGACCCTCCTGGCCTTCGGCACCGACGCCCAGCGCGACCGCTTCCTGCCGGGTATCCGCACGGTCGCCGAACTGTGGTGCCAGGGCTATTCCGAACCCGGCGCCGGCTCCGATCTGGCCGCGGTCGCCACCTCCGCCCGCCTCGACGGCGATCACTGGTCTATCAACGGCCAGAAGATCTGGACCTCCCTGGCTCATGTGGCCGACTGGTGTTTCGCGGTGTGCCGTACCGAACCCGGCTCGAAACGGCACAAAGGGCTGTCGTACCTGCTGGTCCCGATGGATCAGCCCGGTATCGAGGTCCGGCCGATTATCCAGCTCACCGGAACCTCGGAATTCAACGAGGTCTTCCTCGACAACGCGCGCACCGAGGCCGATCTCGTGGTCGGCGAACCCGGTGACGGCTGGCGGGTCGCCATGGGCACCCTCAATGTCGAACGCGGTATCTCCACCCTGGGCCAGCAGATTCGCTTCGCGCGGGAGCTGGCGGCCATCGAGGACATGGCACGGGAGTCGGGCGCGCTCGACGACCCGCTGCTGGCCGACAAGGTCGACCGGGCCTGGGTCGGCCTGCGGGTACTGCGCGCCCATGCCATGCGCACCATGGCCGAAACGGCCGAGGACGGTGGGCAGGCATCGGTGGGCAAACTGCTCTGGGCGAATTGGCACCGCGGTCTCGGTGAACTCGCCATGGCGGTGCGCGGCGCCGCCGGATTGGTGGCCGCGGACGGCGATCTCGACGAATGGCAGCGGCTGTACCTGTTCACCCGCGCCGATACGATCTACGGAGGTTCGAACGAAGTGCAGCGCAACATCATCTCCGAGCGGGTGCTCGGCCTGCCCCGTGAGGCCCGGCAGTGAGCGGGCCGCTGTCCGTCCCGCCGCCGCAGACGCCCGGCCACGGGCTGCTCACCGGCCGCCGGGCCGTGGTCACCGCGGCCGCCGGCACCGGAATCGGTTCCGCCACGGCCCGCCGGCTGCTGACCGAGGGCGCCGATGTGGTCGTCTCCGATTGGCACGAACGGCGTTTGGAGGCGACTCGCGCCGAACTCGCCGAAGCGTTCGCCGATCGTAAAGTGCACGCGCTCGTCTGCGACGTGACCAGCACCGCGCAGGTCGACGAACTGGTGCGCGGATCGGCGGCGGCGCTGGGCGGGGTCGATATCTTCGTCAACAATGCCGGGCTCGGTGGTGAGACGCCGGTGGTCGATATGACCGACGAACAATGGGACAAGGTCCTCGATATCACCTTGAACGGCACGTTCCGCTGCACCCGCGCCGCGTTGAACTATTTCCGCGACGCGAAGCACGGCGGCGTGATCGTCAACAACGCCAGCGTGCTGGGCTGGCGCGCCCAGTACGGTCAGGCCCACTATGCGGCCGCAAAGGCCGGAGTCATGGCGCTGACCAGGTGCAGCGCGGTGGAAGCCGCCGAACTCGGGGTCCGGATCAACGCGGTGTCGCCGAGTATCGCCCGGCATGCGTTCCTCGACAAGGTCAGCTCGAGCGAACTGCTGGATCGTCTCTCCGAACGAGAAGCCTTCGGCCGTGCGGCCGAGCCCTGGGAGGTCGCCGCGACCATCGCCATGCTGGCCAGCGATTACACCACCTACCTCACCGGTGAGGTCGTCTCGGTCAGCAGCCAGCGCGCGTAACCCCACGTGGCCCTGGCAGCCGGATTCCTGCCTCGCGCGGGTCCGATGCGCTTGCCCGGCGTGGACCTGGCAGGTGCCGGGATTTCCGGTACCGCGACGTTCGCGTATACGTTCGGCCGGGGTCTGCCGAGCGTCCCGCCGGAACGAGTGCCGTGCTTCAACGAGTGCCGTGCTTCGTCGCCCGGCGGCGCCATAACTGCCGCGGCGTCCGCATCCGGTGTGGTGGCGGTGCCGCGGGGCCGGGCCGGCGGCGCCCGCGGGTGTGCGAAACGACGCGTACTGCGCGGAAATCTTCGGGGCCGAACCCAGGGAACCGGTTCGTGGAATCGTGCGTCCAATCAGATCGGAAAGTAGTGCGGGATCGCGGTCCGGCGCTACGGGCCCGGCGGGTCCGGCTCCGAATCATGAGGGGGGAGCCGGAAACGCCGGGCCCGGTTCCTTTCCGCCTACCATGGACCCAAGCAAATGCTTGGTTGTATTATGGCCGGGTGACCGCACCCGACCCCACGAAATCGGCCCGGCGTAGCGAACTCCTCGATCTGGCGGCCGACCTGTTCGCCGAACGGGGCGTGCGCGCGACCACGGTGCGAGATATCGCCGACGCCGCCGGGATCCTCTCCGGCAGCCTCTACCACCACTTTTCCTCGAAAGAGGGGATGGTAGACGAGATCTTGCGCGGATTCCTCGACGAACTCTTCGGCCGCTACCGCGAGATCGCCGCGGCGGGCCTGAGTTCCCGCGCCACCCTGGAAGCGCTGGTGCTGGCCTCCTACGAGGCGTTCGACCGGTCGCATGCCGCGGTCGCCATCTATCAGTCCGAGGCCAAACGGCTGCAGGGCTCCGAACGGTTCGCCTATATCGACGAATACAACCGCGAGTTCCGGGAGCTGTGGCGGCGGGTGCTCACCAGCGGAGTCGCCGACGGCAGCTTCCGTCCCGAACTCGATATCGACCTGGCCTACCGCTTCCTGCGCGACACGGTCTGGGTGGCGGTTCGCTGGTACCGGCCGGGCGGCGGAGCGGTCACGGTCGAGACCCTCGCCAAGCAGTACCTCACCATCGTGCTCGACGGGCTCACCGTGCCGGGCCATATCGATTAGGAGAAAACCCATGGCTACAGCTGCCCGCCGCCCCTACGCGCCGCTGCGTGAGGCTTACGTGATCGACGCGGTGCGCACCCCGGTCGGCAAGCGCGGTGGCGCGCTGGCCGAGGTCCACCCCGCCGACCTCGGCGCGGCCGCGCTGCAGGGTCTGCTGGCCCGCAACCCGGTCGACCCGGCACAGGTCGACGATGTGATCGTCGGTTGCGTCGACAATGTCGGGCCGCAGGCCGGCAATATCGGCCGGACCATGTGGCTGGCCGCCGGCTATCCGGAGGAGGTCCCCGGCGTCACCGTGGACCGGCAGTGCGGGTCCAGCCAGCAGGCGATCAACTTCGGTGCGCAGGCCATCATGAGCGGGACCGCCGAGGTGATCGTGGCCGGCGGCGTGCAGAACATGAGCGCCATCCCGATCTCCGCGGCCATGATCGCCGGTAAGGAATACGGTTTCGATTCCCCCTTCGTCGGCGCGAAGGGCTGGGATCACCGCTACGGCACCGCTGAGGTGTCCCAGTTCCGTGGTGCGCAGTTGATCGCCGAGAAGTGGGGGATCAGCCGCGCGGATATGGAGCAGTGGGCGCTGCGCAGCCACGACCGGGCGCGCGCCGCGATCAAGGCCGGCCGGTTCGACAAAGAGATCGTGCCGGTCGGCGATTTCTGGATCGACCAGGGTCCCCGGGAAACCAGCCTGGAGAAGATGGCAACGCTACCCGCCCTCGCCGAGGGGAGCCCGCTGACCGCCGCTGTCGCCTCGCAGATCTCCGACGGGGCCAGCGCCACGCTGCTCGCCTCGGAGTGGGCGGTCGAGGAATACGGTCTCACCCCGCGCGCCCGCATCATCCACGTCAGTGCCCGCGGCGCGGACCCGCTCTACATGCTTACGGCGCCCATCCCGGCCACCAAGTGGGCACTGGAGAAAACCGGCCTGACCATCGACGATATCGACGTGATCGAGATCAACGAGGCGTTCGCACCCGTGGTCCTGGCCTGGTTGAAGGAGACCGGCGCCGATCCGGAGAAGGTGAACGTGAACGGTGGCGCGATCGCGCTGGGCCACCCGCTCGGCGCGACCGGGGCGAAACTGTTCGCCACCCTGCTCAACGAACTGGAACGGATCAACGGCCGCTACGGCCTGCTCACCATCTGCGAAGGCGGCGGCACCGCCAACGCAACCATCATCGAGCTGTGTTGATTTTGCGGCGCCTGCGGCGCCGCGGGTTTTGGTTCTGTAGTTTTTGGGGCGCCGCGGGGGGGGCCGGGGTTTTTGGCGCAAAGGGGGGGGGGGGGGCTGGGGGGGCGGGGGGGCCAGCCCGGCCCAGCCCGACGCCGCCTCGGCTCGACCCGGAATCGCCTCGGCCCAGCACGATATCGCCTCGGATTTGCACCTCACCACGTACGCCCGGGGTGTGGGGGGAGGCGGGCGAGGGGGCCGGAGACCCCGCCGCCCCCGACGGGGTGGGGGAGTTT
>NZ_JARWPM010000375.1 GCF_029869215.1 Nocardia carnea
CGTCGCGATCCCGATCCTGATCGTGGTGGTCCTCGCCGCCGGCTATTTCCTCGAAGGGCGTGACAGCGCAACCGCTACCGACGCCGGTCCCGCGAACACCGCGGCGGCGGACGAGGTGCGGTCGGCCCTGGACCGGCTGCCGCGGGCGCCGCGGGGTTCGATGAGGGGGAAACCCGCGGTCGCCGTACGCCGATATCCTCGTCGTGACGTGTTCCGGCCGGAGGAAATCCGGCCGTTGGCTGTGTGCGGCTGTGGACGTACCGGTGAACAATTCAACCGAGTACGGTGTCCGGCAGCCGACCAGACGTGAAAAGCATAGGGAATTACCGAGTTTGGGAACACACCGGGGGGTGGGTTGCGGGGCTCAGCCGGCCACCTCGTCCTCGGGGGCGATCTGTGCGGTCGGGGGGATGCCGGTATCCAGAAAAAGAATCAACCGCTCTATACGGTCGGTGTGTTCCAGGGTGCAGGAGAGCTGATAACCGAGGAGGGCGAGCGCGATGGCGCTCTCGGCGGCATCGGTGGTGGCCAGTGTGGCCCGTAGCTTCTGGTTCAAGGTGTGCATGGCGGCGGGTCCGTCGTCGTCGCCGCCGGAGTACCGGCCGGTGGTGACGGCCCGTTCGGCGCGACCTGTGGCGGCCGCCGCGAGGCCGGACATCCCGCCGAGCAGGTCCAGGATCGCCGGCGCGGCGATCGGGTCGGGGTGGCTGCGGTACACCTGCTCGGCGACCAGGCTGAACAGGTGCCCGATCCGGGACAGTTCACCGGCGATCTGGATGGCGGTGACCACATGGCGCAGGTCGCGCGCCACGGGGGCCTGTAGGGCGAGCAGCACCACCGTGCGGGCTTCGCACGCGGCGTACATCGTTTGCAGTCGTTCGTCGAGGGCGAAGACCTCGTAGGTCGCGGTGAGGTCGGCCCCGACGAGGGCATCGGTCATTCGGTCGGCCGCCTCGTGGGTGATGCGGCACATCTGCGTCAGATCCGCGGTCAACGCGACGAGCTCGTTGGTGAACTGAGTTCGCACGGGGGAATTGTCGCCTATCGCGAGTGGATCGGTCGAATGATCCGACGAATGCTCGCACGGTCACGCGCGGGGAGTGCGACCGGGTCCGTGGTGTTACCGTCGCCACATGGCCGATTTGCGAAGTATGAAGCATCGCATCGTCACCACGTTTCAGCGCCGGGTGGCAAATCCGCTCAGTCGCCGGATGCCCGCACAGCAGTTGCTGGAGACGACGGGCCGGGTGAGCGGGCTGCCGCGGGTGGTCCCGATCGGCGGCCGCTGTATCGGTAACGAGTTCTGGTTCGTCTCCGAGTTCGGCGACCGCAGCGATTATGTCCGCAATATCCGGGCGGACAACCGGGTCCGGGTGCGGCTGCACGGTGAATGGCACTCCGGCACTGCGCATCTGGTGCCGGAGGATGATGCGGTCCGGCGGCTGTCTTCGCTACCGCGCGGCAACAGTGCCGTCGTGCGGGTGATGGGAACGGATCTGCTTTCCGTTCGGGTCGATTTGGACGGCTAATTCGATCGTTCCGTCGTCGGCCGCCGGCTCCGGAATTGCCGCCGGACCGGGCCACGAATTTTCTTGTAGAACCTGTTCTCATTTATTTTCCGCGGGCCAGTGATGGAACACACACTTGCTCGAAGGTCATGTTCCGGGACTCTTTCCGGTGGGCACTGTCACAGCGCCGCGAATTTGTTTGTCACCTCCCGTAACCATTAGCTTCCTCTCCGTTGGCATCGATGCCGGACCGGAGAGATTGAACGCATGAACTTCGAAACATTGCGTGCCGCGGCGGCGGTATGTGGATCTCGGCGATGACTCCCGAGAGCCATCACGCGGCGATAGATTCGAGCCGGCCTTCCGATTCCGTCCCGGCACTGCCTGCCCGCCGGGAAACCGCGCGGGAAATCGTCGGCAAGAATTTCTCCGGGACCATCGTGTCCTCGGTGCGGACCTTCGGCCGGGCGGTCGGAATGGCGCAGGAATCGGTCGCCGGCGCGGTATCGGACCTGGCGCGCGGTCGCTTCCAATGGCAGGAGATGCTGGTCCAGGCGTGGCGGCTGGTGACGGTCACCGCCTTCCCGGCCATCCTGATGGCGGTGCCGTTCGGCGTGATCGTCTCCGTGCAGGTCGGCAACCTCATCCACAATCTCGGCGCCGATTCACTGCTCGGTGCCACCGGCGGCCTCGGCGTGATCAAACAGGGCGCGCCCATGGCCACCGGATTCCTGCTCGGCGGCGCGGGGGCCGCGGCGATCGCGGCCGACCTCGGCGCCCGCACGATCCGCGAGGAGATCGACGCGCTGCACACCATGGGTATCAGCCCGGTGCACCGGCTGGTGATCCCGCGCATGGTGGCGATGCTGCTGGTCGCGCCGCTGCTGAACATCCTGGTGATCTTCGTCGGCATCGTCGCCGGATATCTGGTGGCCATCGGTGGGCAGGGCGTGACGCCCGGCTCCTACTGGGCCGCCTTCGGCTCCTTCACCACCGCCGCCGACGTCTGGGTTTCCCTGCTCAAGGCCGTGATCTTCGGCTTCCTGGTGGTGATCATCGCCTGCCAGCGCGGGCTGGAGGCCAAGGGCGGTCCGCGCGGGGTCGCCGACGCGGTGAACGCCGCGGTGGTGCTGTCGGTGGTGTCGATCGTGCTCGTGAACCTGGCGATGACCCAGGTCACCGCCATGTTCCTGCCTACCAGGCTGGCGTGATGGCGGCGACCTCGTACGCCCCGAAGGGCTTCGGATTCCTCGCACGTTACTTCCGCCGCGGCAGCCGGATCCTGGGCGCGGTGGATTCGCTCGGTTTCGTGGTGGTGTTCTGCTGGCAGGTGCTGTCGTCGATACCGCTGGCGCTGCGCCGCTACCGGGGCGAAACGCTGCGGGTGATCACGAATATGACCTGGGGGCGCGGTTCGGTCATCGTCGGCGGCGGGACCGTACCGATGATGATCGTGCTGGGCCTGGTGATCGGTGCCTCGATCGGGGTCGAATCCTTCGCCACGCTGGACATGCTCGGGATGGGGCCGGTGACGGGAATCGTCTCCGCGTTCGCGACCACGCGGGAACTGGCGCCGATCGCCGCCGCGGTGGGCTTCGCCGCGCAGGCCGGCTGCCGGATCACCGCCGAGATCGGCTCGATGCGGATCTCCGAGGAGATCGACGCCATCGAAGCGCTGGGACTGCGGTCGGTGCCGTTCGTGGTGACCACCCGGGTCATCGCCGGCGCCGTCGCCATCGTGCCGACCTTCCTGATCGCGTTGATCGGCTCCTACTTCGCCTGCCGCGGCCTGATCACGCTGGTGCACGGACAGTCCGCCGGCGTCTACGACCACTACTTCTTCCAGTTCATCGCCGGTTTCGACATCATCGCGGCCACGGTGAAGGTCGCGGTGTTCGGCACCGTGGTGATCTGCGTGCACAGCTACTACGGATTCTTCGCCACCGGCGGGCCCGAAGGTGTCGGTATCGCCTCCGGGCGCGCGGTACGTGCCAGTTTCGTCGCCATCATCGCCCTCGACATGGTCCTGACGATCGTGCTGTGGGGATTCAACTCGGCGATCAGCTTCACGGGATAGGGACAGATGCCGAAGTACGGAATGCCCGGGGTCGCCGCCGGTCCGCGCAGCGCGCGGCGGGTCGGCGCGCTGGTGGTGGCGGTGCTCGCGGTGGTCGCGCTGGCCGGGTACGGCTACCGCGCGATGACCGCCGACGACGGGCTGCGTATCGCGCTGCGGACCGAGCAGATCGGTGACGGCGTGGTCGCCGGGACGCTCGTGCGGGTCGACGGCGTGCAGGTCGGTTCGGTCACCGAGATCGAGCCGGCCGGGCGCGGCACCCAGCGGATCACGCTGTCGCTGGACGCGCAGCGGCTGCACGGGATCGACGACAGCATGCAGGTGGACTACGCGCCCGCGAACCTTTTCGGGATCAGCGAGATCGAACTGCGGCCGGGGTCCGGCGGGGCCCCGCTGCGTTCCGGGGATGTGGTGGACCTGACGGGCCGCCGCGCCGCCGCGGTGTACGACGCCACCATGGGCGCCCTGCTGCGCAGTATGTCGCAGACCAGCGGCACGGTGTTCACCGCCGATATGGCCCGGGTGATCGCCCAGGCCGCTGCGGACGTCAAGGCGTTCACCCCGCTGGCCGAGGCCCTGATCACGGCCGGCCGGGTGATCGCCGAGCATCAGTCGATGCCGGCGAACGAACTGGTCGGGCGGCTGGGGCCGGCGTTCGAGGGCGGCGGGCAGTTCGCCGGCGCGACCATCGAGGTGCTGGACCAGATCGTGGATATCGAGGTGCTGCGCACGAACCGCGCCGATTTCGATGCCGGGGTGAAAGCCCTGACCGGCGATATCCTGCCCGCGCTGACCGGCACGATGAACAGCGCGAGCCAGTTGTCCGGATACACCGATATGCTCGCGCCCACCCTCGAGCTGCTGGCCCTGGCCGTGCCCGACCCGCAGCAGTCGGCCGCCGATCTTCGCACCCTGCTCACCCGGCTCGGAGTCGCGTTCAGAGAAGGACCGGACGGTCCCGTGCTCGACTTCGAGGTCGAACTGGACGGCACCGGCGGAGGTACCCGGTGACCGCGCGGCGCGCCGCGTGGCGGCTGGCTCTGTTCGCCGGGGTGATGGCGCTGGTCCTCGCGCTGGTCATCGGCGCGATCAAACGCCCCGTGGACGGCGACACCGAAACCCATCACGCACTGTTCACCGACGCCAACGGCCTGAAAACCGGCGACGATGTGCGGATGTTCGGCGTCCAGGTCGGCAAGGTGGAGGCCGTCACGCTCGACGGTGACAAGGCGAAGGTGCGGCTCACCGTCACCACCGACACCCCCGTCTACGACAACAGCGTCCTCGCCATCCGCTACCAGAACCTCACCGGCCAGCGCTATATCGATCTGCAGCAGCAGCCGAACCCGGGGGTCCGGCTGGCCGACGGTACGGATATCGGCACGGGACAGACCGTTCCGTCGTTCGATGTGACCAGCCTGTTCAACGGTCTGCAACCGGTACTGGCGACCTTGTCGCCGGAGGCACTCAACCAGTTCACCGAGAGCATGCTCGCCGTGATCGAGGGGGACGGGTCGGGGATCGGGCCCGCACTCGACGCCATCGGCACGCTCAGCGAATATGTCGAAGACCGCCAGCAAGTGATCGGCACGCTGGTGCGCAATATGTCCGACCTCGCCGAACGCGTCGGCGGCCGGTTGTATCACCTGGTACCGCTGCTGGCGCGGCTCACCGATATCTTCGAGGCGCTGCAACGCAATGTCGGGGGTCTCGCGGATTTCGCGATGAGCGCGCCCTCGGTGCTCGAACCGGTGGACCGCCTGCTGGCGACGCTGGGACTGAGCCCGGAGATGGGTCCCGATATCGACGCGATGATCCGCCACCTCTTTCCCGACCCGCAGCAGGCCGTCGACACCTTCGGCCGGCTGCCCGGCCTGCTGGCCGCGGTGGATACGGCCTTCCCGCGGACCCCGGCCGGTTTCCGGCCGGAATGCAGTAAGGGCGCGGCCGAGGTTCCCGCACCGGTGCGGGTACTGATCGGTGGACAGCAGGTGGCGATATGCAACGGATGAGACTCGCGCGGTGGGCCGCGGCGCCGGCCCGGTGGTTCGACCGGGACCGGCCGGTCACCGACGAACCCACGAAACTGCGCGAACAGCTGCGGCTGGGGATCATCGGCCTCTGCGGTGTGCTCGTCCTGGGTATCGCGGTCGGTGTGTTGTACGTCGTGCCCCTGGGCAAGAAGACCTACACCGCCGAACTCAGCGAGGCGCAGTCGGTCAAAACCGGCGACGATATCCGGCTTGCCGGGGTCCCGGTGGGTGAGGTGGAATCCCTGGACCTGCAACCGGATCGGGTGCTGATGCGGTTCACGGTCGACCGGGACGTTTTCGTCGGTGACCAGAGTTCGCTCGATATCCGGATGCTCACCCTGGTCGGCGGGCACTACGTCGCACTGTTCCCGGCGGGTGACGCCCCGCTGGGCGACACCCCGATTCCCGCCGACCGGGTCCGGCTGCCCTACAGCCTGATGGAGACCTTCCAGGACGCCACCGCGCCGCTGCGCGAAACCGACGGCGACACCCTGCGCCGCAATCTCGCCGCACTCGACACCTCCCTCGACGCTGCCCCCGAATCACTGCGGAGTGTGCTGGACACCGTCGGCAGCTATCTCGACGCCATCGAACGCCAGCGTGATCAGGTGTCGAACGCCATCGCCACCGCCGACGAATACGTGACCATGTACGACGGCGCGAAAACCGATCTGGGCCGGTTGATGGACAACGTCAATCTGATGGAGACGGTGCTGCTGGACAAGCGCGCCGAACTGCGCCAGGCGCTGAGCCTGCTCAGTTCGGTGGTGCAGCGGGTGACGGCATTGGCACCGAGCTGGGATCAGACGCTGCGGCCGAAGGTGCAGCAGCTCGCCGACGCGCTGCCGCGGCTGCGGCAATACGGCGACCAGCTCGAGCCCATGATCGCGGCGGCGCAGAGCCTGAGCACGAAACTGCGCGATCTGACCGGACCCGGCGGCGGTGTGCACGTCGATCAATCGGGGACCACCGTCACCGCCCCCGGTGCCGCGGTCTGTATCCCGCTTCCCGGGAAGGTGTGCTGATGCGGAAACGGGTGCTCGGCTCACCGGCGCTGATGTCGATCGCCGGGGCGGTGGTGCTGGTGCTCGCGGTGACCGCGGCGTATGTGATCGCGTTCCAGCCGCTGAAGCAGACCCGCGCCTACTGCGCGATCATGCCGGACAGTATCGGCCTCTACCAGGGCAATCAGGTGTCGATGCGGGGGATCACAGTCGGTTCGGTGACCCGGATCGCGCCGGCGGGCGCGAAAGTCCGCGTCGATTTCGAGGTCGACGCCGACCATCCGGTCTACGCCGGCGCGGGCGCCACCACGGTGTCCGACACCGTGGTGGCCGACCGGGAACTGGCGGTACTCCCGGGGACGAACACCACCGCCGAACACGATCCGGGTCAGTGCCTCACCAACACTCTGACGCCGAAGAGCCTCACCCAGACGATCACCGCGCTGGCCGAACTCTCCGATCAGATCGGCGGCACCGACGAACGGCCGAACGCGCTGGCCGGTGGTCTGGACGCGCTCGATACGGCCTCCGCCGGTACCGGTCCGCAGATCAACGACCTGATCAACCAGCTCGGCCGGGTCCTGGAATCGCCCGACGCCGATATCGCGCACCTGGCCGGGATCTTCGACGCCTACGCATCGGTATCCAACAAGGTCGCCGAGCACTGGGGTGATCTGAAACTGATGCTCACCCGGCTCGGGCCGACCCTCGAGATGTCGCATACGGAACTGCTCACCCCGGGTATCGCCCTGTTCGACGGCCTGGGTGAGATCCTGCCGATGCTCAACGACCTCTCCGTGATATTGGCCGATCCGCTCATGGCCGGCCTGGACAACCTGGTGCCGCTGGTGAAACTGCTGCGCGCGAATGTGGGGTCGCTGAGCGAGATCGTCGCCACCACACCGGTGCTGGCCTCGGCGGTGCGTACGGTCACCGATCCGGCGACGGGCGCCCCGGGTCTCACCTACGCGCCACCGCGGGTCGCGATACCGCAGCCGAACGCCGAACAGGTCTGCGCCGCGGTGAACGCGGTATCGCCGGGGCGCTGCGCGAGTGCGGCGAACGGCATGGTGGATCTGGATCTGGTGCGGCTGGTACTGGGAACGGCGGGTGCGCGATGAGATTGCTGTCCGGGATACCGCGGCGCGTCCGGATCGATCCGGCGCGGCGGATAACGCTGGACCTCCACCGGATCAGGCGCGGGCTGGCGGCCGGTGGGATCGCCGCCGCACTGGCCGTGTCCGGTTGTGCCTTCGACCCTTCCGATATCCCGGTGCCCGGTGCCACCGTCAGCGGTGGGAGTTACTCCCTGCGGATCGAATTCGCGAACGTCCTGAACCTGCCCGCGCGGGCGAAAGTGATCGCCAACGGTGCGCAGATCGGTACCGTGGAGCAGGTCGAGGTCGTGCCCGGCGACGCGGAGACGACCGGCTATGTGGTGGTGGATATCGCGGTCGACGACGACGTCGAGCTGCCCGCCGACACCATCGCCGAACTGCGGCAGAACACCGTGCTCGGCGATATCCACGTCGCGCTGACCACACCCCCCGACGGCTACGGCAACCTGCTGCGCCCCGGTGACACCATCCCGCGCGACCGCACGACCCCACCGGTGCAGCTCGAGGACACGATGGCGGCGATCGCCTTCTTCGTCAACAGCGGTGCGGTGGGGCAACTGCAGGACATCGTCAACCGGGTCAATTCGGTACTGCCGCAGGACCCGGCGAAAACGCAGCAGATCGCGCAGGTCCTGGCCACGGACGCGGTGGACCTGGCCGCGCATCTGGATCAGGTGGACCTGCTGCTGCACGGCGTGGCCTCGAACGCGGAGGTCATGCACGGGATCCAGGACGAACTGGACAATATCCTGCGGCCCGAATCGGTGCGGCAGATGAACGCCGCCACCGCCTCCATCGCCGGGGTCACCGAGATCTTCGGGGGCCTGGGGCCGGTCGGGCAGTCGTTGAGCTGGCTCGCGCCGCTCGCGCAATCCGGCGGCGCCGCCGCGGCCGCCTTCGTCCCGCTGGCCACCGGCGGTCCGCTGGACCTGCGGCAGCCCTCGAACCTGAACATGCTGGTCGCGCTCCTGCGGGACAAGATCATCCCGTTCGTGGAGAACGGCCCGAAGGTGGATATCAGCGGCGTGCGCGCCCCCGGTCTGTCCACCGACGACCAGGTGCACCGGATCATCGAAACCCTGCGCATGATCGGAGCCGTGCGATGAAACTCGGACCTCTGGCCTCGCTCGGCGGGATCGCGGCCATCACCGTGCTCGGCGCGAGCTACCTCACTTTCGGTGTGGTGCGCGCCGACCCGTTCCGCGACTACCTGAACGCCTCCCTGGTGCTCGCGGATTCCGGCGGTCTCGGCGTCGGCTCGCCGGTACTGCTCACCGGTATCGAAGTCGGCCGGGTGACCTCGGTGGACCGGGTCGCCGACGGGGTGGAAGTCGGTTTCCGGGTGCAGGATTCGCATCGGCTGCCCGCCGACAGCGTTGTCACGATCGAACACCTGTCCGCGCTGGGCGAGCCCTATGTGCAGTTCGCGCCGAAAACCGGCGCGGGGCCCTATATCTCGGACGGGCAGCGGCTGCAGTCGGCGGATATCCACAGCCCGCTCTCCATCCCGGAGGCCGCGCGCATGGTCACCCGCACCATGAACCAGCTCGACCCGGCGACCATGGGCTCGCTGGTGCGCACCATGAGCGAGGCGCTGCACGGCACCGACGCGGTGCTGCCGGAACTCACCCGCGCCGCCGACCTGCTCGCCGCCACCATAATGTCCCGCGAACCACGGATCGCCGAACTCCTCGACAACTTCGAAACCGCCGCGGCCGACGCCGAATGGTCGGGGCCGGCCACCTCCGCGGCCGCCACCGAATTCACCCGGTTCGCCGAGGTCCTCGACGATTTCGTCGAATCGGTGGGCCGGGTCACCGGTGCCGAGGGATCACCGGAAAGGTATCTCCAGGACGGCGGACTCGTTCCGTTGCTGGAGCGGCTGCGCACCGTGCTCGACGAGATCGGACCCGAACTGGCCGCCCTGCAGCCGGGTCTGACCCCGCTCACGGACAGCCTGAACGGGGCCGTGCCCCAGGTGAACATCAGCAGCCTGCTCGAACAGGCGCTGGCCGGAACGGACGAGGATTCGGTGCGGGTCCGGGTGGGGTTGAAATAGGTGTATCCGTGGCGGGGAATGGCGTTTCGAGGGCCGGCCCCGCCCGTGGATCAATCTGGTTGGGTCCGGGTGGGGTTTTCGGTGTCGGCGCGGTCGAGGATGGCTTGGGCTTGGTTGTCTACGTCGCCGAGGGCGGAGATCAGGTCGAGGGCGCCGAGTTCCGGTGGGGTTTCGTCGGCCATCCGGCGTAATTCGGCCAGTACGGCGTCGATATCGTCGGCCGGCTCCGGTCGTCGCTGCCGGGCCACCGGGGCGTCGACGGGCTGCCAGGCGATGGCCTGCTGCCACCACGGATCGCGGACGGCCCAGGCCCAGATGGTTTTACGCACCAGGATCGCGTCGTCGGTGTAGAGGCGGAAGAACGCGTCCAGGTCGCGGTGCTCCAGTTCGAAGATATCCTCCGGCAGGCGGCGAGCCCGGATATGGCACATGGGTGCGCGGGTCACCTGGAGCGCGGGGTCGCGTGGATCCGGAGGTGTTTCGAGGATCTCGTCGAGAATGCTCTCGGTGAGATAGGGGAGGGTGATATTGCCCGCCGTCACCTGGATGCGGGTGGCGCCGCGCGGGTTGTAGAGCCGCCGGGTCGCGACATCGAGGACCGCGAGGTCACGGTCGGCGGTGAGTGCCAGCAGGGCGCGCAGGCAATCGAACCGGTCGGATACCGTGGCCTCCAGCAGGGCGCCCCGCGCCTCCGGCCGGCGGTGGACCCGCAACCCGGTTCCGGAACGGTCGATCAAAGTACACACCACCCCCACCGCCCGCTCCGGCGGACTGGGCTCGGGGGCCTGCATCAGGGACAGATACCGCTCGTACGCCTGCTCCGCCGAATCGAGCGCGGCCGCCGGCAGTACGGCGAATAGAGAACTCACCCGCCAAGTACAGCAAAATATGCGACCCGCCGCTGGTTCACTTCGGATAAAGCTCGCCGCGGCAAGGGAACTCGCTCCCGCTCAGATGCCCGCGACGTCCGCCAGCTGGCCGATGCCGTAGGTGACGGCCATGGCCAGTGCGCCGCCCGCCACGACCCGGGCCACCGCGCGGATCCGGCTGCTTCCGCCGAGCCAGGCGCTGATCGAGCCGGTGAGGGCCAAGGCGAGCAGGACGGCGACAACGGTGACCGGGACCCGAGCCGGGGTCGGGGGCAGCAGTATCGCCAGCAGGGGCAGCATCGCACCGAGGGTGAAGGCGATCGCCGACGAGAACGCGGCATGCCACGGATTGGTCAATTCGTCGGGATTCAAGCCGAGTTCGGCTTCGGCGTGCGCGGCGAACGCGTCGTAGGCCGTCAACTCCTCGGCCACCTGCCGGGCGGTTTCGGCGCTCAGGCCCTTGGCATGATAGATCGCGGTGAGCTGGTCCAGTTCGTCCTCGGGATCTTCCTCGAGCTCGCGGCACTCCTGCGCGAGCAGCGCCGCCTCCGCATCGCGCTGGGTGCTCACCGATACGTACTCGCCGACCGCCATGGAGATGGCGCCCGCGCTGATCCCCGCAATGCCGGCGGTGAGGATCGTGCTGGTACTGGACGCCGCGGCCGCGACGCCCACCACCAGGCCAGCGGTCGATACGATGCCGTCGTTGGCCCCCAGCACCCCGGCGCGCAGCCAGTTGAGCTTGGTCGCGAACCCGCCCTGGGCGAGATATCGGTCCTCCGTCGCGTCGGTCATACCCGCAGGCTATGCGAATAATCACAGGTGAGGATACGCTTGCCGGCTCCGCGCGCCGCGGGGCCCGGCCGAATCACCGGGGCACCGCGTACAGGTAGAGCAGGGCGATCGTGACCATGCCCATCGCCGGAGTCAGGATCCAGGTCTCCACCTTGTTCCCGGTGCGGGAGATGATCGGCAGCGCCAGCCGCGGCTTCAGCGGCCACAGCAGCGGGCAGCCGCGGTCGGTGAGGCAGTCGCCGGCGATATGGATGAGCGCGCCCAGGCCGATGGCGAACGGGAGCCAGTACGGCGAATCGGGTAGCCAGCGGTCCATAAGGACCGTGCCGCCGCCGGCCAGCAGCACGCACAGGCCCCACGCCCGGATGGAATCGCCCTTCGGGGTCAGGTGCAGCGCCCGGAAACCGAAGGCCAGCATGACGAAAATAATGCCCAGTGTGAAATAGCGGCCCACATAGTGCACACCCGCCCAGGTCGCCCAACCGGCCAGCAGGACGAACAGCAATCCGTGCGTGCCCCTACGGTGGCCGCCGGAAATCGCGGCCACCCCCTTGGCCACCACATTGCTCACCGGGCCCAGGGATTCCCCGATCGTGCCGCCCGGATGATCGATATCGGGCAGCAATGCCGCACCCGCCGTGATCAGCGCCCCGAGAATCAATTCGAGGGCGGTGACATCCACCGGCCCCCGGACGAATTCCATTACCGGGACGGGAACGACGGTGGCGGCGGTCGCGAATGCGAGCGCGCCGCTGGTGGCATGGGAATGGCCGAGCAAAAGACTCTCCCGGTATCAAGGCGTGATCGGACGTAACGATCCAAGTTAGCAATCGATTCCGACAAACCATCCCGGCCCGCGACGCGCCGGAATACGGTGCGTGCGAGACACGCCGCGCCGACGGTTGTTTCGGCGGAAAAGCCGTCGTTACGGCTGTACGCCGAGGGATATCGATGCAATGCTGACGCGACCGGAGCGCGGGCGGAGCGTTCCGTTCACGGAGGGGGTGTCGAATGCGTGATGTCCGGCCGATGCTGTATCGGGTGCCCGAGTACGAACCGCCGGCGGAATTGCCCGGTGGGCTACCGCGCGCCCGCCCGAGGGCGAGTATTTCGGTCGCCGGACAGTCGTCGCCGCGGATACCGCATCGAGAGGGAAACGGCCCGGCGGCACCGGTACCCGCCGAGCGGGAATCCGGCGCGGCCACACCTGCGCCGGCCTGCGCGCCCGTGAAAACGGCGGCGGATTCGGTGGCCGGATGCCGGCCACGCATTGCCCGTGGCGCGCTGCGTTCCGGCAGCCGAGTCCCGGCGAGCCTGCGCCGGGTACAACGCGCCGCGCATGCGGCCGAACGGTCGGACCGTCACCTCGACGCCCGCGAATTCACCGGTACAACGCTGCGATTCCTGCTGGAAACCCTCGATCGCCGTCGCCCGGTCGCACAGCTCGCCAAGTCCTGCACGCCCGCGCTGGTCCACGCCATCGGCTCCCTGGTCGCCGGCGACCATGTACCCAGCCGGACGCTGGGCGCGGCGGTCCTGGCCAAATACCAGCTGTTCCCGGTCGCCGGCGACGCGTTCGAACTGGTGGCGATGTACGACCGCGGCCCACGGCGACTCGCCCTCGCCGGCCGCGTGGAACATACGACAACGGGCTGGAAAGTGACGGCCTTACGCCTGGCTTGAGCGCTGGGCTTCCGGCGTAGACGTTGTGCGGGCACAGGCCTGTCCGGCTGCCTACGATGAGGGCACCATAACTCGGTGGACGGAGTGCGTGATGAATGACGATGCGGGCGTGGTGGATCAGAGCAAACCGAGTATCGCCCGGGTGTACGACTATCTGCTCGGCGGTAAGGACAACTATCCCGTCGATCAGAAGATCGGCGACCACTTCAAAGTCGACCTGCCCGGGTCGGTGGCGATCGCCTTCGGTAACCGGCAGGCGCTGGTGCGTGCCGTGCGCGATATCGCCCGCAGCGGAGTCGAGCAATTCATCGACCTGGGCAGTGGTCTGCCGACGGCCGATAATGTGCATCAGATCGCGGCGCGCTACGCCGACGGTGCGAAGGTCGTCTACGTCGACAACGACCCCATCGTGCTCGCACACGGCCGCAGTCTGCTGGCCACCGACGACAACACCACCGTGCTGCAGGCCGATGTGCGGGAACCCGAGAAGATCCGGAACAGCGACGAGGTGCGCCGGCTGATCGATTTCGGCAAGCCCGTGGCGATGGTTTTCAGTGCGATCCTGCACCACCTCAACGACGATGAGGACCCGCACGGCGTGGTCGCCTACTGGCGCGACCAGATCCCTTCGGGCAGTCAGGTTTTCATCTCCCACTTCCGCTCCGGTAACAACGCCGAAACCGAGGCCGCGGAGCAGAAACTCCAGTCCACGTTCGGTCGCGGGCGGTGGCGCACCGACGACGAGATCCGGGCACTGTTCGGCGGTCTCGAGATTCTGGATCCGGGAATCGTCCCCGCGGTGCTCTGGCGGCCGGACGCCCCGGACGAATCCGACTCTGTGGTCCGCAGTATCGGTTCCGCCGACCGTGAGCTGACCGTCTGGGATCAACTGATCTCCGCCGGATTGGCCCGCAAACCCTGAGTCCCGGGTTCGTCCCCGGTTCGAGCCCGGCGTGGCCGGTGTAGCCCTTGCCTTGGTATATCCCGGCCACCGCTCGGGCGGCGGTGGATGGAAAACGGGGTGTTCCGCCGCTGGTTGTGCGGCAGACTCGGACCGGTGAAAGCGCGGAGTACCGGCGAGTTGATCGATGCCCTGGACGGTGGACGGGTGAAGTACCTGCCCTTCTGGGGCCACCACCCGCGGCCGGACGGCCGGATCGGCCCGAGTTGCCTGAGTCAATGGTGGCCGGCGCGCTTCACTGTCGACGGTATGGAGTTCCGGACGGCCGAGCACTACATGATGTGGCGTAAGGCGATGCTGTTCGACGACGGTGCCACCGCGGAAAAGATTCTGGACGCGAACCATCCGGGCGAAGCGAAAACCTTGGGCCGAAGTATCCGGGGGTTCGCCGAGGACAGGTGGGCCGCGCACCGGTTCGGGATCGTGGTGGCCGGTGGCCTGGCGAAGTTCGGGCAGCACGTGGAGCTGCGGCAATTCCTGGTGAACACCGGGGATCGGGTCCTGGTGGAAGCCAGTCCGGTCGACCGGATATGGGGTGTCGGGCTGACGGCCGACGATCCGCGCATCGAGGACCCGGTTCGGTGGGCGGGCCTGAACCTGCTCGGGTTCGCGCTGATGGAGGTCAGGGAGGTTCTGCGGGCCTGAGCCGGCGGCGCACCGGGGCGTCCACGGCGGTGCGGGACGCCGGAGCCGGCGACCTCGCCTCTTGCCACCGGCAGTGGTGGAGGAGCAGGGTGAAGGGCACCGGTGGCGCCACCGGGGCGCTGCCCCGAGCAGAGAGGGGGTGGATCGTGTTCGCGCGATCTACCACTATTCAGGCGCAACCCTCCGCTGTCGACGCCGGGATCGCGCATATGCGCGACACGGTGTTGCCGGCCCTCCGAGAAATCCCCGGGTGTATCGGGATGTCGCTGATGGTCGACCGGACCACGGGGCACTGCATCGCCACCAGCGCCTGGGAATCGGCGGACGCCATGCACGACAGCCGGGAGCGGGTGGGCCCCCTGCGTGATCGTGCGCTCGCGACCTTCGGCGGCAGCGCGCAGATCGAGGAATGGGAGATCGCCGGCCTGCACCGGGCCCACCATGTGGGCGAGGGGGCCTGTGTGCGCGCGACCTGGGTCAAGACCGATCCGAGCCGGCTCGATACGGCCGTGGATATCTACAAGGTCAGCACGTTGCCCGCCATGGAGGAACTGGACGGATTCTGCAGTGCGAGCCTGATGATCAACCGCAGGTCCGGGCGGGCCGTCTCGTGCACCAGTTACGACAGCGCCGAGGCGATGCGGGCCAGTCGTGAGCAGTCGGCGTCGCTGCGGGTCGATGCCGCCCGGCAGACCGGTGTGGAAGCTCTGGACGTGCGGGAGTTCGAACTGGCCCTGGCTCATCTGCGCGTGCCGGAACTGGCCTGAACGTCGGGGCGGAGACACCTTTCTATCCGGCAGCCGTGGCCATAGGTGTACCGAGCGACCCGGACGTCTGCAGCAGCGTGGTGGCAGCACCGGGACCGGTGCCGGTGTGCCCGGCGTCCGTATCCGGTGCCGGGAGGTGCGGTACGGGCCGGCCGGTTTCGTAGGCGTTGGCGATCAGGGCGGCCTGGAGATGCCAGAGGCCTTCGGCGCCGGCCGGGTCGAGTCCGGTGAGGCGGGCGATGCGGCGCAAGCGATGGTCGATGGTGTTGGCGTGCACGTAAAGGGCGCGGGCGGTGCGCTGGCGGTTGCGGTCGTTGGCCAGGTACATGGCCAGGGTTTGCAGGAGTTCGGGCTGGGTGAGCAATGGTTCCAGGGTTTTCGACAGGTGCTGCCGGGCCGGGCCCGGCCGGGTGATCTGGTATTCCACGGCGAGATCGGCCATCCGGTACAACCGGGCGGGCCGGTGCAGGCGCTGGGCCAGGTCGAGCAATTCGTGGGCGCGCCGGGTCGCCTGGGGAATCTCGTCGCGGGCCGCGTGCACCACGGTGACCAGTGGTGGGCTGCCCAGCGCCGACCGCAGGCGTTCGAACAGGCGCGCGGCGGTGGTGTCGTCGTGTGGCGCGCAGGGGACCAGAACGGTGCCACCCGCTTCGCTGAGCCGCGCCAGCGGCGCAGCGCCGTCGAAGGTGAGTTCGGCGCGCACCCGCCGCAACCGGCGCCGCGCCTCGATGGAACCGGGGCCGTTCCCGGCGCCCTCCTGCGCCGGACCGGTCAGCGCCAGGGCGAACACCGCGTAGGAATCCGCGTTCCGGAAACCGCATTCGCGCGCCATCTCCGCGGTGCTCGTTCCCGCGATGAGGGCGGCGGCCAGCGCTTCGGCGCCGGCCTGGCGCATGGCGGTATGGACCCGCAGTTCCCGCACATAGGCCCGGCTGAAGGTGGTGATCACATGGTCGAGAACCTCGGCCAGCCGCCGGCTCGCCACCACCATCGCCTGGCTGTCGGTGCCGTGGGCGTGCCGCGCGAGCAGATCCAGCACGAACCGGAAGCCCAGGTGGGTGGCGTGTTGCACGGCTTCCAGCGCCACGCCGTCCGCGGCCCAATCGGCGATCTTGTTGTGGACGGGTTCGGGTAACCGGTCCACCGGGCGACCTTGCAGTACCGCCGCTACCAGTTCCAGGCAGCCGGCCACCACCTCGGCGGCTTCGCGCCGCGCCACTCCGCACGGCAGCATCGCCGCGGGTGTGGCACCGTCACTCGATCCGGCGAGATGGTCGAGTAATTGCTGGGAGAGCCGGCGGGGCCGGGGTAGATGCTCGACCGCCGGCATTCCGGCGATCTCGAGTTCACAACCTGTTCGAGAGCTGTTCGTCGTCAGCACCGACTCGGCCTCCTCACCGCCGAATGCACGGCCCCGCAGGTGCCGGCTCGGTCTGCCGACACGCGATATGTATCAGTAAGGACTGTAACCGACGGTGACTTGCACCACAACAGACGCGAGATGGAGTGCGCTATCGCGGGCCTGACCGGACCGAAGCGGACTACTGAATCACCATCTGCTGAGACAGTGTGGCTAAGATTGCGCTACTCGGCTCGCAGACGGTGAGCGGGAGGGATGACGATGACGCCACGCACGCAGGAGTACCGGGTCACGGAGCTGGCCGAGGCCGCCGGTATCGCGGTGCGGACAGTGCGCTACTACCAGGACCGGGGCCTGCTCGATGCGCCGCGGCGGCAGGGGCGCCACGCCCTGTACAACCAGGGGCACCTCGAGCGGTTACGACTCATCGCCGACCTGCTCGGCCGCGGGCACAGCCTCGACGGTATCGCCGATCTGCTGTCCACTGCCGAGCGTGGCGGCGGAGTCTCGGAATTACTGGGTTTCGAATCGGCCGCCGCGCAAGCCTGGGGCGACGGGGAAGTGACCCTGGACCTCGAACAGATGTTGTCCCGCTTCGGTGCGCAAGCGACACCCGAGGCCATCGCGGAGGCGATCGAGCTGGGTTATCTGCGCATCGAGGACGACCGCTTCGTCTACTCCAGCGGCCGGCTGCTCGAGGCGGCCACCGCGATGGTGGCCGCGGGAATTCCGTTGCGCTCGATACTCGCGTTGAGCTGGGAACTGGAAGCGGCCTTCGACCGGATGGCATTCGCGTTCGTCCGGGAGTTCCGGGTCAACCTGGTGAACCCGGTACTGGACGACCCCGCGCCCGAGCGGCTCAACGAGCTCGCGGGAACGCTCGGCGGGTTGCGCCCGGCGGTCCGCCAGGTCGCCGACGAATTGCTCGCCCGGGCCATGGACCGCCGTATCCACGCCGACCTGCCCGAGGTCTCCCAGCAGTTGAGCGACGCCGCGCAGGCCGGCGCCGGCACACCGCGGTAGCCGCCGATGATCGAATATGTCCTCGCGGCGGTCGTCGTGGTGCAGGCCGGCGGCCTGATCGTGCTGTGGCGTTTACTGGTCCGCAGCCGGCGCGAACTCGCCGCGGCCCAACGCCGGCCCGATACCCGGCAGCTGCTGATGGACAGCGGCCGGGAAGCGGTGAAAACGGTATGGCAGACCGCGAGCCTGGTGCGCCGCAAGGGTTTCCGAGCCGCGGTACTGAGTTCGATCGAGGATCTGGCGGGCTGGGCTCAGGTGGAACGACCGGATCTGGCACGGCTCACCGCCGAGGGCGATGTGGTGATCGCCTTCTCCGATATCGAAGGCTCCACCGCGCTCAACGAACGACTGGGCGATCGCGCGTGGGTCGCGCTGCTCGGCCGGCACGACCGGCTGATCCGCAAATACGTCTCCGCGCACGGCGGGCATATCGTGAAAAGCCAGGGCGACGGTTTCATGATGGCCTTCGGTGCCGCCGAAGCGGCCGTGCGCTGCGGCTTGGACGTACAAGGCGCTATCGGCGCGATCGCCGGACCCGTGGCGAGTGTCCGGGTGCGTATCGGTATCCATATGGGTAGATCGGTCCGGCGCGGCGACGACCTGTTCGGCCGGAACGTGGCCATGGCGGCCCGGGTCGCGGCCCAGGCGAACGGCGGCGAGGTCTTGGTCAGCGAGGCGGTGCGTGACGCGGTATCCGGCCGCCCGGATATCGCGGTCACCGCCGCCCGCGAAGCCGAACTGAAGGGGTTTCGCGGCTCCTACCACCTCTACGCGGTGGCCCGGCGCGACTGAAACTGCAGGACAGCCTACGCAGCCCGCAGTGGATCGTGGCCGAGGCACATCAGGCGGCGCCGGAACTGTGCCTGCCCGGCCACCGGTTCCAGATCCGCCCGGCGGGCCTCGGTCACCTCGTCCACCACCTGGCGCATCACCGCGATATCGCCGGCGTTGAGATCGGTGCGGCGTTTGCCGAGAATCGCCAGCACATGCCGGCCCACTTCCGGGCCGGAGCGGTCCGGTTCCCGTTCCGCCTCCGGGCTCGCCGCCTCGGTACGCAACCAGTCGCGTAGTTCGCGCGACGACATATTGACCACGCGGTGGAAGTCGTCCCAGAGCTCGTCGTCCACCAGCGACTCGGCCATCGCTACCACCTCCTCAGCTGCCGCGGTTCTCGCCGAGCTCGTCGACCACCGGATTCGGTGGCACCCGGCGTTCCCGCTCGGTCACCGTCGGATGCGCGTGTTCGCGGCTCTGCGCGTTGCGTTCGGACTGGCTTCGCCCGTCGTCGAGAGTCACCGACTGCAACACCTCGGTGAGGTTGGCGTACTGCACGGGCGGGATGGCCTTCAGCGCGCGCACCGTATCGTCGTCCGCGCCCGCTTCGGCGGCGTGGCTCACCAGATCGGATTTCTCGGCCGGAAAGTCGACCTCCGACAGCGCCCGCTGGAGCCGTTGCACATCGGTTGTCACCATCACGAACCTTCCCGGGACGCCACCGCGACCCTTGTGCGACTTCGCGTCTGCGAAGCGGCAGTACCCGGGCACTTCCGTCGCAAACAGCGGGCGGCCGACCGATGCCGGCCGCTACGAAGCCGCCCGGCGCGAGAAGTCGTGGGCGAGTGTTTCCGGCGGCAGGCTCGGGGCATCCGGGGCGCATGGATATCGACAATGCTCCCGAGCACGGTGACGAGCGGCAGTCAGGAACACAGGTCGATGCCGCACAGCTGCGACGGCTTCTGGCCTCCGCGCCGGACAGCTGCCTGGTGCTGTCCGAGGGCCGGTTGCGAATTCACGACGACCCCGCGGACGACGGCGCCGGCTTGGTCGTCGTCACCCGGGCGGACCTGGTCGCCAGGGTGGGGGAGCAGCCGGAGGAAGCGGAGCTGACCACCCAGGCCGCCCTGCTCGACAGCGAGATCGGGTCCCTCGGCGCCTGACAGGATCAGGACGACGGACTCGGTGCGGGCGCGGTGCCGAGGTTGTCGCGGAACCAGCCGGCCGCGAGATCGGCGACTCGGTCCAGCGTTCCGGGTTCTTCGAACAGATGCGTGGCGTCCGGCACGATCTTCAGCTGGGGACGGGCGGTCATGCGCTCCCGCGCCTGGCGGTTGAGGTCGAGCACCGTCTCGTCGCGGCCGCCGACGATCAGCAAAGTCGGCGCCCGGACCCGGGCGAGTGCTTCGCCGGCGAGATCGGGCCGGGCGCCGCGGGGGCCGCCGGCCAGGGCCGCGGCGGGGGGGTGGCCCGGCGGGGGCCCCGCCGGCCCCGGCCCCGGGCAGGGGCCCCCCCGCGCGCTCGGGGTTTCGC
>NZ_JARWPM010000376.1 GCF_029869215.1 Nocardia carnea
GTGCAAAATTTAAACCCCCCCAATGTCTCGCGCTTTTTCCCCGCACCCCCCACCCCCCCAAAACGCCCCACACCCCCCCCCCCGGGGTTGGGGGGGGGGGCTTGGCGGGGGGGGGCGCCGGGGGTGGCCGGCCCCGCCGAGCCTTGCCAGCTCGGGGTGTCGAATGTCGGCCCGCGAAGCTGCGCGATGAACGAGGTCCGCACCGCCCCGGCCTGGACGCTGGGCAACGGTATCTGCGTGGGCATGCTGAGTGCGGCCGGAGTCGCCTACGACGGCCCGCTGTCGCAGTACCACGTCTTCCCGGGGACCGCCCATTCCATCGAACTGCGGATCACCCAGGGCTTCTCCCCGCTGGGCGACTGGGCGCCTACTCTGCTGGCTTGTGACGTCACGGCGATCGTGGACTGGCGCAATCTCGACACCGGCCGCAGCGGCTCGGTGAGCCAGTTCATCCCCGCGGGCCACACCAGTTCCCGGCCGTTCTACCTGCACGTGGACTCGGGCCCCGGCCGGGTCGCGCTCACCCTGCGCACCGACCGCCCGAGCGTCCCCGGCACGGCCGAGGTTTTCGTGCCCTGACAACACCGCGCGCTGCACCGCTATGCGGTATATCGCGCAACGCTATTCCTGACGACTGCGGTACTCCAGCAGTCCTTCGACTCCGCGCAGGAATGTTCCGGCGATCGGCTCCGGATCGGTCAGGCACCCGGCGGCCATGGCGCCGTCGCGCAGCATGACGAAGTGCCGCGCGGCGGGTTCCGGGTCGATTTTCCCGGTGGCGGTGAACAATTCCGTCATCGATGCCAGGAACCACTGCCGGTGTTCGAGAACGGCGCGGTGGACGGGGTGATCCGGGTCCGGATATTCGGCCGCGGCATTGAGGAAAGCGCACCCGCGGAAACCGGGTCGGCGGATATCGTCGGCGATGTTCCGGCCGACGGATCGAATGATGTCGTCCGGGGTCGAAGCCGGGTGGCGGGCGGCGGCGAGTTGTGCCCGGACGGCCTCGTCGGCCCGGGCCAGGTAGGCGACCAGAAGGTCGTCCTTACCGCTGAAATGCCGGTACAGCGTGGCTCGCGTGACCCGTGCCTCGGCGAGTACGCGCTCGACGCCCACGGAGTGCAGCCCCTCGGTGTAGAAGAGCTCGGTGGCCGTGTCGAGCAGCCGGGACCGTGCTTCCGACATCTGTTTACTCCCTTCGGGCCGAGGCGGCTACTCACGAGGCTAACAGAAAGAACGATCGGTCTTGACATTCGGTAAAGGTGCGCTCACGCTGGTATACCGATCGTTCTTTCTCTCTGCTGCGGATGGCATTCACCGCTGCACGAAGTCAAGGAGTCTCATGTCCAGTCCCTCTGCCCCCACCGCCACAGCTGTGGTAGATGCGCCGGCCGGAAACACGGCTCTGCGGAACCTGTACTTCGTCCGTTTCGGTTTCGCCATCGTGTGGGCGGTCCTGACGGCGATGCTCGCGACGACTGTCGCCCCCGCGGCCGTCGCCTTGCTGGTGATCTATCCCTTGTTCGATGTCGCCGCGGCCGTGATCGACTTCCGTTCCTCGGGCTCCATCCGCCCCCGGGTGCCGCTCTACATCAATATGGTGGTGAGCCTGCCGGCTGCCGTCGGCCTGGGTTTCGCGGCCGCCTCCGGTATCCCGGCCGTGCTGCGAGTGTGGGGCGTCTGGGCGGTCGCCGCCGGTATCGTCCAGCTGATCGTCGCGCTCCTGCGTTATCGGCTCGGCGGTCAGTGGGCGATGATCCTCAGCGGAGGCATCTCCGTCTTCGCCGGCGGCGGTTTCATTATGATGGCCGGAGCGTCGAATGCCTCGCTCACTGCTCTCGCCGGTTACGCGACGCTGGGTGGCATCTTCTTCCTGATCTCGGCGATCCGTCTGCACCTGCGCAGGCCCGAGGGCGAAGCCGTACCACTGAGTCGCTGAGACAGCGCCTCGGTCGACGAGGCCGTGAGAACCCCGTACGCACCCGGAAGGCTGCAGCCCGGTGTAGGTTGATCGCCGAGAAACTCAGTGCGCTGATGGTTTCCGATTGATCCGCGCTGGTCTCGGCTTCGCCTTCTGCTCGTCTCACCTACCTCCCGGGAGATCGCAATGCGTCGTGGACGGATTTTGTCGGCTTGTCTGACCGTGCTGGTTGCCGCTGTCGGCGGTACCGGCGTGGCCGCTGCCGGAGTGGACCCGGCCTGCGGCGGAGCAGCGTTCGCGCAGGACATGCTCGCCGCTCACAACCAGTACCGGGCGAAGCACGGCGCACCCGCGATGGTGCTCGACCCGGCGGTGTCGGCCTCGGCCCGGCGGTGGGCCGAGCATCTGGCCGACACACAGAAATTCGAGCACTCGCAGGGCTCGGGCAACGGTGAGAACCTCGCCGTCATATGGGGCTCCCGGCATACCGGCTTCTCCGCGACGAAAGCGTGGTACGACGAGATCAAGGACTACAACTTCGACACACCCACCGGCTTCTCCCGCGAGACCGGGCATTTCACGCAGGTGGTCTGGAAGGCGAGCACGAAGCTCGGGGTGGGAGTCGCCTGTAACACCGGCGGCAAGGGCGGGCAATACGTTGTCGCGCAATACAAT
Source organism: Nocardia carnea (assembly GCF_029869215.1). Lineage (GTDB taxonomy): Bacteria > Actinomycetota > Actinomycetes > Mycobacteriales > Mycobacteriaceae > Nocardia > Nocardia carnea_B. The sequence continues at coordinate 2,597 of NZ_JARWPM010000376.1, forward strand.
CGGCCGGGCAATATGATGGGCGACAACAACCGGCACTTCCGGGAAAACGTACAGCGCCCGTAATCGGGGCACGGGCCACCGATTCCCGCAGCGCACCTTCGTCGATCAGCTCGGCGAAGCCGCACCACCCTGTATCCGGACGTGGAGATCCGCCGCCTGCTGAGCGGTTAGGCCGGTATGGCGCGCGCCGATCCGGCGGCCACCTGCTCGCTCCCGGTGACCGCCGATACCTGACCGAACTGCCCGACCCCGGCGAGGTACCTCCACGCCAACGCCGCCTACCGCTTCGAGCGCGAACTGCGCCGGTGCCGCGACCTCCGGCAGCGCCTCCTTTCTCCCACGGCGCCGGTGGCTGCGGGAGAACCCGACCGATGATTCTTCCGCGCCGCGCCGGTCTTCCTATCGAGTACCGACTTACGAGAGGCTGGCACTGTGGGGAAACTGAGCTTCGCCATGAATGTGACCCTGGACGGCTACACCGCCGCGCCCGGCGACGACCTCGGCTGGAGCGGGGGTGAGGGCCCGGATTCGTCGCAGGGTGACGAGCTGTTCCAGTGGTGGTCCGACCGGGTGGCAGCGACGGGCCTGGCGCTGTACGGGCGCAAGCTGTGGGAGGCGATGAGTTGGCACTGGCCGACCGCAGACCAGCGGCCGGGTGCCACGCCGGCGGAGATCGAGTACGCCCGCCGCTGGCGGGATATGCCGAAGGTGGTGTTCTCCTCGGCGACCCGCGCGGTCGACTGGAACACCCGCCTGGTCACCGGCGACGCGGTCGCCGAGATCACCCGGCTCAAAGCCGAGGATGGCGGCTCGATGGATATCGGCGGCGCGACGCTCGCCGGGGCGGCCATGCGGGCCGGGCTGATCGATGAGTACGTGCTGGTCACCTATCCGGTTCTGGTAGGTGGCGGTACCCCGTTCTTCGCGGCCTTGGACAACTGGGTGAACCTGACCCTGATGGAGACCCGGACATTTCCCGGTGGCGTGGTCCTGACCAGGTATGAGACCAGGCGCTGAGTATCAGCGGCCAGGGGCAGCGTCCGCTCGGTGTACCGGCGCGCAGCAGGACCGCGCGGTTCTCCTACTCGGGCCCATGGGGATGAGGGAGGTCGTAAGCCCGGGAGAGCTTCTTCGGGACCACCATGCGCCATGCATCGACGACGAGTTCGCGCGCCTCGGCCGGCGCCAGGGCCGCGAGGTCGGATTCGATCCAGTTGAAGCGCATTTCCGACGTCGCTCATGGCTGGAATCCTTCTCTTTTCACCAGCAATACGGTTACTGGGCGAGCATGGCGGCAGCGACCCGGTCGGCCGCGGTGTGGCGCAGAGCGGTGCCCATATCGTCGATGACCAGCAGCCGCGCCCCGGGGATTTCGGCGGCGAGCGCGGCACCGTTGCCGACCGGGAAGAACGGGTCGGCGCGACCGTGCACCACGAGCGTGGGCACGTCGAGTTCGCCGAGCCGCTCGCGCCAGCGTGGGGTGCAGTCGATCCGGGAGAACACCATCCCGAGCTGATTCGCCTGGTGCACCGCGGGATCGCTCGACGGCGTCCGGTCCCAGATACGGCCGGCCGTCTCCCGGGCCTGCTGTGGATCGTTGCCCATCGGCTCGGCGCCCTCGGCAGCGAACGCCGCGACAGCGTCCCGGTCGGTCCAGTCCGGCCAGGGGCGGGCGAACAGCGGGCCCATGACCGCGCGGTCGTGATCGGGCAAGTCCTCGTCGACCGGTCCCGGCGCCACCGGCCGGGTGCCGACGAGCGTCAGAGCGGAGAACACGTCCAGGTGGTCCAGCGCGGCGATCTGAGCGACCATCCCCCCGACGCCGATTCCACCGAGGTGGGCAGTCCCGGCGCCGAGCGCCCCGGCCAGCGCGGCCGCATCGGCAGCGAGATCCCGCAGGTTGTAGGCGGGGTTTTCCGGGTCGAGGGTTGTCGACGCGCCGGAGTCGCGCAGGTCGTAGCGCACCACGCGCCGCCCGCCCGACGCGAGCCGCTCGCACAGCGCATCGGGCCAGGACAACATCGTTGTGCCGCCGGCCAGCAGGACGAGCGGATCGTCCGCGCGGCCGAAGCTCTGGATGCCCAGATCCACACCGTTCACCCGTACCGAGGACACGCCCGATCCAAGCGGACTCGTCATACCTGGGCTCCTTGTCTGTCGGCATACTCAACAGTGTCGACGGCGGATTCCCTCGAAATTCATCGGAGGGAACGGTGCGGCAGCACGGGAGCGGCCCCTTATGAGAACAGGGATCTCCGGTTTCGATCCGGCGATGAGTTTTCCGTTATCCCACAGCGCGACCGATGAGTTCGTGGCTCCCGGACGGTCAAAGCTCATGACACCCTAGGAAAGGACACCGCAATGTCGGAGCTTCTCGTCGACTTCATCACCTCCCTCGACGGCTACGCATCAGGAGAGGGATGGCCCGGTTTCTGGGGCCTCGAGGGCCCGGAGTACCTTGCGTGGCTCGGCGAGCAGCCCAAGGTCACGTACCTGATGGGCGCCAACACCTACCGCCTGATGTCGGGCTTCGCCGCCGGTGAGGTCCCGCCGGGCCAGGAAGAGTTCAGGCCCGAGGAAGAGGCGTCGGTCGATGAGCTCACACAGGCGCCCAAGATCGTGTTCTCCTCTTCGCTCGAGGAGCCACTGAAATGGGCCAACTGCACGCTGGTCCGCGACGACGCCGTCGAGGCGGTCCGCGCCATGAAGTCGAGTGGTTCGGGGATCCTCAGTACGATCGGCAGCCTCAGCCTGAGCCGTTCCCTGTTGCGAGCCGGACTCGTCGACCGCTTCCGGGTTGTGATGTTCCCGGTGATCACCGGCGCCACGGGCGCAGAACGCATCTACGACGGCTATCCGGACGTCGCCCTCGAGATGACCGAGCACCGCACCTTCGACAGCGGCCTCCAGCTGGTCGAGTACAAGCCCCGCGTGCTCGAGCACCCGCCGCTCGGCGCCCCCGCATGATGTTCTCCCATCCGCCGGTCCGGCCGCCGGCCACCGCCGGGCCGGGGCCGGATCCGGCGATTCGCGCACGCGCTATCCGGCTCGCGGGCCGCAGCACGGCGACACTCGCCGTCCCGGGGCGTAGCGGAGTCGGTGGTGCCGGGCTGCTGCCCACTGCTGTCGATGCAGCGGAGTGTGGTCGAGGCCGGTGGGCAACCGTGTCCTCGACGATGCGACCGGCCGATCAGCGGTGCGAACGAGCGCGGTCACATCGCGTCCGGCCGCAGCTGGATGATCTGCAGGTAGTTGCCATCGGGATCTTCGAACGTCGCGAACCTGCCGGATGGCCGGTCCTCGGCGGGCGCGACCCATTCGACCCCTGCGGCGTTCAACTGTTTCTCGTAGCCGGCGAAGTCGTCGACGTGGAAGTTCAGGATCGACCTGCCCGGCTCGGGGTTGCGCTCGCTGACGTCGTCGCGCTGCTCGATGACGAGCCACAGGTTCCCGGCGACAATCGGCCCGTCACCGGTGTGGTCGGGTGCGATCGCGGTGCGGTACCAGGCGCGCAGGTTCTCGGCCTGTGCGCTCCCGAGCAGGATGCTTCCGGCGGGCATTGTGGGCATTTCGTTCACTCTCCGATTCGGTTGATTCGACGCCGGCGAGCTGCCGACGTCCTGGGTGGTCTCACCCAAAGTGCGCAACAATTGGTTGCGCAATACATTCTCACGGTTCGCGCCTTTGTGCAACCATTGGTTGCGTGATCGTTGTCTTGGCCGTAGGTCCGGCCGAACCTCGCGTGTCCAGGGACGGCCTGCCGGACAACGTGACGACGTACTGGCGGACGAACAGTGCCGCCACGTCTGCCCGGATGTACTGGGCATCGGGCACTGAGCGGGGTGACCGTGTACTGACGCGTACCCCGCACTCGCTACAGGAGATCGGTTCATGTATTCCGCTCACACCCCACCCGGTATCGACACACCGGAAGAAATCGCGATCGCCCGAGCCGGTGCCACCCGGCTTGCGGCCCGGCTCCGAGCGGGTGGCCGGTCGCGTTCACTGCGAGGCATCGCGGTCATAGCGGCCGTGGTCGCCGTATGTTGCTCGTGTGGCGGTACGACAGGGCCGCAGTACCCATCCGGATATGCGGCACTACCCGCCTCCTGCGCCGAGGTCCGCGTGGCAGCGGGCGATGCTCTGCAGCGATTCGCGGGCGCCCTGGCGACGGTGGACGCGCAGCCTGTCACCACGTCCGAGTTCGCCACCTCGGCCGGGCAGACCCTCGCCTGCGCGGTCACCTTCGAGGATCCGATTCCGCACCCCGACAAGGTGTCCACGCCGGTGCCGCTTTCGCGCACGGCGGAGATCTTGCTCAGGGTGTGGACGCATCCGATCCTGGCCGAGCCGCCCACGACATCCGCCGAGGCAGAACCCTCCTCGGCAAGTGGAGCTCCGACACCCGTTCCCGGCCTCGGCGATCAGGCCGAAATCGCGACCCTGACCGCGGGGACGGACAAGGTTGCGGTGTCGGTGCGGACCAGGCTCGGGAACCTCGACGTCAACGTGCGCACCCAAGGTCTGAATTGGTCCGGGGCGAGTGGCATCCCGCCCAGCGCCGACTCACCGGGGTTGCGCGCCGAACTCGCCGCCGGCGCCGAATCCATCGCGACCGCACTGCTGCACAATCTTTCGGCGAGTCTGCCGCGCGAGACGTTGCGGCCCGAGTCCGGAACCAGCTCTCCATCCGCCGCGAGCACGGCCCCGGAGAGCACCACTCCGATGGCGCCGCAACAGGTGTGGGATCCGTGTACGATCCCCGAGGCCGATCTCACGGCGGCGGGCCTGGACCCGCAGTCCGAGAAGACCAGTACCCCGTTTCCGGAGTCGAAACAGTGCCGGTGGTCCGGTCCATCCTACGAGGTGGCCGTATTCACGAAGGACAGTCGATTCACGGAGTGGGCCTACGAGGTCTTCACCCAGCCCCGGCCGGTCATGGTGGGCGACCGGCGTGCCCTGCTTGCTGTGCCCGAGGGCGTATCCGCCACACCGTGCACCCTCCTGTTCGACATCCCTCAGGGCATAGACGACGGCATCGTCACCGGCGTCGTGGAGGTGCAGGTCTCGACCGAGACGTCGGGCAACCGGGACGCACCGTGCACCGAACTCACCCATCTGACAGTGCCGCTGACCCGGCACTTCCCTCCCGGCCGTTGACCGGAAACCGCATTGAACGGGTCGAGTTCGGTCGGGACCGCCGGCCGCCGAGATCACTGCTGCGGTGCCGGCCGGGATCGTTGCGAAACACCGGCGAACCGGGCGGTCCGGCCGTTTCGAGCAGTGCGACAAATCGATCCGATGCGTTCGGCGCTTGGTGGAAAGGCCGGTGGGTTCGCTCTGCTCATCGCGTGGTTATGCCGGCAGTGAACACCGGCGCGACCGGCCGCGACGATCACTACAGTCGAGCCCCATGACGACGGTGGCAACGCGCACGGTCGAGTACCCGGCCGACGGCCTGACCATGGTCGGGCATCTCGCGCTTCCGGCTGGGGTCGATCGGCGGCCCGCGGTGTTGATCGGACCGGAGGGTCCGGGGCTCAACGACTTTCAGCGTCGTCGGGCCGACGCCTTGGCCGAGCTGGGGTACGTGGCATTCGCTTTCGACATCAACGGCGGGCGCTGGTTCGCCGACCCCGAGGAGATGCTGGCGCGCATCACGCCCTTGCTCGCCGACCCCGACCGGATGCGGGGCATCGGCCACGCGGCGCTGGACGTGCTGCGCGCCGAGCCGCGAACCGACCCGGACCGGATCGCCGCCATCGGCTACGGCACCGGGGGCGCGATCGCGCTGGAGCTCGGGCGCGCCGGGGTCGGCCTGCGCGCGATCGGGACAATCAACGCGCTGACCACGGGCCGGCCGGGTGAAGCGGCGCGCATTCGCTGCCCGGTGTGGGCCGGTGTCGGGTCGGAAGATCCGATCATGCCGCCCGCGCAGCGAGACGCGTTCACCGCCGAGATGCAGGCCGCGGGCGTCGACTGGCGTCTGACGGTATACGGTGGGGCCTTGCACGCCTTCCACCATCCGCCGGTCGACCAGGCCGTGCTCCCCGGCGTCGGCTACCACCCGCAGCATGCGCAGCGAGCCTGGCGCGACATCGTCGACCTACTCGCCGAGTGCATGCCCGTCACGAAGTGATCCGGCCGGCAACCCGGTAGGCCGAGTGCTCCGCAACGCAGATGCCCCGGTCCGGGCGCCGAGGCGGGAGCCGTCTCGTATCGTCCTCTTACCTCGTGACTACCGGCCGACGAGCTCGGCGACGGCCGGAGCAAGGCGGTCGGCGGAATCGGCGCCGAAAACGAAGTAGGAGAAGCCGCTCTGCTCCCTGCGGCGCTGGATTTCCTCGGCGGCGGCTGCCGGATCGTCCGGGAGGACGGTCATCGCGTCTGCGGCGCGCAGCGCAGCAGGGTCGGTATCGGGGCCCGTCATGTACGCAGCGACAGAGTCCCCGACCACCGGTACAGCCAGCGCGAGCTCGGCGTCGGCGCCCGCGCGGAACTCGCGCGCCATCCGCTCGACTTCGTGCCGCGGCTGAGCCCCCAACACGAAGGTGACCGTATCCGCGACCTCGGCCGCCAGCGCCTGGGCCTTCGGACCGAGTACCGCCATGGCCACGGGCGTATGCCGATCCGGGCCGTCGAGGTCTCGCAACGTTTCAACCGTCTCCCGCACCTGTGCCAGCCGTTGGTACGGTGGCGGTACGGCAGGCATTCCTTTGTCGCGCAGCTCGTCCTCGATTCCGGGTCTGCCGGTGCCGATGCCCATCTCGAAACGGCCCTCGGTCAGCAGCGACAGCGAGTGCGCTTCCCATGCCGTCAACCACGCCGGGCGGAACGGGGAGGCGTACACCCAGGTGCCCACGCGCAGATCGGTCAGGGCAGCGGCGGTTGCCAGCATCGGGCCGGGTGCCGGTTGCGTCTGTGGGAAGTCGGGTACGAGCAGCGTCGAGTAGCCGTTGTCAGCACTGCGGCGTACGCGGTCACGCCACGTCGGCACGTCGGTGGTGAGCGGAGCAACAACCCCGAATCGGAACGGTCTCGTCATATTCGGACTCCTGTCTTCCGGTCGGTCCAGAGGAACAGACGACGGCCCCGCCCGAAATTCATCGGTGCGGCCCAGTTCGTATACACCCGGCTCTACCGGGGTCTTCCGGCGCAGACGCGTTGAGCCATTACTGTGCAGGTGGTTTCGGAAGTGATCCCGCGCCGTGCAATCCGTGGTCTGAGTAAAGTGATTCTGCGAGTGTGGGTGGCGGAAGGTGCTGAACGGTGAGCGATGTGCTTCTGGCGATAGACCCCGGGCGGGGACGAGGGGGTGATCGGCTGGACGAGCTCGTTGGCGAGTTGCAGGCCGATCTGGGCGAGATCAGGGGAGTGGCCGCTCGACGAGTGACGACGGCCGCAGAACCCGGGGAGAAGTCCGGCGCGGTGGAGCAACTCGGCCAGCTGCTGCTCACCGGCGGTGCCGTCGGAACGACAGCGTGGGCGATCCGCGATGTCCTGCTTCGGTTCATGGAACGGACCAAGGCGGAATCGGTCACGATCAAGAAGGGGGATCGGGAGATCACCATCGTCGCGCCGGATCGCGGTCAGGTCGATGCGATCGTCGAGCAGGTCGACGCTCTGCTGCGTGATGACTAGTCCGGACGGCCGGCGACTCGCTCTCTTCGTAGCGAACGATACTTACCATTTCGATGGGTTGCCGCGGCTGTATGCACCGATTTCCGATGCCGAGCAGCTTCGGGAACTGTTGCGGGACCCTGAGATCGGTGAATTCCGGCCGACCGAGTTACTGGTGAACGAGTCCAAGGCGGAAATCGAGCGGAGCATCGAGCGGTTGTTCCGTGGGGCCGAACCGGAGGACGTCGTCCTGTTCTATTTCTCCGGTCACGGCCTGCGTACCCGGCAGAATCTGTATCTGGCCGCCGGGAACACCGATCCGCAGATGCCGAGCAGTACGGCTGTGTCGTCGGCATTCATCCGCGAGTTGATCCGGGAGTCAGCGGCGGCAGCCAAGATCATCATCCTGGATTGTTGTTACAGCGGAGCCTTTCTCGGCACCGAAGTGATGAAGTCGGTGGTGCCCACCATCGATGATGTTGCCCAGGATCTCGCGGCGGGCGACGGTATCTGCGTACTGACGGCGTCGAGCGGCGTGGAGACCGCCACCGAGCGCCGAGGTGGCGATTCGGCCCCGCTGTCGGAGTTCACCTCGGCGCTGATCAAAGGAATCGACACCGGTTTGGCGGATCGCGGCAGCGGAAAAATCGGCGTGCACGACCTGTGGGTGTATGCCAGCGAGGAGGTCCGGAGCCGGACCCAGCGGCAGACACCGAACCATTACGGAGTGTTCCGCGACGAGGTGCATATCGCCCGCGTCCGGCGGCGGTACTCCACTATCCTCGAGGTCGGTGACCGGGTGCAGCTCGGCACACTCGTCGGCCGGCTCGAACAGGACTCGATCGGCGGATTGCGTGCGGCCAATTGGTGGGGTACGGGGAAATTGAAGGTCCCCGTGGGGCAGGAGCGGCGCACCGACGGAGTTTCCGGCGAAACGGTGTGGCTGGATTTGGCCGGTGCGGACCGGAACCTGGTCATCGTCGGCCGTGCAGGCTCTGGAAAGAGCACATTCTTGCGTACGCTCGCAGGGGCCCTGGCCTTGACCCATTCATGGGACGAGGCGACGTTGTTTGTGCTGGAATCCGGTAACCGGTTGGGTTCGATGAGCGCATTGCCGCATATTGCGAGCGCGGTAGGCGATGACGAGCCCGCGGATGTGGAGGCCGTTCTCGACCGGATCGCCGGCGAGATCCGCCGCCGCAGGAACATATACCGGAAACACAGTATTGATTCGCCGGCGAGTCTGCGGGCCGTGCGTTCCACGCTTGCCGAGCCTGTTCCCGATATCTTCCTGTTCATCGACAGGCTGGAGGATTTCCGCGAGCACATCGCGGAATTCGATCGCCGAGTCCGGCATCTCGCGAGTGCGGGACCCGAGTATGCCGTGCATACGGTGGTGACCGCACGCGACTGGACCGAGGTACCCGTTGAACTGGCCGACCTGTTCTCGGCGCATATCGAACTGCGTTTGAATCGCCCGGCGGACTCTCGGCAGCATCCGGAGCGCGCCGCTCGCCTCCCGGACGGGCCCGGCTGGGCATTGTTCCGGCAGCGGCCCTTTCGCATAGCCATGCCCGATCTGCGGGAGTTGGACCCCGAGCTGCCGGCCCTGTCGGAGATATCCGATGGGGCGGCGGAATTGGTCGAACGGGTCCGGGGGCATCGCCAGGTGCCGTACTTGTCCGATGCGCAGTACCCTCGCGTCGACGCCGAGGTCGACTTCGCCGAATTGCTCGGACTGGTCTCGGGTAATGATCTCGATATCACCGTGCGGTGGCAGCCCAGGACGGGGCGCGACCGATTGCGCGTACCGATCGGTGTGACCCCCACCGGCAATATCGTCGAACTGGATCTCAAAGAAGCGGCCGAAGGAGGAATGGGGCCGCACGGGATGTGTATCGGTGCGACGGGTTCCGGTAAGTCCGAACTGCTGCGCACGCTGGTGCTCGCACTGGTGACCACTCATTCGCCGGAGGCGCTGAACCTGGTGCTGGTCGATTTCAAGGGCGGTGCGACATTCCTCGGCCTGGACTCACTGCCCCACGTTTCCGCGGTGATCTCGAATGTGGAAGAAGAGCTCGCGCTGATCGACCGCCTGAAAGATGCCCTGGCCGGGGAGTTGAACCGCCGGCAGGAACTGTTGCGCTCCGCCGGTCGATACGCCAATGCCGCCGACTACGAGCGGGCCAGGGTCGCGGGCGCTCCGCTCGAACCGCTGCCCGCACTGCTCGTCGTCATCGACGAGTTCTCCGAGCTGCTGGTACAGAAACCTGATTTTGTCGAATCGCTCGTGATGATCGGCCGGCTCGGCCGGTCGTTGCACGTGCATCTCCTGCTGGTTTCGCAGCGGCTCGAGGAGGGCAAGCTGCGCGGACTGGAGTCGCACCTGTTCTACCGAATCGGTCTGCGTACGTTCTCGGCCAACGAGTCCCGCGCCGTCCTGGGCACCCCAGACGCCTATCAGCTGCCCGGCATTCCCGGCTCCGGCTACCTCAGGGCCGATACCGGCGAGTTGATACGGTTCAAAGCCGCGTATGTGAGTGGGCCGGAGCGGCTCACCCCGGGCTCGGACACCGGGAGCTTCGAGCAACGATCGGTGCTGGACGCCATTGTCGCCCGAATACCGCGACATGACGGGCCGTCGCATCAGCTGTGGCTGCCGCCGCTGGACGAGTCCCCGACGGTGGATATGTTGCTGCCCGATCCGGAACACTCCCCGTGGGCGAACCGGCACGATCAGGTGTGGATACCGATCGGCGTGATCGACAAGCCGTACGAGCACCGCCGTGATGTGCTGACCCTCGACCTGTCGGGGGCACGGGGCAATATCGCGGTGGTGGGCGGTCCGCAGTCGGGTAAGTCGACCGCCCTGCATACGATCGTCATAGCGGCCGCGGCTCGCTATACCCCCGAACAGGTGCAGTTCTACTGCCTGGACTTCGGCGGCGGCACCATGGCCGGGCTGGCCGGGATACCGCACGTCGGTTTCGTGGCCGACCGCCGCGACTCCGACCGGGTGCGCCGGACGATCGCCGCATTGACGACGCTGCTGCGGCAGCGCAGCGAACGCTTTATCGAACTCGGCATCGACTCGATGGCAGAGTTCCGGCGGCGCAATATCGCCGCCCTCGAAGCCGGCGCTGCGCCGGTCGATCAATTCGGTGACGTGTTTCTGGTGGTCGACGGCTGGCGGACAGTCCGCGACGAGTACGAACTGCTGGAATCGCAGATCACAGCGCTTGCCGGACAGGGTTTGCCGGTGGGTATCCACGTGATCATTTCGGCCACCCGGTGGGCCGAGATCCGGCCGGCGATGAAGGACCGCCTCGGCACCCGGCTGGAATTGCGGCTCGCCGACCCGTCCGACTCGGACATGGGCAGGCGTATCGCCCATCAGGTGCCTGCCGACCGGCCCGGTCGTGGTGTCACCGTGGAGCAACTGCACATACTGGTGGCGCTCCCGCGGTTGGATTCCGACTCGGACCCGGGCACCGTAACCACCGGGATGGCCCGCGGTGCCGAGATGCTACGTGACCGCTACGGCAACCGCCGTGCCCCCGAGGTCCGCTTGCTGCCCGCGCATCTCCCGCGCGAGCAGGCCCTCACGGCGGCCCGCGATCTCGGCATCCGATTCGGGAGGGCCAAAGTGGTGGTCGGCCTCGGTGAATCCGAGTTGCAGCCCGTTCTCCTCGATTTCGAGGCCGAATCACATTTCATGGCCTTCGGCGATGCGGGTTGCGGCAAGACGACGCTGCTGCGCACTATCGTGACCGGTATTACGGAATCCAACGCGCAGCGTGACGCCGCGCTCATCCTGGTCGACTTCCGGCGCACCCTGCTGGGCGCCGTCGCCCCGGAGCGGCTCGCCGCCTACGCGACCGGTGCCGAGGGTCTCAAGACCAATATGCGCGATCTGGCGTCTCTACTGCAATCGCGGCTGCCCGGTCCGCAAATCACCCCGCAAGAGCTACGCGAGCGCAGCTGGTGGCGCGGGCCGGAGATCTACGTCGTAGTCGACGACTACGACCTGGTGGTGGCCAGTGGCGACAATCCGCTGGCTCCCGTGCTGGAGTACCTACCGCAGGCCCGCGATGTCGGGATGCACCTGATCGTCGCGCGTCGGATCGGTGGGGTCGCGCGTGCCCTCTACGATCCGATTCTCGGTGCGTTGAAGAATCTCGCGGCGGAAACACTGATCATGAGCGGCTCCCGCGACGAGGGAATCGTGATGGGTGATGTCCGGCCGGCAAAACTACCTCCAGGTCGAGGAATCCTCGTTTCTCGCAGGCGGGAACAAGAAATGGTGCAGATCGCCCAGACGCCGGCCGATTAGCGCGCCGTACCCGCAGCGACCGCAGGGCCGGCCTGTACCCCGGGCGAGTTCAGCCGTCGAGGAAACGCAGTAGTTCCGTCGTGACGAACCGTGGGTTCTCCTCGATGAGCCAGTGCCCGGCGTTCGGAACGTCGATTGCCCGGACGATATCGGCTATCCGCGGGGCCACGGTGGCACGGACCGGATCGAGCTGTCCGTAGGCGGTCAGCAGCAGAGTCGGGACCCGGACAGGTGGCGCCACGACGGTGGTGTGGACGTCCACGTCCAGGCTGCGGTACAGCTCGAAACCGCCGGTCAGTGCCTCGGGGCGGGCGTATGTCCGGGCGTACTCGTCGATCTCGGCCGCGGTGAACGGCGAGCGGGTCGACGTACCGCCGAAAGCTGTTCCACCGAAGGCGACCTGGGGGTAGAACAGGGCAAGGTATTCGCGGACGTCGTCGCCCACCACTGCCTCGGGAACCCGCCGCTGGGAATGGAAGGCGATATGCCAGCTCAGTGTCCGATAGGTGGCGGCATCGATCGCCGGGCCGGGTAGCGGGAGGTCGAAGTAGCCGAGTCGTGCGGTGTCGTCCGGGAACTGGGCGGCGTACTGGAACGCCACCGCGGAACCGAAATCGTGTCCCACGACGCGCGCGTCGCGCACCCCGAGCCGCTCGGCGATCAAGGTGTGGATGTACCGGGCGAGGGTGGCTTTGTCGTAGCCGGTCGGCGACCCGGTGCTGTCACCCAGCCCGGGAAGGTCGACGGCGTAGACGGTGTGGTGCTCGGCGAGTTCGGGCATGATCGGCCACCAGCCGTACCAGGTCTGCGGCCAACCGTGGATCAATACCACCGGTGTACCGCTGCCGCCGGTCACGTAGTGCATGCGGACGCCGTCGATATCGGCGAATTCGTGGCGGAAGGTGCCTTCGAAGTCGGGGTCTTCGTGAGTGGCCGCGGCGTATGGGGGAATCTCGGCGGCGGTCGGCGCGCCGCATGCCGCAGTGAAGATTGTGAGCAGGCAGGCGATCGCGGCGGCCGCCGCCATGCGCAGTGCCTGACGCGCCGGTGGCCGGGTTGCGGTGGTCATCGTGGTCCGTTCTGTACAGGTGAAACCATCGAAGCCCCTGGTAACGGGGCCGGTTCAGTCTCACCGATCACGTCGCCATCTGGCACGAAGTCTTGCGGTTACGGCAAGATGCCCGGATGGACCGGGAAACGGAAGAAGTACTCGATGTGGTGGGCCCGCGGTTACGCGCGCTGCGCCGTGACCGCGGAATCACCCTCGCCGACCTGACGGAAAAGACCGGAATCTCCGAGAGCACGCTGTCCCGGCTGGAGAGCGGGCAACGCCGTGCCAGTCTGGAATTGCTGCTACCGCTGGCGCGTACCTACGATGTTCCACTCGACGATCTCGTGGGTGCCCCGCGCACCGGCGATCCCCGGATCCACCTGAAGCCGATCCACCGATCCGGAATGGTGTACATCCCGCTCACCCGGCGTCCGGGCGGGGTGCAGGCGTTCAAGATGATGATTCCGGCCCGGTCGCAACCGCTGGAGCCCACACCGCAGACGCACGACGGCTTCGAATGGCTGTACGTCCTCAACGGGCGTCTGCGGCTGGTCCTGGGTGACCGTGACATGACGTTGCCGGCCGGGGAGGCCGCCGAATTCGATACATCCCTGCCCCACTGGCTGGGCGGCGCCGACGGGGGTGCAGTCGAGTTGCTGATCCTGTTCGGCCCGCACGGCACGCGCGCACATGTGCGCCCCGGCTCGCAGCGGTCACCGGACGACGCGCAATAGAACTCCGGTCTCGGAGCTCAGGGCCGCCACAAACCTGCCGCGGCGGCAGGATTGCGGGAGATCCGGTGGTGAACCGGTCAGCGCCGGGTGAGGAGCTCCGCCCTGCGGAGGAGCCACACCGCCGGGACCAGGCAGCACAGCAGTGCGAAGAGGCTCGCTTCCGGGCCGAAGGCCCCACCGGTGAGTACCTCCGGTCCGGAAAGGACGGTGCGGAGCAGGCCGGGTTCGCCGGCTGCGCCGGAAACCGTAGCGCCGAACACGCCGGACGCGGTGAAGTTCCAGGCGAAATGCAGACCGATCGGCAGCCACAGCGACCGCGTGACGGTGTAGGCGATGGCCAGCAACGCGCCGCCTTCGACTGCGATGGCCAGGGTGCCCCATAACGTGGCGTTGCTGTTCACCGCGTGTGTCAGGCCGAAAATCAGCGACGAGACCGCGATCGCGACGATGCTGCCGGTCCGTTCCTCCAGGACGCGGTGCACCACGCCACGGAACAGCAGCTCCTCGGTGACCGCCACCGAGGCCATCGAGCCGGCCACGCCCAGGCACGCCCCGAACGAGCCACTGGTGACGTCGACATCGGTGAACACGGCCGCGAGCACCATCGTTGCGAGGAAAGCCCCGGCGCCGATGAGCGCGCCGGACCCCAGCCCGCTCCACCGCCCCGCGGCGGCCAGTTCGGTGACCTCCGACCGGTTCTCGACACGACGGGATAGCCATGTGTAGGCGAGGATCGCCCCGGCGGCCGCGCCGATCCCGACGCAGAAACGCAGCACAGGCACACCCGGAACGAGCGCGTCCAGCCCCCGGGCGGCGATCAGCAACACGACCGTCCCGACGAGCAGAACCGGCACCCGGAACCGCTGCATGGGCGGTTTCCGGTCGGTGGGGATGGCCATGGAAAGTCCTCTCGCCGTGGTGCAGTACGGCGAGACTATGAACGAGCCGAACCGAGCCACATCACTCCGCAGGAGCCTTTCCCGGTAGTACTCGGGAGTGAGTTACCCGTAGACAAGGTCGCCGCTATCGTGAACGACAGGGTCTTGTTCAGCCCACCCCGGAGAGTGGACTCGCGAATCGGAAAGACGGCATCGGATCATGGCAGCAGACCTGACCGTGACTCGGACGCTGGTGATACCCGCATCCGAGTTACGCGAGCGGTTCTCACGCTCGTCCGGCCCGGGCGGGCAGCATGTCAACACCACCGACAGCCGGGTCGAGCTGTCGTTCGACCTCGCCAACTCGCCTTCCGTGCCGGAGTGGCTGCGTACCCGGATGCTCGATCGCCTGGCAACCCGCCTGGTCGACGGGGTTCTCACGATCGCCGCCTCGGAGCACCGCGCACAGCTGCAGAACCGCGCCGCCGCCCGCGACCGCCTGGCCTCGTTACTACGTGACGCCGCTGCCGCCCCGCCGCCCGTCCGCCGCGCCACCAAACCCTCGCGCGGCGCCGAGGAACGTCGCATCGCCGCGAAGAAGCGGCGCGGCCTCACCAAGCGAAACCGCCGCGCCTTCCCCGACGACTAGCGCCTCGTCCAGATAGGTTGCGATCTGCGAGTCAGCCGAGCCCTTGGGCGAACCCGCCGTCGACGACCAATTCGGTGCCCGTGGTGAAGGTCGCGCCGGCCAGATAGAGCGCGGCCGATGCGACCTCGTCGACGGTGCCCGGCCTACCCATCGGCGTGGTTTCCTTTCCGTCGCGGAGGAACTCCGCGCGCTGGTGCTCGGTAAGTTCCGCGACACCCATGCTCGGCGTCAGGATGAATCCGGGAGCCACAGCGTTGACCCGGATATTGCGTGGCAGCATCTCGGCGGCAAGCACTTTCGCGAATGCGCGCACCGCCTCCTTCGCCGCAGAGTAGGCGCTGAGTCCGGGGAAGATCCGGTCGTTGGACACCGTGGTGAAGACGATGCTGCCACCGTCGCGGATCAGTGGGGCGAGTCGCTGCACCGTGAAGAACGCCCCCTTGGCATTGACGTCGAAGACACGGTCCCAATGCTCCACGGTCGCCTCGTCGAGGATTTTGAATTCGGCGACACCATGATTGACGAAGAGATGGTCGATGTCACCGAGGCGCTGTTCGACCACCCGGCCGAGCTCGGCGATATCTGCGTGTTTCGTCGCATCGCCGCAACGGCGGCCCAGCGGATACCGCGAGTTCACCGAATCCGATGTGGAATCCGTGCGACGTATCCGCATCCTGATCGCGGCCGGCGTACCGACCCGGGTGATCGCCGAAGTGCTGCCCTGCATGGTCGATGAAGGCCGCTACCTGGCGCCCACCTGCGCGGAAATGGCCGAGGACCTGCGTGTCGAACTCGATCGCATGAACCGCGACATCGCCGAACGAGAGGCCGCCCGCTCGATCCTGCAATCGATCCTCGCGGTCGACCCGCGCACACAGGCCCACACGCCCACCTGACCCCAGCCCGAACACCCCGCAATCCCACGGTCGAGTTCAAGGGGCTCCTGAATCCTCGATCCGAATTCGAGACAGCCGTGATCCCCGGCGGTTGCCGCCGAAATGACGCGCTGGCAATCGGTTTCGGGGCGGACGGAACCCCCGCCGGATTCCAGGATTCAGTTGGTGTCGAGCGATTCGCTCAGAATCTCGGTGATCGGACGGATCTCATCGCAGGGTGGGGGAGCCTGTACCGCCGGCAGCGTCATGACGCCCACCCGGAAGATTCCGTCGGTTGATTCGACGGCTGCCGAGCAGGAGCCGGGATTCGCCGGAGTTCGATACAGCACCGCCGCGCGCCCGCCGATCGGGTCCGAGCTGAAAACCTCGTGACCGGGGTTCTTCCGGATGTCGTCGAGCGTCAAGTCGCTCGATGTCACCGACAGTGCGCTGGTAAGAAGCTTCTCGCCGTCGACCAGGGTTTCGCGCCAGAACTGGCAGCCGATTTCCGTGAAGATACCGACACCTTCGGCGGTGGCTCTTTCGCGGGTCTCCGGGGCGAATCCGGACCTGGCCACCAGATCGTCGCCCACGCTCACACACGGATCGAACCGGACCCGTTCAGCGCCGGTCTGTGCCGGTGCGGGCGGAACACTGACCTGCACGGAGACGCTCGTCCCCGCGGCCTCTGTCGGCGACGAGGTCACCGGTAGCTCCGTCGTTGCCTCGTGGTTCACAGAGCCGCTAGAACATGCGGTAACTACCAGCGCACCCACCACCAGGCAACCGGCAGCGAAGATGGTCCTCATCGTCGAACCCCCGAACATAAGAATTGTGGTCCGCCCCTCGGGTACAGACAGTCACCAGTAGTCGGTAATGATGGCACAAACCGCCGAATCGGTTACCACGTCCCTCGCGGGCTTCCCGACAAACCAGATCTGAACGAGGGACCATGCAGAATCTCTACGTGGTGAGCCACCCCCACGCCGACCACACCGAAGCCGACCTGGTCGGCGGATGGTACGACTCGCGCCTGACATCGGCCGGCCGAACGAGTGGCTCGCTCAGCGGCAGATCCCTGCACCGGATCATGACCGGATCGACCACCGCGGTCCCATCGGTGGTACCGAGACACGACGCGAGGTCGCCACCCGGGTCGGCGCCTGCATCAGTACGTTGATGGCGGATCTCGACTACGACCACATAGTGGTCACCCACGGATACGCCCTGACGTTCGTTATCACCAGCTGGATGCAGATCCCTGTCGAGGCGGTGGGATTCGCGTCCTTCGCGACAACCCCCGGCGCGATCACCCATCTACGCCTCGACGACTACTGGCGCAACCGCACCCTGGTCGCCCTCGCCGACACCACCCATCTGAAATCCGATGAGAACCGACCGATCACATTCGCCGCTCCTCCCGAAGCCAGGCCACCACACCGCCTCAGTACAGTGACGTCGCATGACCGGCACCGAGCTGGAGATCACCGAAGACCTGGTCCGAGAGCTTCTGCGGGAGCAACATCCCGATCTTGCGGGCCTGACCATCCACGAGGTGACGGGTGGATGGGGCAACCAGATGTGGCGCCTGGGGGATGAGTTGGCCGTACGTATGCAGCGCATGGATCCCACCCCGGACTTGCAGCTGAAGGAGCGACGGTGGCTACCGGTGTTGGCCCCGCGCCTGCCGCTGCCGGTGCCGACCCCGGTGCGATTCGGTGAACCGTCCGAGCGTTTCCCCAAACACTGGACCGTGATGACGTGGGTTCCCGGCGAACCGCTCGACCACGCCACGATCAGCCGCGGCGCCCATGCGGCCGATACGCTGGCGTCCTTCCTCCGGGCGCTCCACGTTCCCGCACCCCCCGAGGCGCCGGTCGCCACCGACCGCACCCATCCGAGGGGCTGCACTGGGGGCTTCGAGTCTCTGTTCCGGGCCGTCGCCCCTGCCGACCTCGCTTACGACGTCCGGGCGGTCTGGGACGATGCCGTCGCCGCCGGCCAGTGGGAGGGCCCGCCGGTGTGGGTGCACGGCGACCTCCATCCCGCGAACGCCGTCGTCTCGGACGGAACGCTCTCAGGCATTGTCGACTTCGGTGACCTGTTCGCCGGTGACCCGGCGTGGGACCTCGCCGCCGCATGGGTGCTGCTGCCTGTGAACACGGCCGCACGGTTCTTCGATATGTACGCGCACGCGGATGAGGCGGCGGTCCAGCGGGCCCGCGGGCTGGCAGCCATGAAGAGTCTGTTTTTGATGCTCATGGGACAGAACGGAGATCGGGGCCTGCCGGGCGGAAAGCCGCACTGGGGACCTGTAGGCCGGGCGGCACTCGAGCGTGTTCTGAAGGGTGTGTGACAAACAGGAGAATCGGATCTCGTGAGAATGGGCATCTCCGGTTTCGACCCGGTCTTCCTGACCGGGATCGATGCGATTCGCAGGGAACACGGCTCACGCCTGGCGGCGCTTGCCGGGCGGCGTCTCACCGGGTTCGCGCTCGTGTGTTTCGCCGAGGACGGGGACTGGTTCGCCGACTGTCCGGTTGTCTTGGACTTCGACGGTACGCAGGTGGAAATCTGTCACTGGAAACTCGATGAGCTCTCGGTCGGCTGGAACACGATCGACACCGCGGCGGCGATCACCGGCTGGGAGAGTTCCGAGCTGACACCCGAGTGGACCTTCGCCGACGAGCGGCTCGGGCAGTTCGTCGGCCACGAGTTGCGTGAGGTCGCCCTGCTCGAGTGGCACCCAGCGGGTCGTGACCTGGCCAGGGGCACGGTTGCGGTGGAGTTCGCTTTCGCTGACCGGCGGTTGCACATCGCCAACGGTCTCGATGAGAACAGCATTCACATCGGTGTGGCCCACCAGGACTATGTGCGGCACCGGCCGGAGGGTTGAACACAGCTCGGCCTACATCCGCTTTCGGTCCTCCCTTCACGGTCAACCACACTCGTCTCGGTGCAGGTGGTTCAAGTCCGATCAGCTCGAATAAGGTCCGGGTGCCGACCGACTTGCGGTGGTAGTCGCGCGGCAGTCGTTCGGTGTCGGCGAGGTGGACGAGCTGAGGGGCCGGCGGATGCGGCCCCGGTGCGGAGTCACCCTCGATGTGGGCTCATATCGTATCTACCCGAAACACCGCAATCCGTGCGGCGCTGTCGGCCACATCGTCGGGTGTGGGGCTGGGTGACAGGCCGTTGTCGGCGTAGCGTTTGCCGACGCTGGGTGGGCTCTCCTCGACCAGTCGGCGCAGTATCGGGCGGCGGGCCTCGACCGGCAGCTCGGTCAGCCGTGCCTGTGTCGAGTGACGACCGCGAGTCAGGGTGACCCGGTCGGCCGCACGTACGTTGGCCACCCAGGCTGCCTTCGGAAAGGCTTGCACGATATAGCGCTGACCTGCGACCGGCACGACCGCAATCGCGAACGTACGCGATTGCCCGGTCCGCCTTCCTGCGACGGTCAGTAACTGCATGGGCCCGAACACTATGCCGACCCGCTGCAGGGCGATGACGGCGATGTTCACGGCATTGATCAAGCGTCGCTTGGGTTTGTTCGTCATGAGGCGTCTCCAGAGGTAGTTGTGGGTCGCCTGTTCAACGCCGGCCCGAACACATTGATACGCATGACGAGAACTCCAAAGCGTAGGTTAGTGAACACTAGCCCAGAATGCGCTAGTGTTCACTAACCTGTCAAGGGTCGAGGGCTGCCTTTTCGACAGCGGCGGCGGGTATGAATTCGTGACCGCCTTCGGTGCAGACGGCGCGGCCGAACAGAAACGTGAGTTGCCGGGCAATCACCCGCTGCCCTCCGCCGACGGCGATTCGGTGGAGACGATCACCGAGGCCCGTCATCCGGCCGGGATCTGCCGCGACCACCGGTCGCCTGGTCACGGTGTCGAGGGGGAAACCGCTCGTGCAGGTGAAGAATCCGGGACCGCCGAGGTGGACGGTCATCGCCGCCCAGCAGATCGGGCATTCGATCTCGAGTTGTTCTTCGAGGAGCTCCACCAGCTTCGACGACCACGCTGTTGCGTCCTCGAAGGCCAGCATCGCTTGCACCCGATAGAGGAAGCTGTCCGGCTCGTGATCCTCTTCAGGGCTGCTTTCGGTCAGTTCGGCCAGCGCCTCCGTGTGTAGGGCAGCGATCTCGTCGACGTATCGTTCGCGGATCTCGGCAGTGTAGGGGTCGGCTGCCGCGAGCAGTGCCCCCGCGAGTGAAACTGCTTCGAAGCGATCGTGCGAGGTACCGGCGCCGGCGATGGCGGCGAGTTCGGGCAGGGCCGCGCACGCCACCTCATTGTCGTATCGGTGGTAGAGCTCGTTCCACAACTCCGTCCATACCCTGGGATCTGTTCCGCTGGTGGACAGCTCCGCCAGCAAGGCGGCTGTCTCCGGATCGAAAATTTCCGACACCGACGAATCGAACCACGTAGGTGCCGGTGCGTGGCGGCATGGCCAAGTGCGGGAGCACATTTCGACCCCCCGAGCCTGCGAGCCGCCGATGCGCCCGAGCCGGTCCGTCTGCCGCCACATGGCATCAGCCGACGGCGGAACTCAGTCGTTGGTTGATGCCCCGTGCCCTGTTGTGGCATAGCGGGCAGCGGTGGTGCGGACTGCCTCGTCGACCACCTGAGCGACGCGTTCGGCGCTCACCTTCCAGCCCGGCACCAGGAGTGCCGGCCAGAAGACGTAGTTGGAGATCATGCCCAGGAACTGGGTGGCTGCGAGGTCCGCGTCCTCGACCCGCACCGTTCCCGCCTCGTGCTCGGCCAAGAGGTAGCTGCGCACGGACTCGAAGTAGGGCATCTTCCCGTGCGTGAACTGCGCATCGGCCAGCTCCGGGAACCGCGGCAGCTCGGCGATGACGATCCTGAACAGGTCGGTCATCTGGGGGCGGCCCAGCAGCTGGGCGTAACGGCGGCCGATGATGCGGAGCCCCTCGACGATGTTGCCTGTCTGTGGCGGATCCTCCTCGTCGCCGGTCGACCAGGACTCGGTCACGATGGCGTCGAACAGGACGGCTTTGCTCGGAAACTGTTTGAACAAGGTGGCCCGCGAAACGCCCGAGCGCTCGGCGATCCGCGCCAGCGACGTCCGGTCGTAGCCCAGCTCGAGAAACAGTGCGGTCGCGGCGGTCACGATCAGCGCGCGCTTCTCCTGGGCGACGCGCTGGTGGTATGTCGTCACGACCTTGCTCATGGGGCCGAGCATACGAGGTGAGTGGCTTGACTCACCATAGCGGCCGACCTAGTGTCAGGGATGGTGAGTCGATCGACTCACCACTGGCTCGCCGTCCATCACTGGTGGGCCTGGTCATCCACGTACCGAAGGAACGCCTGATGCCCCGCTTCGACAACCAGACCGTGCTCGTAACCGGTGGGACCGGCGGCCAGGGCTCGAGCCACGTGCGCGCCTTTCACGCGGAGGGGGCGAATGTGGTGATCGGAGGCACCGACGCCGAACGCGGCGCCGCGCTCGCCGACGAGCTCGGCCCCCGCGCCCGCTTCACCCGCCTCGACGTCCGGGACGAAAGCTCGTGGTCGGCCGCTGTGCAAGCCGCCGAAAGCGCCTTCGGCGCCCTGAACGTGCTCGTCAACAACGCGGGCGTGCAAAACCCGCCCGCGACAATCGAAAACACGGACCACGCCACGTGGTCGCGCATCCTCGACGTCAACCTCACCGGGACCTTCCTCGGCATCAAGGCCGCCGCTCCCGCGCTGCGCCACGCGGGAGGGGGAACCATCGTCAATATCGCCTCGACCATGGGTCTGGGCGGCACGGCCCACTACGCGCCGTACGTTGCCGGTAAGTGGGCCGTGCGAGGACTCACCCGAACGGCGGCACTCGAACTCGGCCGCGACAACATCCGGGTGAACACCATCCACCCCGGCGTGATCGCGACCCCTTTCATCCAGGAACCGGCAGCCGGCGCCACCGCGGCAATCGCCGACTTCTACTCGCCCGAGCCGTTCGCCATCCCCCGGCTCGGGGAGCCGGCCGACGTCACCCGGCTTCTCCTGTTCCTCGCCTCCTCGGACGCGTCGTTCATCACGGGGTCGGAGTACGTCATCGACGGTGGACTCCTCCTCGGCCCCGCCCTTCCGGCCGAGGCCGCCTGAGCACCGCGGACACGACCGGATCGAACGACTCCGCATGTCGTGGTGCTCGGGCCGGTCAGGGCGCGTCACCCGATCAGGCAGTGGCCCCCCACATGGCGCAGTAGCTACTAGTCGACCGAGTCCTTACCCGGTGCCGAGGAGGGCAGTCCGAAGCGAGGGAACAGCGTCGCATCGTGAATCATGTCGATCCGTGCCACCCCCGCCGGCGCGATGGTCAGCAGTTGCAGGGCGTGGGCTTGATGCACGCCGTCGTGCCCGCGCTGGTACAGGCCGTAGGCAGCTTGGCCGTTCGCGGAGGTCGGCACCAGCCGTAGCGCGCCGGGCCCGGTGAGCCTGGTACGGAGGAACTGTGCGATGTTGTCGCGCCCACAAAACCAGGCCGGTATGGGCGGCATCTCCAGTACGGCGTCCTCGGCCAAGATCCGCAACAGCCCATCGATATCGGCATTCTCGAATGCCTCGGTATAACGCTCCAGCAGCGTGTGGCGCAGCGGGTCCGCAGGTTCGGCGAGGTCGTAGCCCAGCGGCGCTGACTTGGCCAGCTGGGAGCGGGCACGCTGCAATGCGCTGTTGACCGCGGCGGTCGTGGTGTCCAGGAGGTCGGCGACTTCATCGGCGCGAAACACCAACACATCCCGCAGGACCAGCACAGCCCGCTGCCGCCCCGGCAGGTGCTGCAGTGCGGCGACGAACGCCAGCCGGGTGGTGTGGCGAGCCTCGGTGACAGCCGCAGGATCCAGCTCGGCATCGGAAACGGGCTCGACCCAGGCGGTTTCGGAAAGATGCGGTTCCAGCGGGCCGAGCGGGTCGGTGGCCGGACCTCCCAGGCCGGAGGGCAGCGCCCGACGGGTTCGGTGTTGTAACGCCTGCAAACAGACTCTGGTAGCGATCCGGTACAGCCAGGTGCGCACCGAAGCACGGCCCTCGAACCCGTCGTACCCGCGCCACGCCCGCAAATACGTCTCCTGCACCGCGTCCTCGGCGTCGTGTGGCGAGCCGAGCATGCGATAGCAGTATCCGAACAGTTCCCCTCGATATCGGTCGGCGGCAACCTCGAAAGGCTGCTGCGTCTGCGTCACGGGGTGACCCGGCTGGTGTCGAAGACCACGGTGTCCGCAAAGACCCGGCCACCCTGCAGGACGATGTGGTCCACGGTGCGCAGAGTTCCGAAGGGGCCGGTGTGCATGTCATAGCAGACAAGCGCGCGTTCCTCGTCTCCGAAGGCGTCGAGGATGTCGACTCCGGTCACCGCCCGGGAGAACTCGGTGATGGCCGCCAGCACCGCCGGGGCGCCGGTGAGCCGGGTGCGCGGGCTTTCGAACACGACGTTCTCGTGCAGCAGGTCCGCCACCGTGGACATGTCCCGCTTGCCGAACGCCTCGACGAAATCGACCGCGACTGCGACGCCTGTCGCGACCGGACGATAGGAACCGATGACCGCGGCCTCGCGGACCTCCGGCTTGCCCAGCACCCGCGCTCCGATATCGCGCTGGAACTGTACGAATGAATCGAGACCGGGCAGGGCCGCCGCGGCGCTGGAGGTCGCGGCGTGCACGAATTCCGGTCCGTTGTCGAGCTGGTAGGCGGTGTACTCCACTCCGGCAGGCCGCTCACGATGCAGTTGTGCGAACACCGCCTCGATCAGGTGCCGATTCTCGGCCGTCGCCTCGTCCCGGGTCCGGTACTGCACGACAACTGTTCTGTTCATATCGAACTCCTCTGGTCGGCACCGCTCACGCAGTGCGTCGGGGGCGTATCGCCGCGGAATAGTCCGTGATGGGCAGGTCGTTCCGGATCGCTGGTACCAGCTCGTCTCGAATGAAGTCTTCGATCCGGTACTCGGCCGCTGTCGCCGGCCGAGGGCCTGTCTGCGGTGCTCGGCCCGTTGCGGTTGCCAGGGCCCAGGTTTCGTTGAGTAGTGTCGCGAAACTTCGTCCGGTGCCGGCCGATATCAGTTCATCGATATCGGCTTCCGCGCTGATCTGCTCGACCTCGACCTGCTCTCCCAGATTCTCGGTGAGAAGGTCACCGATTTCACGCAGTGTGATCGCACGTATCGGGTGGACCGGGAAAATGCTGGTTCCCCTGAACCGGAGATCGCCGAGAAGTTGTGCGGCTGTCGCAGCAACATCGCGCGCCGCGACAAGTTGCAGTGCGGTGTCCGTGCCCAGCGGTGTGCGCAGGACTCGTTCGTTCCGCAGCGGTTGCAGGAAGTAGTAGAAAATCTCGAAGTAGCTCGGCGGTTGCAGATGGACGAGGTTCAATCCTGGCACTGTATTGAGCTGAGCCTCGATGTTGGCATGACCCTCGATCAGACCTCCGATTCGACGTGCCCCGTCGCGGCGGTGACCGCATATGTACGAACTGGTTCCACGATGTGCTCCTGTGTGAGGTTCCAACCCTTCCTTCCGGTAGAGCGTCGATGTCGGCAAAACTCATCGCTCTGTTGCGTTCGGCCCGGAACTCCCGCGTTTTACCCCTGGTGGGAGAGTTCAGTGCGCATGATGGATCGCGTCAATCGCGCTGAGACCGGCGCCGCTCGTCCTCCGCGGGCTCGCTGCCGCGCGGATGCACCAGGCCGGATTCGTAGGCGAGGACGACGAGCTGGGCCCGGTCGCGGGCGTGCAGTTTCGTCATGGCCCGATTGATATGGGTTTTCGCGGTCAGCGGGCTGATCACCATGTGATCGGCGATCTGGTCGTTGGACAGGCCCTGCGCGACCAGGGCTACGGCTTCGCGTTCCCGATTGGTCAGCTCCCGCAGCCCGGCCCGAGTATCCGGGCTCAGCGGCGGCCGGGTGACGTAGCGGTCGATGAGTCGGCGGGTGATCGACGGTGCGAGCAGCGCGTCGCCCCGGGCGGCGACCCGGATGGAATGCAGGAAGTCGTCCGGATGGACGTCTTTGACCAGGAACCCGGCCGCACCGGCGCGCAGCGCCTCGTAGACGTACTCGTCCAGCCCGTAATTGGTCAGCACGACCACATGCACGCCGGTCAACGCCGGGTCCGCGGCGATACGCCGGGTGGTCTCGATACCGTCGACGACCGGCATCTGGATGTCGACGAGCGCGATATCGGGCCGGTACTGCCGGACGGCTGCCAGGCCCGCGCTCCCGTCGCCGGCCTCGGCCACCACCTCGATATCGTCTTCCAAGTCGAGCAGCGCCCGGAAGCCACTGCGGATCAGCGGCTGGTCGTCGATCAGGATGACCCGGATCATGCGGTGTGCTCCACGGGGAGTTCGGCCAGGACGCGGAAACCTCCCTCGCTGCGCGGACCCGCCCGCAGGCTGCCACCGAGCGCGGCGACCCGCTCACGCATCCCGAGCAGCCCGACGCCGGGAGCCGGCGTGGTGCCGGGTGCCGCCCTGCCGTTGTCGTCCACGCGGATCACCAGTGCGTCGGGCCGGTATTCGATTCGCACCCAGGCCGATTCGGCGGCGGCGTGCCGGGCGATATTGGTCAGTGATTCCTGCACGATGCGGTAGCCGGTCCGATCCACCGTGGCCGGCAGATCCCGGTGCCGCCCGTCGATCGTCAGGGTCGCGGCCAGACCGGTCGCGCGAGCCCGCCCGACCAGGTCGGGGACCTCGGCGAGGCCGTGCGGCCGGTTTGCGCGATCATCGCGCAGAGCTTCCAGGGTCGCGCGTAGCTCCCGGGCGGCTTCCCGGCCGGCCTCCCGGATCGCCAGCAGGGCCTCCGGAACCTCCTCGCCGCGTTTGCGGGCCACATGGACGGCGGCCTCGGACTGCACCTTGATCACCGAAATCTGATGGGTGAGCGAATCGTGCAGCTCCCGCGCGATATGCAACCGCTCTTCGTCGGCGCGCCGCCGCGCCGTCTCCTCCCGGGTCCGTTCGGCCTCGTCGGCCCGCCGCTCGGCCTGGCGCAGCGCCTCACCCGCGGCCGCCGCCGCGATCAGCCAAGCCAGCTCGAGGGCGCCGCGGGCCTGCGCGAACGCATCGCCCAGGTCGTGCACCGAGACCAGCGCGGCGAGTGGCAGCGCGGCCACCAGAATCACCGCCGCCAGCGCGGCGGTGACCCGGCGCCCGGCCCGGACCGCGGTGTAGACCGCGATGAGGAACGCGACGGCCGGCACATCGAATCCGGTGGCCTGGTAGCCCAGTGCGCAGAGCCCGGTCCCAGCCAAGACCGCGTCCGGAGCCCGGTGCCGTGCGGCCAAGACGAGACCACTCGCTGCCAGTAGGAGATAACCCCAGGGCTCGAGCCGCGTGACGGAGTGCTGCTCGGAGAGCCCGGCGAACACCAGAATCGCCGCCACTGCGCCGGCGATCGCCCAGTCGCTGATGGTTCTCCGGCTCATGCGTGCACCCTATTCGGAATCTCGCGGGTGCGAATCCCGCGCACGGAGGATCCGGGGCCTACTGCACCCGCAGTACATCCGCTGGTCCGCGGTGCAGTCCGAGCGCCCGGCTACCGCACCGGTGGCAGCGCGCATTGTCTACCGCCGCACGATGTCCGGCGGTGCGGTCACCCCGCATGATCGGACGAGTCCCATCGACTCCACCGAGGAGCACACCATGTCCGTCCGTCACCTGCTCACCACCGTGGCAGCCACCTCGTCCGCTGCTCTCGTACTCGCGCTACCGGCCGCCGCCCATGCTTCGGCCGAACCGGCCGTCACGGGTATGACTTCCGGTCGGGTGGGTCCCAGTTTGACCGCGCTGCTGGGACTGATCGGCGTGATCAGCGGTGCCCGGGCGCTGACCAGCTCCGGAAGGCGCAGCGGCGCCGGGCCGACGGCGGCTGTCGTGGCCGTGGTGACGGGTCTGATCAGCGTGGTCGCCGGAGGGCTGTTCGCTGCCACCGCCGACGGCGGGCCGGGTACCGGCAACGGCATAGTCGCCGCCGTTATCGCGGTGATGCTCGGACTGGCCGGCACCATCCTCGGCGCCCTCGCGCTGGCTCGCTCCCGCCGCCACACCGGCTGAGATCACGGCATCCAGCGCCCACGACGGGCGCGACCGTGACGTGCACGACCATAATGATGGTGAGCGGGAGACCGAGAACAGCCGCCGAATCGGCTCCGGCCGGTTCGTAGGGAGCAGTTCCAGTGCCGCGGTCGTCAATCCGGTGCCGAACAGCGCCGAGATCGGGGAGGTGAGAAGTCGCGGTGGGCAAACAGTGAGGTGACCATCGGGGTTCTCCAGGAGCTTCGCGCCGCCACGGTGTCTCGGTTCTGCGGACCGGCCGCGCGATTCGGGCGGGCCCTCCGTGGAGGACCCGCCCGCTGTGGTGCTGTCGATGCCGACTACTCCCGTGCCGAGGTCGACAGCGACGGCGGGGACCGGAACTGTCAGCTGATGGTCGAGGTGGTTTTCGCCGGTGACGCCATGGTGGCGGCAGTCAATCCGGCGCCCACCAGCGCTATCGCGCCCGCTCCCAGGAAGGCCGCCGAGTAGCCGTCGGTGAGTTGCGGCAGATCGGTGAGCTGGTCGGCGCCGGACGCGGCGGCCAGCGCGGTCATCGCGGCGAGGCCGAGCGCGGAGCCGATCTGGTAGCTGACATTGACGATGCCCGAGGCCAGGCCGCCTTCCTCCGGCCGTGCCGCGCTGATGGCGGTGCCCAGCGAGGGGATGAAGGCCAGCGACATTCCGCCTGCGGCGACCAGTGAGGCGGGCAGGACGTCGATCCAGAAGCTGCCGGTCGGCCGGACCAGCGACATGATGCCCAATCCGAGACCGAGAACGGCCAGGCCGGTCACGATCATCGGTTTGGCGCCGAAGCGCTGCATCGCCCGGGGCGCGAGCACAACCATGCCGAGCATGATCAAGGTGGTCATCGGGAGCAGTGCCGCGCCGGACGGGAAGGCGCTGTAGCCGAGGACCTGCTGCAGGTACAGGTTCAGGAAGAACCACATGGGCACCCACGCCGCACCCAGCAGTAGCTGTGCGAGGTTGGCCGCCGCCAGGCCGGGAGCACGGAAGATACTCAGCGGCATCAGCGGTTCGCGGCGGCGGGCCTGCAGGGACACGAAACCGGCGAGCAGCGCGGCGGCGGCGCCGAGTACTACCCAGGTCTGCACCGAGCCCCAGCCGGCCTCCGGTGCGCGGACGATGCCGTACACGGCGGTGGCGAGACCCGCGGTGGCGGTGGCCGCGCCGAGCAGGTCCACCGACCCCGGACGGGCCGGTGCGCTGGGCATCAGGACCGGAACCGCGATCAGTGCCAGGAGCGCGATCGGGATATTGATGTAGAAAACCCACGGCCAGCTGATGTATTCGGTGAGCACGCCACCGAGAAACACGCCGGCGGTGCCCCCGGCCGGTGCCGCGGCGCCGTACACGGCCAGCGCCTTGGTCAATTCGTGTGGGGAGGAACCGAAGAGCGTCATCAGCAGGGTGAGCGCCGACGGTGCGATCAGTGCCGCGCCGGCACCTTGTACGGCCCGCCCGGCCAATTCGACTGCTACGGTGCCCGCCGCGCCCGCGACGACCGATCCCGCGAGCAGGACCACCCAGCCGGTGGCGAATATCCGGCGGGCGCCCAGCAGATCGGACATCCGCCCGCCCAGCAGCAACAGTCCACCGAACGCGATGACGTAGGCGTTGAACACCCAGGTCAGGTTTTCCGGGGAGAAGCCGAGATCGGCCTGCATACGCGGGAGCGCGATCCCGATGATCGAGGTGTCCATGATGACCATGAACTGAGCGGCGGCGATCACCGCCAGGGCCCACCACTTTCGTGTCGTGGGGCGAGTCTGCATTGTCATGACAAATCCTATTTACTCTACCCGGGTAGGGTATCGAGAGAGAGCGGTCGGCCGGTGCCTCCGGCGATCGCCGGAGGGTTTCGGGTCAGTGGCCGGCCGGTGCTGCGTTCAGGGTGAATGCCGCGGTGCGCACGACTCCGTGGTGCCGGAAATCGAGGAACAACCGGTATGTTCCGGGTCCGGGCACCACGGTGTGGAAGTCGATACCCGGCCCGGCCGGGGTGATCCCGTCCCCGGGTTCGCCGCTGGGGTGGACGTGGACGTAGGCGAGGTCGCCGGCGCGCAATACGACCAGGTGCCCGTACGCGCCGAGGTGGGGGTCGAGATCGGTGACCGGCGTGCCGTCCTTGTGGATGGTGAAGGTCAGGACGCGGCCCTCGCCGGGGACCGGATCGCCCGCGACGGTGACCTGGTAATCGTCGACCGTGACGGTGCGCTCCGGGGCGGGGGTGGGACGGGGCGCGTACCGGCCCGCGACGGCGAGGTCGGCACCGAGGGTGAGGGTGCGTCCGAGCGCCCGGGGTGCGATATCGGTGAATACCCGATAGGCGCCGGGTTCGGTCACCTCGAGGCGAATCGACCAGGTGCCGTGCTCGTCGCGGACCGGGTGCACATGCTGGAAGCCGGTCAGTTCCCGGCGCGCCACGATCAGGTGGAGCTCACGCTCGTGGATGGCGGTGAAATCGGTGACCGCCGCGCCGTCCGGGCCGAGGATCCGGAACCGGAAATCGATGTGACCGGCGTCGACGATCGGGGTTTCGAGTTCGAGCGTGTAACCGGCCTCGGTGATCTGCAATCCCCCCGGAACCGCGCCGGCGTGTGCGGCGTGGGTGTCCGGGGTGTGGTGGGCATGAGCGTCCGCCGCGTGATGGGCGTGGGGGTCTGCTGTGTGGTGGGTGTGCGCGGCATGAACGTTCGCTGCGGGATGGGCGTGGGCGGTGTGGTGGGTGGTGGCATTCACGGCGGGCCTCCTGGGTCCTTCTCGGTTCGACAGGAGGAAATGTAATACCCCCAGGGGGTATATGCAAGTGTCGATTGTGGCTTGCTCGATGCGCGCACCGCGCAGTCTCCTTCGCGTGCTCGCCGCACCGCCCGACGCCGGATATCGGGCTCTGGGGCTTCGGGCCGCCCCGTCCGGTAGTGCTGTGTGGCCCAAGGGAGGCCGGAGAACCAGGAGACCGCCGGCCGGCCGTCGCAGCGATCCACCTCGCCCACGCCGCAAGCACCGAGCGCAGCCGGCCGATTCGAGAGTCGGCCGGCAACTCCCTCGAGCCAATGGGGGAGGACGGAAACCGGTTTATACCTGTGCAGGAGGCAGGCGGAGTGGGCCGGATCACCGGCGAGCACGGTTTCCGGCTAGCTCCGCCGAGATACCGAAAGTGAGCATTACCCCGGCCGATACGACATTATGGTCGCAGATCTGACTACTCAGGTCGCACACTGCGTTTTTCGACTGATCAGGGATCTACCGTGCAAAGTTCACAGATATTGACCCGCACCGTGCTCGGCAGCGTCGTTGCCCCGCTGCTCATTGTCGGTTCCGGGGGCGTCGCCGCGGCCGGGCCCGCCCCGGCGCCCGCGCCGGTACCGGCCCCCGCTGCTCCGGGGCCCGAGGGGGCGGCGCCTGTCGCGGCGTGCATGGCGCCCGGTGACTCCATCGAACTCCGGGCCGGCCTGGGCGCCCTGCTCGGGACCGGGAGCGGCGCGATCGCGGGTATTCCCGTCTTCTTTGTCGGAGCCATCCCGTTCGGGATCATCGGCGGCGTGATCGGCGCCATGGTCGGCTCGACCACCTACGCCCAGGACGCCTGGCGGGCCCCGCAGAACTGCTGATCGAACGGGGCCGCGGGGTCAGCCCTTTGACGGGGTAGGTGGCGTCGAGCCATTCGGTGAACGAAGTCCGGCCGATTCGGGCGTGCGGCCGGCCACCGACCCGCGGTCCTCCAGCAGCGCCCGATACACACCGACTGCGGTGTCGATGATCCACTGGTGCCGGACCATCAGAAGCGCCTCGCGGTCGTCGTTGAGCACCGACTTCATTGCGCACCGTGGCATCGAGGCTACGTACTGGGTGAAATTGCGTCCTATCAGGGAACGAATCTCCGCTGTCGACAACCTGATATGTCGGTTCTCGTCGACGGCACACTCGCCGAGGCTCGTCCACTGGGTATCGCGCACACTCGAGATGCGAAAGTGTCGGCTGCCCAGCTCTCGGGCGTGCCTCAGTGCTGGATCAATCCGCCGACCGGAGTGAGCGTGATGTGACCGGTCGCCGGAAGTGTCTGCGCCAGAGTCAATCCGGTATCGACAAGCGATGACCGACGTAGAGAGGCCACCTCGCCGAGCGGAGTCCAGGTCGGCTCGACGGTTTCCCCGTTCGGTTCGGCCCGAAGCCGGCCGCCGGTGATGCGGACGCGGTAGTAGACCCCGACATTCTGATGCTCGACTCCCGCACGAGCAACGGCGGCGGGTATCACCCTCGAATCCACGCCCAGCAGGCGCTCGACGACCCCGTCATAGCCGGTCTCCTCAGTGAGCTCTCGGGTCACCGCATCGAAGGGATCCTCCGCATGCTGGACCCCACCGCCTGGAAGTGTCCAGGTAGTCTCGCCGTTTCCGGCGACATGACGAGCGAGCAACACCCGGCCCCGTTCGAGGCAGACGGCGTATGCCGCGAGTCTGAAGCTCATTCACTGAACCTAATGTCCAATACGGCGTCGAGTTCGTGCGGGCTGAGGTCGATTACCCGGTGGGCGGCAACCATCGGGCGATGCTATCGATCGCGATACTGGCATCGACGTGCCATAGTTTGAGATCCCAATCGAATTTCGCCCGCACCGCTTCCTTCGCTTCGTCCTTCTCGGCGTAGGGAACTTCCAGATACCTTCGACCGCCGACCACGCCGCCAGGCTTGATGTCCGCGCCCGCGGCGGGTGCCTTCTCCGGCGAGTTTGTCGAGGACTGTCGCGTATACGGCTTCCGTGCCGGTCGTTCCATCCGTGCCCGATCGACGATATGGCGCACTCGTGCGCAGGAGGCCGGATCTGTTATCCGCATCATCAGATCCGTCGGGCCTCGGCTGGCGAGCAGGTTCAGGGAGCCGTGCCAGAGAACGGTGTCGTCCACGATCATCACTTTCTCGTGCATACGTTCCCGCTCGATCACTTCGCACCCGAAGGATTTCAGTTCGTCGGCAAGTTGCGCGGCCCTGGGATCGTCATCGTGGCGTCGAGTGTAGACGGTGACTCGAATCGATTCGGCGATGCGAGCCGAGAACTGCTTCGCCCAGCGCCGGACCGGTGCCGGATTCAGGAATGCGCAATAGATTTCTATGCTTTTGCGGGCTGCCTGAACATCCCATTCGATCGCCCGGTCGACCTCGTCCGCGGGGAAGAAGACGGGCCGAGCCAGTTGTTCTTCATCGAGATTCGCCAGATCGGCGGCTGATCTGATGGGGATCAGATCATCCACTGACAGCCGTTGTGCCTCGGCTTCGAGCTGGTCGAGCATCCGCATTGCCGGGCTTTCCGATACGAGCTTCGACCGGAGGAAATCCACGTTGGCAACGACCACCAAGTGGTCTTGGGCCCGGCTCAGTGCGACGTTGAGAAGCCGGCAGGTATCGGAATCCAGCCGAGTGCCCTCATAGAAATATCCGGCCTCTTTCCAGCCAGTTGACCGTGTCCTGGGCTGCTTGCCCAGCCGCTTCGAGCTGAGCCACTGCCTGTTCCAGCCGGATATGCCTATCTCGCAGGGCCGAAAGCGTCTCGGCAAGAGCTTCGGCCTGCTCGTGTGCCGCGATATCGGCGCCTACCGCGTCCATTCGTACTCGGAGGCCGGTGATCTGCTCATCGAGCTCTACCGACAGACGTTCCGCGATGAGTTCGGGCACGATTCTGTCGCCATACTGCCGGGTCAGTGATTCGACCGAGATCTCGCCCTTGCGCTGAACAATACCGGTGTCGAACTGCTCCTCCTTGCACAGAAGATCGCAGATACGCCGCAGCGCCTGATCGACCGCGACGTTCGTCGGCGCGACGAACAATATGTTCAGTCCTTGCCGGTAGCAGCCTTCGACTATGCAGCCCACTACCTCGGTTTTGCCTGTGCCGGGCGGGCCCCAGATGAATGTTGCCTCACTGGCCAAGGCCTGCTCGACGGCGCGACGCTGGCGGAGGTTGGGAGTCCTGTCGCGGTAACCGGGTAGGAACTGCTCGGGTCCGGCACAACGGTCGATGTGCGGCGAACCGAGGCCGACGAGCCGGCCCGCGGTCGCCGCGTGAAAGGAATCGTTCGGTTCACTCGTTTGCTCCAGCCGTTCGGCAAGTTTCTCCAGGCCGACCGTGTCATCTTCGATCAAGGTCGCGGAGGGAATCGTCGCGCCGAGATCGGCCTCCGTCACCACGCGGATACTGCCGCCCGGCATCGGTGCGGCTTCAGCCTTCTCCCAGGCGGTTCGGGCAGTTCGCGTACGAGCTCGCTTGATCAGCAGGTCTTTACCGGAGAGCGACTGCTTCCACGCCTTGCAGCTGAACACGTACTCGTTGGTTCCCAGCCGCCGGCCGTCATGGAGTGCCACCTTGTCGCCCGAGCCGGCGTTGTCGTTCAGTGCTGCGGAGTTCGGCGCGCACCGCTCGCAGGAGATCCGGGACCGGGAAAAGGGGCTGGTTCGGATTCGGCCACCGGATCACCGCCGGCCGCTGCGCTGCTCGGCTTCCGGCATAACTACAGATCCTGGCTTCGCCGGCGGAGCCGAGCCTCCCACTCTTGCTGCCATTTCCACCCCTGAACCCGCTCCGAATCGACACGTCGCGACACCTGAAAGGTGTTGCGCCTCAACGAGTGTAGATGCTCCCAGCGGTTCTCTCGGCTACCACGACGAATTCGGGCGGTGTTCGTTGCCGGGCCAGCTCCTTGTCGGCCGCAGGGCTCGCGACGAGCCATTCTCCCGCGCGTAGTGGGGAGGGCGACCGCGTCCGGCAGTCGATCGGACATGAGTAGCGCGATCGTAGCTGCCGGAGTCGCGGTCACAGCTTCTCCAGCCCCAGCGCGGAGAGGGCCAGTAGTGGCTGGGTGAACTGGTTCTCGCCGAGGGCGTAGTGGGTGTAGTGGAGGGTGATGACGACGTTGCGGTATCGGACTGACATTTCGGCCGCGATGATTCGGTTCCTGCTGCTCTCGATTTCCCGGAACTTGTCGTCATCGGCTCCGGGGACTCCGGCGGGCGAGCCCGTCTTACGGCGCAGATCGTCGACTGCTTTGTCGAGTCCGGACTCGCGGGGGTTGGCCTTGTGGAGCCGGGTGGTGACAGAGAGGAAGGCGGTGGGCAGGCTGTCGGGGGCGGTGTCCTGATTGGAGTACATGCACTGCGCGGAGTTCTCGTATTCCTTGTTGCCGCCGAAGATGGCCGTCGGTTCCGTGGTGAACCGTCCGGGTATCAACGGCGCGATCTCGGCCTCTGTGAACAATCCGCATCCCATCGGGGCCTCGGCCAGGTCCCGGGAGGTGTCGACCACCGGATCGTCATCGGAGCTTCCGGCGGCGAACAGGAAGTAGGCGCCGGCACCACCACCGCCGAGTACGACGAGGACGAGTACCAGGACGAGTGCGATGACTCCGCCGCGATTCGAGCGCGGTGGTGGAGGTGGGGCCCATTGCGGGCCGGGAGTATACGGTTGCTGCCCGGGCATGGGCGCCCAGTGTCCCTGCGGTGGATACGGCTGCCCGGGGGGTGTGAGCATCTGCTGCGGCATGGGCCGGCCGGCCTCCGGCAGCGGACCGGGCTGCCCGGGCTGGGACATCGGACCTCCTGAGGTGTGTGGCGATCCGGATGGGGACCGGAACGCGCTGGGGACCCCAATCTTGGACAACTCGAGTACGCCCGCACGACTGGGGACGGAAAATTTTGCCTCGTGTTGAGCTGCAGCGGAGCGGCCCCGGCGTGGGTGGCCGTGGTGTGCCTCGGTTCATGGGCCGGCCCGTTCGGAATCATCGGCGGAGTGATCGGCGCCATGGTCGGCTCGACCACCTGCCGCATGGCCGGATCGCCGCGTGATCCATACGTTGAGATGCACTTGGACACCGCTGTGCACCGCCCCCGCGACCGCCGCCATCATCAACGGCACGCCCCCGGAGAAGCACGGGGTCGCCTCGGCGGTCAACAATGCCTCGCGGGAGGTCGGCGCGGCCATCGGTATCGCGGTCTCCGGCACGGCCGCGAACCAGGACTATTCGCCGCCGTCACCGCCGTCCCCACCCTGGCCGTCCGAGCGGGAAGCACTATTCGACGCTTTGACCTGCGCTGCCAGCCTCCAATCGAGTGTCCGCAATGCTGGGACTCCGAACACGGCAGCGGCCATGGCGGCTCCCTCCGGCCCGTACTGTTCATATGGCTCTGCCCCCTCCGCCCACCGCTGATGTTGCGGTCGGAGATGGCGCAGTTCGTGTCTTGCGCGCTGCCGGACCGCTGTGCCCAGCGATGTGAGAGTAACCCGCAGCCTTCGGCTCATAAACCGAGTGCCGTAAAAGCTGAGGAGCGGCACGAGTGGGTAGAGATTGTGGTAGACGCCGTCGTCGGGATAAGCGGCAACAACCATGACGGTGCTGAGCAGGGTCGCGACCCACAGCGGAATCAGTGCTCTGCGAGCCTTCCGCTGGGCACGGCCGTCGGCCAGATACCCGCGCTGTGTCAGCTCTTCCCGGAGTTGGGTCAGCTGCCCGTGCACCATCCACGTCAGCTTGTCGATGGTCTGCCCTGGCATGTGCAGGTAGTTGAACACCGCTCCGGTGAGCGGGTCGAACTGTGCGTGCTCGGCAACACTGCACCGACGCGAGGGCAATCCGTCCGAGCCGATCAATGTCTTGGCGCGCAACAGCATCACCGCGGCCAGTACGGCACGCTCCTCGCCGTACAACAGTGCCATCTCGTACACGGTCAGCTGCCTGCCCGGCGGTTCGGCAGCGGCAGGTGGTACCCGGCGCAGCAGCCAGAAGGCCAGCCCCACAGCGAATGCCGTCATCGGCACAATGAGCCACAGGAAGTCGTCGGCTGGGTTCCCTGTACCAAGGGCGTAGTGGCTCGGGACCGCTTCCGACAGTTCGGCAGTAGGCACTCTAGTCCTCCGAATCATCTTCCGCCCGGCTCCCGCGGCCGTGTTGCCCACGCGCACAGGTCGCTTCGTCACTCATGCCGGTTATCCCGGGCAGACTTCGGAGTGTTATCGCACGAGCATCGACGGGGCACGGTATCTCCGGCGGTCGGTGTCCGGTGCTTCTGCCCGCGACCACGTGGGTTGTCCCGAACCCGGGGGCGCGCGGTTTCGCACGGAGTGGAACCTCTCTCGGGCCTCACCGCGCCCGGCGCCGGAGCGGCGCGGTCGGCGACCACGTAGGTTATATTCGCTGATGGCACATAGGTATTCGATCGGCGCGGGTGTGCGAGACGCCCAAAACCTCAGGAGCCGAGGTGGTTTTGCAGTCGGGGGATGAGTTCAGCGGGTTCGTCATCGATCGACCTCTCGGGTCCGGCGGGATGGGCGTGGTGTATCTTGCTCGCCATCCGCGGCTGGAACGTCATGTGGCGCTGAAAGTCCTCAACGATGCCTTGGCCGCCGATCCGAAAGCACGTATCGCCTTCGAGCGGGAAGTAGCGCTGGCGGCACGCTTCGACCATCCCAATATCGTTGCCGTCTACGATCGCAGCGACCCCGGCGATCCCGATCTGTGGCTGTCGATGCAGTACATCAGCGGCGGGGACGCCAACGCCCTGCTCGCCGCGGACCCGGACGGTCTGGCCCCGGATCTGGCGGTGGAACTGATCGCCGACGCCGCGCACGCGTTGGATGCCGCCCACGCCGCCGGCGTCCTGCACCGCGATGTGAAACCGGCCAATCTGCTGATCGGGCCCGACCCACGCCGGCAGTGCCGGGCTATACTCACCGATTTCGGCATCGCCCGTGCACTCGACGAATCGGTGACGGCGTCCACGCTGGCCGTAACCTTCGCCTACGCGGCACCCGAGCGATTTCTCGCTCAGCCCTCCGAGCGCCGCACCGATGTCTACTCCCTCGGCTGCACACTGCATCACCTGCTCACGGGGCAGCGACCGTTTCCCCGTGATACGCACGCCGCCGTGATGGCCGCCCACCTGAACGAACCACCGCCGCGTCCCAGCGTGTTACGCCCGGATCTGCCGGCCGCGCTCGATGTGGTCATCGCCACCGCGCTGGCCAAACGACCCGCCGACAGGTATCGCTCCTGTGGTGAACTTGCCGCAGCGGCCCGCGCGGCGCTCGCGGGCACACCGTCGGTCGCGGCCGGCATCGTGGAACCCGGGTCGGCAGCCGGGGGTCCAGCACCGGCGTCAGCGCATGCTCACACCGCGCCACCTCCATATCCACCTGACGCAACCACCGCACCTTCTCGCGACTCTCCATTGGCCTCCGGTTTACCGAGCCCCAGACGGAACCCGCAGAGGAGTTCACACAATTGGAGGGCCGGGGCGGCCGGTCGGCGGAAAGTCGCCTCGGGCGCCGCGGTGATCTTCGCGGTGGTGACGATGGTGGTCGCTGCGGCGATTTATCTCCCCGGCCTCATACACAGCGATGGTGACTCCACTGCGCAGCAGCCACCTCCGCAGCCGACCACTCCTCAACCGACACAGATCCCAGCCGGTTTCGTGCCGCCGCCTGTACGCCCGACTCCGTTACCCGATCCGGTCTACTGCCGGTACAAACCGGACGGCAAGGAACCCAGGGTGAAGCGCCCGGACGATGGCCCGGTTTCTTCCAAAGGCACCGTCCGGGCGACGATCAACACCAATGCGGGAGCGATCCCGCTACTTCTCGACCGCTCACTGGCGCCTTGCACGGTCAACAGTTTCATCAGCCTGGTCGAGCAGGGCGAGTTCGACGGAGTCCGCTGCGGCGGAGGGCGCGTGGAGTGGATTGCGTGCGGCAACAGTGAAAGCCCTGGTTACGATCTGGATTCCGAGGCCTTCATCGAGTTGCAGTACCGTCGCGGCTATCTGGTTATGGGTAGTCTTTCCTTCTTCGGCGCTACTTTCGACTTGTTCTTCGCCGACGGACAACTCAATCCGGAATACACGGTGTTCGGCACAATCTCCGACGAGGGGATGAAGGTCATCGACAGTCTCCTACCCCTGGACTACGACGGCCGAAGTGAACGACTGAGCAACCTCGTCTTCAACGGCATCGACATCCAGGGCTGACTGCGCAACCGTTTCCTCCAGAGCGTGTACTCGGCGTGGCGCCGCGTGCTCGCCTCCCCGGCCTGTCCCCGGCAAATGCGACCGCTGACGACATTGCCCGCGCCGCCGAGTCGATCGATATTTTCTCTGCGGTACCGATCGGACGGTTCGACCAGTGCAGACCCCGTGGAATACCCGCTACGCCATCACTTTCCGCTCCCTCTTGACCTCTACTTAAGTTGAGGTCTTAGCGTGGGCGTCAGTTGATTACCATGCGAGAGGACATGCTCATGTTTCTGGTCACGGGAGCCACCGGCAATATCGGACGCTCGTTGCTGAAGGAGTTGCGCGCGTCCGGCTCCGGGCCGATCAGGGCATTCACCCGGGACACCGCTGGAGCCGCCTTTCCGGCTGGAGTCGAGGCAGTCCAGGGCGACCTGGCCGACGTCTCCTCGCTGACGGCCGCGCTGGACGGGGTGCGGTCGATGTTTCTCGTGCCGGGACTCGGAACGGATGCCGAGATCATCGACCTCGCTCGCCGGGCCGGTGTCGAGCATGTGGTGCTGGTGTCGTCGATCACCGTGGAGACCCACCCCCACCTCGGTCCCGCTGCCGACAACGCGGCAGTCGAGAAGCTCCTCGAGGCCAGCGGAATGGAGTGGACAATCCTGCGGCCGACGCAGTTCGCATCCAATGCCCTGATGTGGGCATCGACTATCCAAACGGGTCAACCCGTTCAAGTGCCCTATGCCGACATCGGGCTGCCCACCATTCACCCCGCTGACGTTGCGTCGGTGGCCCGGGTCGCGCTGACCGAGCCTGGCCACCGGGGGCAACGGTATGCACTGACCGGTCCCGCACCGGTCAGTGCGCGTCAACAGGTCGCAACCATCGCCGGGCTGCTGAACCAGGACATCGAGTTCACCGAGATCACCCGGGAGGATGCCCGCCCGAGCATGGTCGCGGTCTTCGGCGAAGACGCCGCCGACGCCGTCCTGGACGTGACCGGCGGCGACGTCAACGACGCTCTGCTGCAGGTGCGCGACACGGTCCCGAGGGTGACCGATTCAGTGGCCAGGACCTTCACGCAGTGGGCCGAGGAGAATATCGACGCTTTCCGGTGAGGTGCCGGTCCGTGGAATGCAATCGGCCCACTCCTGTGCTGGCCTACGGTAGTGTGCTGGCCGCACCGGTCCTATCTGACCGGCCGAACCATTTCCCGGCCTGAGCGATGCCATGACCAAGGCCGCAATCGGATGGAAAGGCCCCGGCCAGTCCGGGGCATCAGCTTCCTCGCAGCCGCGGGCTCCGCGCAGGTCACGGCCGTGACCGCGCAGGGGCGTGATTCCGCCAACGAGGACCTCGAGCGGGCGCTCCGGGCGGCACGGCATCTACCACAGGTGGAACACATAGTTCTGCCGAGTTCCGAGTTACCGCTCACCTATGCCGGGCTGTGGGACGGGCCGACCTGGTTGAACGAGCCTTCACCGCTGATTGTCGGCAGACGCCGTGTCGGTGCGCTCGCGCGACTGGCGTCGGCCCGCGGTCCGCGAGTGCATCTGACGGGCCACGGTGGAGACCACGTCTTCGGAGGGCCATCTTCGCTGTCGCTTCCCGAGCCGGGAGCGTATGTGTACGGATACCGTCACAACGATCGCAGGCCGCGCCTGGTCCGTCGGGTCAATTGCCCTGAAGCCGACCCAGAGGGTCGGGTTTACCAGATATCCGCCCAGACCGGGCGCTTGGGGATATCGAACATGGCGTAGTTTCGGCGGACAACGACTGGAACCGAGGCGCCGGGATGCAACTGTTCGATCAGAGCGCGTGCCTTTGTCTCTTGGTACTGAAAATAGAAGAATTGTTTCTGTATCCGGGAGTCACCGCCCGTATCCGGGTGCAGGAAATGGACTTCCACGCGGACTCGCCACAGGTCGAATCCGAACGGCGCACGACTGTGCTTGCGTTGTAGTTCGGAATCGACCACCGCCGCAGTTATCGCATCCCCGGTGCGCAGCAGATAGCTACGGCGTAGTCGCCATGCCGCGGCCAGCACAAACATCCACGCCCCGATGCCCACCAACGCGCTCGCCGGTAGAAACAGCGCCATGGCGACCGGTGAACCGATCGCCCGGGCGATAACGGCACCCAGATTCAACGCGCCGGCCATGAACGCCACTGCAGCTACCGGGACACCCAGTGTCCACACCAGTGACATAGGGCCGACCATCCGGCCAGGCCGCCCCATGTCAGCTCCTCGGATTCGACCGGGAATACGCCGGCCGATACGGCAATCGAATACAAACAGCGTTCATCTCAGCGCCACCGCTGCTCGCCGGGATATTCGTCGAAATCATCAGGCCAGTCGCTGGGTCCGACGACGGTTTCACCCGTTCTCGGACGCCGGGTCGGAGTCTGGGGTGACGGCCAGGTGGGCGTCGGTGGTGGTGTGGGTGTTTGTGGTGGTTCGGGAGTCCACGTCCAGGTGAACTGCGGGGAGTTCTTCGCTGGCGACTCGCTCGGCGTATTCCTTGAGCGCCGGGGACGCTGTGTCCATCCCGGCGACAATGGAAATGAATTCCTCCGTGACCTCGGTGGGTCCGTCGAAAAGTTGCTCGACGTCCAGCCTGGCCAAGCGGATCGTGGCCGTACGCAGATTGTCTACCGCATCCATGACCTTGCGGGCGATCGCGTCGACCGCGGGATCGATATCGGGTTCCCGCATGCTGCCCCATTGTGGTTTGCTCACGCGTTCTCCCAGGGTGCGGTGCCGGAGCCTACGTCGTAGGACTGGGTGGGCCGATTGGTGGTGGCGCCGTAATCCGCGATCTGTGCAATATCCTGGCCGACGGCCACGGCACGGGTCGCGTCGTCGATCTTGCTGGTGACGGGCGCGACGGCCTCCTCGAGCTTTTGTTTCGCGTTCTCTCTCAGCTGGCCAACCGGATCTTTGATGATGTCGAGGAGTTTCTTGAATGCGTCGGCGAGTTCTTTGATCTTGCCTACCACGTCGATCGCGGCGTTGACGAGGAGACCGATATCTACGACCAGTTTGGCGATACGAGCGGCTCCGAGCCCGGGTACCGCCGCGGAAAGGATGTTCGCGACCGACTTGAGGGCTCCTTTGATGTCGTCGAAGTCGACGTACTTGTTGAGCATCCCCCAGAGTTTCTCGAGGATGATGCGGATGCCGTCCCTGATCATGTCGGAGACTTCCCCCGCACAGTCACTGACGACCCGGCCGACCGGTCCTTCCCATTTCATCGCCGCGATCTGCTTGGTGGCCCAGTCGTGAAACGATACGGCGGCCGCGCCGTCCCAATTGGGTTGGCCGTTTGTGCTTCCGTCGATCCGCTTCACCCCGGATTCGAGGTTTTTGCCGCATGCTTCGATTCCATTGCCGGCCGCTTTGTACACCTCGCCTAGCCTGCGGATTTCGGACCAGTTTCCGGGTATCGGCTCCAGGCATTTGACCAACGGGTCGTATTCGGTTCCCGCTGCGCGCGTAATGCTCTTGATGGACTCGTTCACGTTACCGAGCACCGGGAAAACCTCGGCGATGAGACCGGCGAGCTCCTCCTTGTTCGCAGCCGGCGCCTCGAGTTTGAACGACTCCGGTTTCGGATAGCTGACGGCACCTGCGTATTGCGCGGTGACGCCGATCTCCTCGGTGCTGTCGTTTCCCGGAGCGGCTGACTCGGTGGCCGCATTCAGTGCCGCATAGGTTCTCTGATCCTGGTGGTGATACATCCAGGCGGCTTTGTTGAGTTCCGTCCCGCTGCCGGTCGTGGTCTCGGCAAGCACCCGGTGCCGCTGAGACATCCAGTCGGCCGCGTCGTTGATCGGGGCCACGAGCGTGTCGATGATCGGCCCGTGCAGCCACTCTGCCGCTCTACCTTCCTTCGCCACGAAATCCGACGTCGCTTGGACGTCGGCACCGATGGAGGCGAGGAGAACACCCAGGCCGGCGATCTCGCTGGAATTTGCCGATAACGTCTCGGTCATCGATATCCTCTGATTCCGTTCGTTCTACGTTGCCTGCAGGCCCTGGCCATCGGATCGGGCGGACAGATCGCGGCCGGGTTCCAGGTTTCAGTTGGTGCCGAGTGATTCGCTCAGAATCTCGGTGATCCGACGGATCTCATCGCAGGGTGGGGGAGCCGGTACCGCCGGCAGTGTCATGATGCCCACCCGGAAGATCCCGTCGGTTGATTCGACGGCTGCCGAGCAGGCGCCGGGATTCGCCGGAGTTCGATACAGCACCGCCGCGCGCCCACCGATCGGGTCCGAGCTGAAAACCTCGTGACCGGGGTTCTTCCGGATATCGTCGAGAGTCAAGTCGCTCGATGTCACAGATACCGCGCCGGTGGGAAGCTTCTCGCCGTCGACCAGGGTTTCGCGCCAGAACTGGCAGCCGATTTCGGTGAAGATGCCGACACCTTCAGCGGTGGCTCTTTCGCGGGTCTCCGGGGCGAATCCGGCCCTGGCCACCGGATCGTCGCCCACGCTCACACACGGGTCGAACCGGACCTGTTTCGCGCCGGTCTGTGCCGGTGCGGGCGGGACACTGACCTGCACGGAGACGCTCGTTCCCGCAGCCGCTGTCGGCGACGAAGCCTCCGTCGTTGCTTCCTGGTCCACAGAACCACCAGAACACGCCGTCAGTACCAGCGCACCCATCACCAGGCAACCGGCAGCGAAAATCGTCCTCATCGTCGAACCCCCGAACATCGAGATTATCGTCCGCCCCCCTCGGGTACAGACAGTCACCAGCAGTCGGTAATGATGGCACAATTCCGCTGAATCGGTCGCGCGGAACCCTCGATGTAGAGGTTCGGTGCTCCGAGTTGTGCGTTCGACGAGTGGGGTGGGGGAGCGGCTGCCGATTATCGAGCCGAAGTGACGCTCGAAGCCGATGCGGGCGGTGTGAATCCACCTGGATATGAACACCTGCCACGGTTGCCGACCGCCGGCTGGGGCGAGGTGCCGGGCGGATGCCGGCGTCGCGGGCCTGCCGACAAACCAGATCCAACGAGGGAATATGCAGAATCTCTATGTGGTGAGCCACCCGCATGCCGACCACACCGAAACCGACCTGGTCGGCGGTTGGTACGACTCGCACCTGACGCCGCCCGGACGGCGCGACGCACACCTGATCGCCGAGGAACTCCGCCGCCGCCGCGACCCACTGCGACCGATCCGCATCACCACATCCGACCTGTCCCGATGCGCCGAAACCGCCGGAATTCTCGCCACAGTCCTCGCTGCCCCGGTTTCGGCGGATCCGCGCCTGCGTGAGATCAGCTTCGGCGAAGCCGAAGGCCGGCCGAACGAGTGGCTCGCCCAGCGGCAGATCCCCGCGCCGGACCATGACCGCCTCGACCATCGCGGCCCTATCGCTGGTGCCGAGACACGGCGCGAGGTAGCAACCCGGGTCGGTGCCTGCATCAGTACCTTGATGACCGATATCGGTCACGATCACATCGTGGTCACCCACGGATACGCGCTGACGTTCGTGGTGACCAGCTGGATGCAGATCCCCGTCGATGCGGTGGGATTCGCCTCCTTCGCGACAACACCCGGTGCGATCACCCATCTACGCCTCGACGACTACTGGCGCAACCGCGCACTGGTCGCCCTCGCAGACACCAGCCATCTGAAAACCGATAAGAACTGACCGATCACGATCACCGTCCATCCCGTAGTCAGGCCACCACACCGCCTCAGTACAGTGACACCGCATGACCGGCACCGAGCTGGAGATCACCGCGGACCTGGTCCGTGACCTGCTGCGGGCGCAACATCCCGACCTCGCGGGGCTGTCCATCCGCGAGGTTGCGGGTGGCTGGGGCAACCAGATGTGGCGCCTCGGGGACGAGTTGGCCGTACGTATGCAGCGCATGGACCCCACCCCGGACTTGCAGCTGAAGGAGCGACGGTGGCTCCCCGTGCTGGCCCCGCACCTGCCACTGCCGGTGCCGACCCCGGTGCGATTCGGTGAACCGTCCGAGCGTTTCCCCAAACACTGGACCGTGATGACATGGGTTCCCGGCGAACCGCTCGACCACGCCACGATCAGCCGCGGCACCCATGCGGCCGATACGCTGGCAGCATTCCTACGGGCACTCCATGTTCCCGCACCCGCCGAGGCGCCGATCGCTACCGACCGCGGCACCCATCTCGGTGACTGCACGGACGGCTTCGAGGCATTCTGCCAAGCCGTCGCCCCTGCCGACCTCGCTACTGATGTCCGGGCGGTCTGGCACGATGCCGTCGCCGCCGATGCCTGGGAGGGTCCACCGGTGTGGGTGCACGGCGACCTGCATCCCGCGAACGTCGTCGTCTCGGATGGAACGCTCTCGGGCATAGTCGATTTCGGTGACCTGTTCGCCGGTGACCCGGCGTGGGACCTCGCCGCCGCCTGGGTGCTGCTGCCCGCGGGCGAGGCCGCGCGGTTCTTCGACATGTACGCGCACGCGGATGAGGCGGCGGTCCAGCGGGCCCGCGGGCTGGCGGCCATGAAAAGTCTGTTTCTGATGCTCATGGGGCAGAACGGAGATCGGGGTCTTCCGGGCGGAAAGGCGCACTG
The DNA here is from genome assembly GCF_029869215.1 of Nocardia carnea. GTDB lineage: Bacteria > Actinomycetota > Actinomycetes > Mycobacteriales > Mycobacteriaceae > Nocardia > Nocardia carnea_B. The sequence continues at coordinate 47,375 of NZ_JARWPM010000376.1, forward strand.
GGGACCTGCCGGCCGGGCGGCACTCGAGCGTGTTCTGAAGGGCGTGTGACGAACGGGGAGAATCGGACTCGTGAGAATGGGCATCTCTGGTTTCGATCCGTCGTTCCTGGCCGGGATCGAAGCGATCCGCCGGGAACATGGCTCAGGCTTGGCGGCGCTCGCCGGGCGGCGTCTCACCGGGTTCGCGCTCGTGCGTTTCGCCGAGGACGGGGACTGGTTCGCCGACTGCCCGGTCGTCTTGGAGTTCGAGGGCATGCGGGTGGAGATCTGTCACTGGAAGCTCGATGAACTATCGATCGGCTGGAACACGATCGACACCGCGGCGGCGATCACCGGCTGGGAGACGTCCGAGCTGACACCCGAATGGTCCTTCGCCGACGAGCGGCTCGGGCAGTTCGTCGGTCACGAGTTGCGTGAAGTCGCCCTGCTCGAGTGGCATCCAGCGGGCCGTGACCTGGCCAGGGGCACGGTTGCCGTGGAGTTCGCCTTCGCTGACCGACAGTTGCACATCACCAACGGTCTCGATCAGAACAGCATTCACGTCGGTGCGGCCCACCAGGACTATGTGCGGTACCGGCTGGATTGCTGAACGCGGCCCGATTCGTATACGTCATCTCTGCTATCTGTGCCTTCGGGTCCCGACGAACGCCCCCAACCCGATGACCCCGGCGCAGGGGAGAGGGGCCGGATAGCGGTCAGGTCACTCGGTGACAGCAACGAGTTTGCCGCCCCGCGGGAAGTGGTGAAGTTCGAGTTCCGTGAGCGCCGGGATCGCCTCGGTCAGTGGCACCGTTCGGGCGATCGGCACGTGGAGCGTCCCCAGCCCAGCGGCATGTGCGACGGCGTCGAGGTCGGCGGTGAAAGGTTGGGCGATCATCAATCGGTACGGCCCGGGTTCCGCACTGCGGGCGAACTTCGATGGGCTCGGGTTGATGTCGATCAGGTGTCCGGTGCGCTCGGTGAGCATTATCGTCGCCTCCGTCGGCAACGTGCCTGCGGTGTCGAGGACGAGGTCGAACCGTCCCGCCACGCTCTCGGGGTCGAAGTCGAATCCCATTATCGGGTCGATGCCCAAGGCGCGGGCTTCCGCCATTGCGGTGGGGCGGCAGCTACCGGCGACCGACGCCCCTCGGGACAGCGCGAATTGGACCGCGGCCCGGCCGACGCCGCCGAGACAGCCGTGGATGAACACAGCCTGTCCCTCGTTCAGCTTGCCTTCGCGGACTATCGCTTGGTAGGCGGTGATGCCGACTGTCGGGATGGCTGCGGCCTGTTCGAAGGAGAGGCTTGCGGGCTTGTGGACCACCCCGCTTTCCGCGGCGACGACCACCTCGGAGAAAGACCCGGCCCCTTCGGGGCTCGTGCCGCCCAGTACCTCGTCGCCGACCCGCAGTCGAGCAACATCGGTTCCGACCGCTTCCACCACGCCCGCGAAGTCCGTGCCGAATCCACGTGGGAAGGCGCGGCCGGTCACCATCTCCATCGCGCCGCCGCGGATCTTCCAGTCCATCGGGTTGGCCGATGCGGCGCGCACGCGCACAAGCACCTCGTGTGGCCCCGGCCGCCGGGGCTCGAAGTTGTCCAGCCGCAACACCTCGGGTCCGCCGTACCGGTGGTACTGGATGCGCTGCATCGTCATGCGCCCGCGGCGTCTGTTGCCGGGGCGGGCGTCGGCGAGGCGAAGGGGAAACGCGTGCCGGTGAGGTGTTCGGAGACGTGCCAGAGCCGCGTGGCGGCGTCCGGATCCTCGGCCACGGGGGATATCCGGCCCACCGTGGCCGGTCCGCGTACACCGCCGAAGCGGCTCGGGCCGGCGAAACTGCCGCCGGGAATGTCGCCGACGGCCGCCAGCAGGGTGGGAAGCGCACCGGCGTCGGAACTCTGGGCGAGCATGGGTGTGAAGAGGGCCGACAGGGCGTCGAGAAGCCGGTTTCCGCTGGTAATCCGGAAGCCGGTGGCGGCCCAACCAGGATGCGCGGTGGTCGCGATAACCGGCGAACCGACCGCGTTCAGGCGGTGTTGTAGTTCGGCAGTGAACAGCAGGACCGACAACTTCGACGCACCGTAGGCGCCGAACGGCTGGTAGGGGCGTTGTGTCCACTGCATGTCGTCGAAGTCGAGCTGCGCGGTGCGGTACGCGGTCGACGAGGTGGACACGACGCGGTCGGTGATTCGGTCCAGCAGCAGGTTCGTCAACGCGAAGGGCGCCAGGTGGTTGACGCCGAACTGGAGTTCGAAACCGTCTGCGGTGTGCTGTAGCGAGTCGGTCATGGTGCCGGCGTTGTTGATGAGCACGTCCACTGTGCTGTCGATGCCGTCCGCGAACTGCCGGACCGATGCCAGCGAGCTGAGGTCGAGCGGGCGGACTTCGACCGTGCCGCTCATCTCGGCGGCGGCGGCACGGCCCTTGTCCTGGTCTCGGACAGCGAGGATGAGCCGTGCGCCCTTGGCGGCCAGGGCGGCCGCCGCGGCACGGCCGATTCCGCTGCCGGCGCCGGTGACGATGACGGTGCGGCCGGTCTGATCCGGTATCTGCGAAGGAGAGGCGAGTGTGAGCATATCGCCAATGTACCCACTGGATACTATCTAGTCAACGGATACATACTTGGTAAACTGCCCGCATGACGCCTGCCCGCCCCTACCACCACGGCAACCTGCGCCAAGCCGTCCTGGAGCAAGCCATGCCGGTGGTGCGTGAGAGGGGAGCCGCGGAGCTGTCGCTGCGCGAGCTGGCCGCCACCATCGGCGTTACGCACGCCGCTGTGCGGCGCTACTTTCCGGACCGTCAGCAGCTTCACGACGCACTGGCCGTCGAAGGGTTCGCACTGCTCGGCGCCCGGCTACGGGGCGCTGTCGAAGGTGCGCCCGACTATCGTGCGCAGATCCACTCGATTGCCCGGGCCTACCTCGACTTCGTGACTTCCGAGGCGAACCTGGCCGAGCTGATGTTCGCCCACAAACACGGAGAAGGTGGCGACGCTGTGAGCGAGAGTGCCGAGGCCGCCTTTTCGCCGATATTGCTGGTGTTCCAACGCGGCCTGGCCGGCGACCCACGGAGCACGAGCCCGGAGCGGACCGCGCTGATCTTCTTCGCCACCCTTCAAGGGCTGGCCGGGCTCGTCAACTGCGGCATGATCAGCGCCGACCGGCTCGGTGGGTTCATCGATGAGGCTGTTGCGCAATTCCCGCAGGGCGATGTGGACGATAGCGCGGAGAGGGCAGGTATCTGACGAAAGATCTGTCCGTTGTGAATCATGAGTGACGACAGTGTGATTCAGTCGAGCCTTTCGGAGTGCGTCCGGCGAGGTCGGGCTACCGGAAACCTGGCGCCGGGCGGCGTCTCGTCGGGTTCGCGCTTGTGTGCAACTTCGGGTTCCGGCAACGAGTCCGAGTGCCTACTGTCCGAGGGGGGAATCAGACAGTCTCCGGCGCCGCTGACTTCTTGGCCGGTCCAGCAGTACGGCTCCGTGTGGCCGGCAGCATGATCACGAGCGCAAGGAACGCCAGACCCGCGGCGGCGGGGGGGGCGGCCCCCGCCACCCCGCTCGACGGCGAGGTGCCGTCCGACGAGGCCCTGCTGGACCTGGTGGGCGATGCCCGGTACGTGCTGATCGGGGAGGCCACGCACGGTACCGCCGAGTTCTACGC
>NZ_JARWPM010000377.1 GCF_029869215.1 Nocardia carnea
CGGGGTGGGGGGGCGTACCCTGCCCTACCCCGCCTACTATCTCCTGCCCGGGGGGGGGCCCCGGGTTACTTGGCGGGGGGGCGGGGCCCGCTGCTGGCCCCGCGACCGCGGCCTGCCCGCCGAACTGCTCACCACCGACGCCGAGGAACTCGTCGCCCGGCCCGACGTCGATGTGGTGGTGGAGGTCATCGGCGGTATCGATCCCGCCCGCGCACTGATCCTGGCCGCCCTCAATGCCGGGAAATCCGTGGTCACCGCCAATAAGGCACTGCTGGCCGATTACACCGGCGAACTCGCCGCCGCCGCCGAACGCAGCCGCGCCGACCTCTACTTCGAGGCCGCGGTCGCCGGGGCGATCCCGGTGGTGCGCCCGCTGATCCAATCGCTGTCCGGTGACCGGGTGAACCGGGTCGTCGGCATCGTCAACGGCACCACCAATTTCATCCTCTCCGCGATGGACGAAACGGGCGCGGACTACGGCGAAACCCTCGCCGAGGCCACCCGCCTCGGGTACGCCGAAGCCGATCCCACCGCAGATGTCGAGGGCTACGACGCCGCCGCGAAGGCCGCCATCCTGGCCTCGCTGGCGTTCCACACCCGGGTGACGGCCGCCGATGTGTTCCGGCAGGGCATCTCCACCATCACCGCCGAGGACCTGGAAACCGCCTCCGCGGTGAACTGTGCGGTCAAACTGCTCGCCATCTGCGAGCGGGTCCCGGCCGGTCCGGGGGAGCCGAGCCCGGCCGAGGGCGGTAAGGAACGGGTCTCGGTGCGGGTGTATCCGGCGCTGATCCCGCGCAAACACCCGCTTGCCTCGGTGAACGGGGCGTTCAATGCGGTGGTCGTGGAGGCCGAGAACGCCGGCAGGCTGATGTTCTACGGCCAGGGTGCCGGTGGCGCGCCCACCGCCTCGGCCGTGCTGGGTGATCTGGTGATGGCCGCGCGTAACAAGTTCTTCGGCGGCCGGGCCCCCGGTGAATCCGTCTACGCCGCGCTGCCGATCGCCCCGATCGGCGACACCCCGACCCGGTACCACGTGAATCTGAAGGTCGAGGACCGTCCCGGTGTACTGGCCCGGGTAGCGGGTAAGTTCGCCGAGCACGGGGTCAGTATTTCGACCGTCCGGCAGGAAGGGCACGATGACCGGGCGCGACTCGTTGTGGTGACCCACCTGGCGACCGAGTCGGCGCTGGCCGAAACCGTCGCCGCCCTCGCGGATATGGAATCCGTCACATCTGTCACCAGCGTTCTGAGATTGGAAGGCACCGAAGAATGACAACAGCATCGCGGAGCGATTCCGTCAGGGGCGGCGGTGGGGTGACGGGTGGGCCAACCGCATCGCGGAGCGGGCCCGCCGGCGTCGCCCCGCAGTCCGGAGTGCATTCCCGCTGGCCCGGCCTGATCGCGGCCTACCGGGATCGGCTCGCGGGTGCGGCCGATTGGGAACCGGTCACCCTGTTCGAGGGTGGCACCCCGCTGGTGCCCGCCCCATACCTGTCCGAGCTCACCGGGTGCGAGGTGTACCTGAAGGTCGAGGGCGCCAACCCCACCGGTTCGTTCAAGGACCGCGGGATGACCATGGCGATGACCGACGCCAAGTATCGCGGCCAGCAGGCCGTGCTGTGCGCCTCCACCGGTAACACCTCCGCCTCGGCCGCCGCCTACGCCACCCGCGCCGGGATGACCTGCGCGGTGCTCATCCCGCAGGGCAAGATCGCCATGGGCAAACTCGCCCAGGCGGTGATGCTGGGCGCCAAGGTGATCCAGGTCGAGGGCAATTTCGATGATTGCCTCGAACTGGCGCGCAAGGTGACCTCCGATTTCCCGGCCATCGGCCTGGTGAATTCGGTGAATCCGGCCCGGATCGAGGGCCAGAAGACCGCCTCGTTCGAAATCTGCGATGTGCTCGGCACCGCACCCGATGTACACGCGCTGCCGGTGGGCAACGCCGGCAACATCACCGCCTATTGGCGCGGGTACCGCGAATACCACGCCGACGGTGTGACGAATTCGCTGCCGCGGATGCTGGGCGTGCAGGCCGCTGGCGCCGCGCCGCTGGTCAACGGTGCCCCCGTGAAGGAACCGGAAACCGTCGCGACCGCCATCCGGATCGGCGCGCCCGCCTCCTGGAACGGCGCGGTCGCGGCGAAGGAGGAGTCGGGCGGGGCGTTCCGCGCCGCCACCGACGACGAGATCCTGGAGGCGTACCGGCTGGTCGCGGCCAAGGAAGGCGTGTTCGTGGAACCCGCGTCGGCGGCGAGCGTGGCCGGTGTGCTGGCCGCCCGGGCCGACGGCTGGCTCGAGCCCGGCCTCAAGGTGGTCTGCACTGTCACCGGTAACGGACTCAAGGACCCCGATACCGCGCTGCTCGGGATGCCCGAGGTACAGGCCGTCGCGGTCGACCCGGTGGCCGTGGCCGCCCGACTGGAACTGGCCTGACCTTGGATACGCGCGAGAGCCGGCTCACCGCCCCCACGCTGCCCGCCGGGCTCGAAGTCTCGATCGAAGTCCCCGCCTCCAGTGCGAATCTCGGCCCCGGTTTCGATTCGCTGGGTATGGCGCTGGGTATCCACGACCGGATCGAGGTGCGCAGCACCGATTCCGGACTGGATATCCGGGTGGAGGGCGAAGGCGCCGACGAGGTGCCCTGGGGTCCGCAGCATCTGGTGGTCCGCGCCATCGAACGCGGCCTGGAATCGGCCGGTGTCTGGGCCGACGGCCTGGAGGTGGTGTGCCGGAACGCGATTCCGCACTCCCGTGGGCTGGGGTCCTCGGCGGCGGCCGTGGTCGGCGGGATCGCCGCAGGCTGTGCGCTGGCCGCGAAGTTCGATCCCGCCCTGGCCGTCGACACCGACCGGATGGTGCAGCTCGCCGCCGAATTCGAGGGTCATCCGGACAATGCGGCGGCCAGTGTGCTCGGCGGAATCGTCGTCTCCTGGACCGAGACCGGGCCGGGCCCCGAGGCCATCGGTGATATCGCTGCGCCGCAGCGGATCTACCGCGCGGTGCGGATCGACGGGCACCCCGGTCTGCACCCGGTGGTCCTGGTTCCCGAGGTCCGGTCCTCGACCGCGCAGACCCGTGGCCTGCTCCCGGAGCTGGTGCCGCATCGCGACGCGGCTTTCAACGTGAGCCGGGCCGCGCTGGCGGTGGTCGCGCTGACCCAGCGACCCGACCTGCTGCTGCCCGCCACCGCGGACCGGCTGCACCAGACCCAGCGCGCACCCGCGCTGCCGCTGACCACCGCCTGGATCGAACGGTTGCGGGCCGCCGGGATCGCGGCTACGGTTTCTGGCGCCGGCCCCACCGTGCTCGCACTCGGGACCAGCGCTTTCCCCGACGAGCTGCGTGCGCGTGCCGCGGCGGACGGCCTACGGGTACTCGAGCCCGGCCTCGCGGAGGGCGTCCGGATCGCCTGACGGGCGCGTCCGCCTTGCCGAGGTTCGTAGTTGCCCGCTATCCTGGGCAAGTCCGTACATCGCGCGCATCAGACGCCGGTGCTTCATCAGGGCAATCGCTCCAGCAGGCTCCAGGCTCGAGCCTCCATGCCATGGGGGTGCCGCGCAGCCTCTGAACTGGAATGATCTCTTCCACCATTTTCCAGCGGTGGCGAAGCACCCGGTCCCGGAGGGGCAGGCGATACGGCTACAAATCCGAGTTCGACACTGCGTTCGGGCTACGGAACGAAACCCTCGACACAGCACACGGCCATCGAGGGAAGGAAAGGATCTCCGTGACAGATACGGACCTGCTCGCGACACCCGGGGTGGAATCCGACTCCGAACCCTCGGGCAAGCGCGAAAGTGACTCCGGACAGATTTCGAAGATGAGCGAAAACACCGACATCGGATCGGGGCTGACTGGAATGTTGTTGCCGCAGTTGCGCGCACTGGCAGGGGAACTCGGAATCAGAGGCACCTCGGGTATGCGCAAGGGTGATCTCATCGCCGCAATCAAGGAAAACCAGGCCGGTAGACCCGCCGCCGCGGAGCGCAATACCCGCGCGAAGGCTGCCAAGGAACGTAAAACCGCGGAGCAGCCGCAGCCCGAGGCCGTGCCCGCCACCACCGCGCCCGCCGCCGCTTCCGCCGCTCCGGCCGAAGCGCCCGCCCCCGCGCGGACCGAGACCGAGCGCGCCGCCACGAGCACCGACAACGGGTCCGGCGAGGTCAAGGCCGCGGATTCGCAGGCCACCACCAACGGTGCGGCCACCACCAACGGCACCGCGAAAACCGACACCGGGGCCGCTGCCGCGGGCGATTCCAAGCCCGAGGCCAAGACCGAAACCAAATCCGGTGAGGCCGAGGACACCGGCCGGGATTCCGGGCAGCGTGGCCGTGGCCGGCAGCGCCGTGGTCGCGACCAGCAGGGCAAGAACGCCGCGGATTCCGGCGAGCCCCGCGCCGACGAGGCCAAGGGCGACGGCGCGAAAGCCGACGCCAAATCCGACGGTAAGGACGCCGACCAGGGCGAACGCCGGCGCGACCGGAGCCAGAGCGGCCAGCAGAACCAGGGCGACCAGCGCGGCGGCAACCGGGGCGGCGCCGACAATCGCGGCGGTGACGACGAAGAAGGCGGCCGGGGCCGCCGGGGTCGCCGGTTCCGTGAGCGGCGGCGCGGCCGCGATCGCGAGGGCGGCGGCGAGGCCCGTGAGCCCGAGATCCGGGAAGACGACGTTCTGCAGCCGGTCGCGGGCATCCTCGATGTCCTGGACAACTACGCGTTCGTGCGCACCTCCGGCTACCTGGCCGGGCCGAACGATGTCTACGTCTCGATGAACCTGGTCCGCAAGAACGGCCTGCGCCGCGGTGACGCGATCACCGGTGCGGTGCGCGCGCCGCGCGAGGGCGAACAGGCCAATCAGCGGCAGAAGTTCGATCCGCTGGTGCGCCTGGACACCGTCAACGGTGCCGAGGTGGATGCGGCCAAACGGCGGCCCGATTTCAACAAGCTCACCCCGCTGTACCCGAACCAGCGGCTGCGGCTGGAAACCACGCCGAACAAGCTGACGACCCGGGTCATCGACCTGATCATGCCGATCGGTAAGGGACAGCGTGCCCTGATCGTGTCGCCGCCGAAGGCCGGTAAGACCACGATCATGCAGGACATCGCCAACGCGATCGCGATCAACAACCCCGAGTGCTACCTCATGGTTGTCCTGGTCGACGAACGTCCCGAAGAGGTCACCGATATGCAGCGTTCGGTGAAGGGTGAGGTCATCGCCTCCACCTTCGACCGGCCGCCGTCCGATCACACCTCGGTCGCCGAACTGGCCATCGAACGGGCCAAGCGACTGGTCGAAATGGGTAAGGACGTGGTGGTCCTGCTCGACTCGATCACTCGCCTGGGGCGCGCGTACAACAACTCCTCGCCGGCCTCCGGGCGCATCCTGTCCGGTGGTGTCGATTCCACCGCGCTGTATCCGCCGAAGCGGTTCCTCGGCGCGGCACGCAATATCGAGAACGGCGGCTCGCTGACGATCATCGCCACCGCCATGGTGGAAACCGGTTCGACCGGTGACACGGTGATCTTCGAGGAGTTCAAGGGCACGGGTAATGCCGAGCTCAAACTGGATCGCAAGATCGCCGAGCGGCGCGTGTTCCCCGCGGTGGACGTCAACCCGTCCGGTACCCGTAAGGACGAACTGCTGCTCAACCCGGACGAGGCCGCGGTTCTGCACAAGCTGCGCCGCGTGCTGTCGGGCCTGGATTCGCATCAGGCGATCGATCTGCTGATCGACCGGTTGAAGAAGAGCAAGAACAACCTGGAATTCCTGATGCAGGTCTCCAAGACCGCACCGGGCGCTCTGGACGAATGACAGAGACGGGGGTCGCCGAGAGGTGACCCCCGTTTTCTGCCCGGTCCGGACCAGGAACAAACGCAAGGGCAGGCGTGTTTCAAGGGGCGTCGGAGGTTCTGGCATACTGGACCGCCGTGCGTCTGCGAATCGCGCAGACTCCCGCCTTAGTCGGTTCCGGTTCACGTTCGGCAATATCCGAACGACCCGGCGACCAATATCGAGAGGACATCCATGAAGGCAGGAATCCACCCGGCCTACGTCGACACCACTGTCGTCTGCGGTTGCGGTAATACGTTCCAGACCCGCTCCACCAAGGAATCCGGGCATATCACCGTCGAGGTCTGCTCGCAGTGCCACCCGTTCTACACCGGCAAGCAGAAGATCCTGGACACCGGTGGTCGTGTGGCCCGCTTCGAGGCCCGCTACGGCAAGCGCGCCAAGAAAGCCGACGCCGACTCCAAGTAGCTTTCCCGCCGGCGCCCGGTCCTGCCCCTTGCAGGCCGGGCGTTGGCGTTTTTTATGCCCGCCGTTCCCGCGTCGTCCGCTTCGAGTAGGAGTCTCGTTCCATGGCCGAGAAAACCGCACCGTCCGCCATCGACGATGTGCTGGCCGAGTACGCCGGACTGGAGACCCAGCTGTCCGATCCCGCGCTGCACAACGATCCGGGGGCGGCCCGGCGGGTGGGGAAGCGGTTCGCCGAACTCGCGCCCGTGATGACCACCTACAAGAAGCTCGCCGCCACCCGCGACGATCTGGAGGCCGCGCGCGAGCTGGCCGCCGACGATCCGGCGTTCGCGGCGGAGGTGCCGGGGCTCGAGGAGCAGCTCGAAGGACTGGAGAAACAACTCGCCGACCTGCTGGCCCCGCGCGACCCGCACGACGGCGACGATGTGGTGCTGGAGGTGAAATCCGGTGAGGGCGGCGAGGAATCGGCGCTGTTCGCCGCCGACCTCGCCCGCATGTACATCCGCTACGCCGAACGCCGCGGCTGGAAGGTCGAAGTGCTCGACGCGGCGATCTCCGATCTCGGCGGATACAAGGAAGCGACGCTGTCGATCAAGAGCCGCGATGCCGCGCGCGACGGGGTCTGGTCGCGCTTCAAATTCGAGGGTGGCGTGCACCGGGTGCAGCGGGTGCCGGTGACCGAATCGCAGGGCCGGGTGCACACCTCGGCCGCCGGCGTGCTCATCTACCCGGAACCCGACGAGGTCGAAGAGGTGCAGATCGACGAGAACGATCTGCGTATCGACGTCTACCGCTCGTCCGGTAAGGGCGGCCAGGGCGTGAACACCACCGATTCGGCGGTCCGGATCACCCATCTGCCCACCGGCATCGTCGTCACCTGCCAGAACGAACGCTCCCAGCTGCAGAACAAGGCCCGCGCCATGCAGGTGCTGGCCGCGCGGCTGCAGGCATTGGCCGAAGAGCAGGCCGAACAGGAGGCGGCCGAGGGCCGGGCGAGCCAGATCCGCACCGTCGACCGCTCGGAACGGATCCGCACCTACAACTTCCCGGAGAACCGTATCGCCGACCACCGCATCGGCTACAAGGCACACAACCTCGACTCCGTGCTCAACGGCGATATGGACGCCCTGCTGGACGCCCTCGCCACCGCCGACCGCGCCGCCCGGATGGAACGGGAGTAACCGTTCCCGCCGCTGAACCGGCGCATATGCGGAAGAGTCGAACTATGACCCGTATGCAGTTGCGGCCTGTGCTCGCCGAGGCCATCGAGACCCTGCGGGCGGCCGGGGTGGCGAGCCCGCGCGCCGATGCCGAACAGCTCGCCGCGCATGTGCTGGGAGTCGAACGCGGACGGCTGCTGCTCACGCCGCTGATCGGCCCGGAACAGCTCGACGACTACCGCGCCCTGGTCGCCCGCCGCGCCGAGCGGGTTCCGCTACAGCATCTGACGGGGCAGGCGTCGATGGGTGAGATCGATCTCGAGGTCGGCCCCGGCGTCTTCGTTCCCCGCCCGGAAACCGAGTTGCTCTTCGCGTGGGCGCTGGCCCGGCTGGAAACCGTCCCGCACGACCACACCCCGATAGTGGTGGACCTGTGCACGGGTTCGGGCGCGCTGGCTTTGGCGATCGCATACGCCCGCCCGGACGCCGAGGTGCACGCGGTGGAACTGGACCCGGACGCCCTGCGCTGGGCCCGCCGCAACGCGGAGCTGCGCAGTGCGGCCGGTGATACGCCGATCACCCTGCACCAGGCCGATGTCACCGATCCAGGCCTGCTCACGGATCTGAACGGCCGCGTGGATCTCGTCGTCGCCAACCCGCCCTACATCCCCGAAGGCGCGGAATTATCCCCCGAGGTCGCCGACCACGACCCGCACCGCGCCCTCTTCAGCGGCCCGGACGGACTGGATGTGATCCGCGCGCTGATCCCGCTGATCGGCCGTCTCCTGCGTCCGGGCGGTGGTGCCGCCATCGAACACGACGACAGCAACGGTGGGGAACTGGCGCGCTTGCTTGCCGCGGACGGACGCTTCGGCGGCATCACCGAACACCCCGACCTCGCCGGCAAACCGCGTTTCGTAGCCGCGGTGATACCAACGCGCGATGCATGAAGATGTGGGTTGAGCAATCCGGCGAAGGTGGCTGTGTTTTTTGGCGCGCCTTCGGCGCGCGGGGGGTGTGAGCCATATTGTTGAGTCGGACAGGCGGGCACCATGGCACGCTGGGGTTTCGACTACGAATCCGTGCTCAGCGAACGCCATCCCGCGATGATCTACTGCCGGATCACCGGTTTCGGCGTGGACGGCCCGATGGGCGGATTGCCCGGCTACGACGC
>NZ_JARWPM010000378.1 GCF_029869215.1 Nocardia carnea
GGCCTGTTTCGGCCGAGCGCGCCCGATCGGCCGAGTTCCGGGGGGCGCCCGCCCGGGGCGGGCAGGACCGGCCGGGGGGGGGGGGGGGGGGGGGTGGGGGGGGCCGCCCGGCCGGGGGGGGGGGGGCGCCCCCCCCCCCCGCGGGGGGCGGGGGGGCGGCGCCGGGCGGCGGCGGCGGGGCGCCCGGCGCGGAACTCGGCCGATCGGGCGCGCTCGGCCGAAACAGGCCCCTCAGGCGGACAGGCCCCTCGGGCGGACAGGCCCCCTCGGGCGGACAGGACCGTGGGCGAATGGGGACTCAGGCGAACAGTTCGAGCTGCGGCACGCCGGCCGGTTCGGGTGCGGGCGGGGTCTCGGGTAGCCGGGGCTCCTCGGCCAGTAGACCGTGTGCACGCAACAGCGGATCGACCCGCTCCCGGAGCCACGTCGCGTATTCGGGGGCCACGGTCGCTCCCCGCCGGTAGAGCTGCCGGTAGCGGCGCAGCAGTGCCGGATGGGTTTCGGCGAGCCAGCCCAGGAACCAGCCGCGGGTACTGCCGCGCAGATGCAGAGGCAGGACCACCGCCGAGGTGGCCCCGGCGGCGGCGAGTTCGCCGAACAGGTCGTCGAGCTGGGCCCGGCCGTCGGTGAGATACGGGATCACCGGCGCCACCATCACATTCACCGCGAAACCGGCGTCACCGCAGGCGCGCACAAGGTCCAGGCGGGCGCGGGGCGTGGGTGTGCCGGGTTCCAGGCCACGCTGCAGTTCCGGATCCAGCAGCGCCAGCGAGATACCGATATGCACCGGCACTTCGCGGGCGGCCAGGCTCAGCAGTGGCAGATCCCGGTGCAGCAGAGAGCCTTTGGTCAGGATCGAGAACGGTGTCCCGGAATCGGTGAGGGCCCGGATGATTCCGGGCATCAGCCGGTACCGGCCCTCGGCACGCTGATAGGGGTCGGTATTGGTGCCGAGTGCCACCCGCTCCCGATGCCAGGAGCGGCGGGTGAGTTCGCGGCGCAGCACCGCCGCGATATTCGTTTTCACGACGATCTGGGTATCGAAATCCGTGCCGGCGTCGAGCTCGAGGTATTCGTGCGACCCGCGCGCGAAACAGTAGCGGCAGGCGTGCGAACAGCCGCGCATCGGATTGATCGTCCACCGGAACGGGAGATTCGATTCGTCGGGAACCTTGTTGAGGGCGCTCTTACACAGGACTTCGTGAAAAGTGATGCCCTCGAACTCGGGAGTCTGTACGGTGCGGGCGAATCCGGCCCGGCCGAGGCCGGGCAGTGCGCCGTCGTCGGCGTCCAGGGTCTGGTTCTGCCACCGCACGCGACCAGTCGAACACGCGTTCTAACTGCTGTCAAGCGGCCGGCGTGAAATCCGGGAGCGGGGCGTGCGGATCGGCGAAGAACGCGACCAGATCGCGCACGGTGTCGTCGATGGGGCGCGGCCGGTAGCCGAGTTCCCGGGTCGCCTTGCCGTGATCGACCAGCGGTGCCGAGATCAGCGCACCGAGGGCCGCCTTGGAGACGATATCGGTGCCCAGGCGTTTCCCGATCGGCTCCATGACCGGGATGAGCCCGGAGACGAGTTTCGGGGAGATGGAGAAGCGGGGGCCCTTCTTCCCGCCGTGCCGGGCGGCCATCCGGCACAGTTCCAGCATGGAGATCATCTCGCCGCCGAGCAGATAGTTCTCCCCGGTGCGACCGTGCGCACCGGCGAGGATCAGACCGCGCGCCACATCGCGCACGTCGACCAGGTCGAATCCGCCGTCGATCATGGCGGGGATCCGCCCGCGGGCGGCATCGCGCAGGGAGCGATTGATCCGCGACAGCGGGGTCCCGTGGTCGGCCGGGCCGAACACGCCGGTGGGGTTGCAGATCACGGCGTCCAGGCCGGCCTCGATCACCTTGCGGAGTTCGATCTCCCCGGTCCATTTCGACCGGTCGTAGACCGGCAGGCCGGCCTCGGTGGACCGCGAGGTGGTTTCGTCGATACTGCCGCCGCAGCTGTACTGATCGAAGGCGTGGATCGAACTGGCGTGCACGAACCGGCGGACACCGGCCGCGCGGGCGGCCTCGGCGACCACCCGGACGCCCTCGGTGTTCACTCGCCAGGCGAGATCGTTGCGGTCCGCGAGGGTGATCACCGCGACCAGGTGGTAGACGATCTCGGCGCCGTCGAGCGCGGCGCGCATGGCGGCCGGGTCCAGGACGTCGGCGCTGACCCAGGTGATGTTCGCCGCGCCGGCCTGCTGGGGTGCCACCCGGTCGATGGCGATGATCTCGTCGCCGCGCTCGGCGAGCAGCGGGAGCAGATTCGTACCGAGGTAGCCGGCTGCGCCGGTCACTGCGACCTTCATGCGGATGAGAATATAGAACTTGTTCTAATTTGCAACCTGTTCTAGTTTTGCCGGTCGAGCACGGTCTCGTGCGTGACCGGCGGGGTGGGCTATATTCGGGCGGCAACCATTTGGTGCCGCAGGGGTGCGTGTCGTTGCGGTACACGAGAAGTTCACGCGGTGGCCATGATGTTCATGACGAATCAGGGGGGAGCCCGATGAGTAATACCTCGGTGGAAACGGCAGCGTTGCGGGCATTCGGTACCACCAATGCCGGGATCGGCACCGAGATCGCGGGGGTGGCCAATATCGACGCGCTGCGCAATGTCGCCGCGCTGACACCGGTTTTCGGGTTGATCGGTGCCGACTATCTGGCCATGTTCGCCGCCGCCCAGGTCCTGCAGACGCGTGATATCAACGATCTCGCCGCCAAGTACCAGCATCTGTCCCAGGCCGCGTTCTCCTCGGCGCTGAACTACGACCTCACCGACGACGGCACCGCCGGTGCGCTCGGGGCCGCCGGGGGTGCGCTGTGAAACCGCTCGACACCACCGCCGGTTCCACGGGCCTGATCGCCCCCGAGTTGCAGCAGGCGGTACCGGACGCGCCCGCCGGCCTGCCGGCCACCGCTGCCCCCGCGGTCGCGCCGGACCCGCGAGCGGCGATCCAGGACGTTCCGCTGGGTCAGCTACCCGAGGGCGAAACGCCGGTCGAGTCCCCGGAATTCGTGCTGGCGCAGAAGGTTTCCGAGGATGCGCCCGCCACCACCGGGTTGCCCGCCGGACTGCCGGGGTTGTCCGGGCTCACCGGTGACACGCCGCAGGCGCAGGACATCCTGGCCGGTGCCGCCGAAGACATTTCCGACCAGGCGAACCAGGTCCTGGGTGTCGTGAACCAGGGGGCGGCCCCGGCCGTCGAAGCCGCCCAGGGATTGCTCGGCCAGGCGGCGGCAGCAGCGGGAGTGGGCGCACCGGCGGGCGCGCCCGCGGCCGGGGCGCCCGCCGCGGCGGCCCCGGCACTGCCCTCCGATCCGGTGGGCGCTCTGCTCGGCGGTGCCGCGCTACCGGCACTGCCGGGTATCGATGTCCTGTTCGCGCCGATCCGCGATCTGCTGAGCAGTTTCGGGACCGGGGTCATGGGCGCGCTGGATCCGACCGCCATCCTGAGCCAGGCGTCCCAGGTGATCGAGGTGGCGATGGGGGTGGGCAAGAGCAGCCTCTCCGCCATGGGCCAGTCGTGGGAGAGCCCGGCCGCGCAGACCGCCCAGACCGCCGGGCAGGAAGCCAACAACACCGGTCTGCAGACCAGCCAGCGGGGATTCGATATCTCGGCGATGACGCAGGCCGCGGCCGCAGTGGTACAGCAGGGCAATGCGCAGCTCACCTCCATCGCCGCCTCGTTCCTCACTCAGGCGACGGCACTCGCGCCGGTGGTCATGACCCCGCCCGCGCAGACCGCGCTCATCGCCTCGGCCACCGAACATCTGGGCCAGGCCGTGACGGTCACCAACATCACCCGTGGTGATCTCGCCGGCAAGACCGCGGAATTGAGCGGTGTGGTGCAGCAGATGCTCGGGGTGGACGGCCAGCAGGCCGCTCAGGCCGCGCAGCAGGTGGCGCAGAGTGTCGGCGAACCGATCTTGCAGCAGGCGCAGAGCCTCGCCTCGGATCCGTCGAGCCTGGAATCCGTGCTCGGCTCGACCACCGGCGATCCGGCGTCGACCACAGCGGCTGGACTGAGTACCGGCAGTCCCGGCACGCCGGGTAGTCCCGGTATGCCGAGCGGCAGCCCGGGATTGTCGACCGGTGCGCCGGGCGGTACGCCGGGTATCCCCGCCTCCCCGTCGGTACCGGGGGTGCCGGGGGCGACCACCCCGCCGCTGACCAACGTGATGCGGCCGGGCGCGCTGCCCACCGGTATGGCTCCCGCCGCCACCAGCCCCGCGTCCAGCGGCTTCATGGGTGGTGCGCCGGGCGCGGCCGGGCAGCGCAACAACGAGGAGGAACACGGCCGCACGGTCGAGTCGTATCGCAGCGCCACCGGTAACGACGATCTCACCGGTCCGCTCGGCGAATCGGCACCGGAAGTGATCGGTGCGGTGGATTCGGACGAGGACGCCGGCTACGACAGCCAGTTCTGACCGTTCTCAGCGCATACCGTCCGGGTTGTCGAGATCGTTCGCGGAATAGGTGTCGCAGGATCGCACCGCGCCGGTGTGGTATCCGGCGAGGAACCATTTCTGCCGCTGTTCGCCCGCGCCGTGCGTCCACGCCTCCGGGTTCACCCGGCCGTGGGCGGCCTGCTGGATCCGGTCGTCGCCCACCGCGGCGGCGGCCGAGAGCGCATCCCGGATATCGGCGTCGTCGAGCGGTTGCAGTAGCGGTGTGTTCGACCCGGGGGCGGGTGTCCGGTCGGCGTAGTGCGCCCAGATGCCGGCATAGCAATCGGCCTGCAGTTCGGTGCGCACCGCCGCGGATTGCGGGCCCTGCGGATCCTGCTGGGCGCGGCCGATATCACCGAGCAAGGTCTGGATATGGTGGCCGAACTCGTGCGCCACGACGTACTCCTGCGCCAGCGGCCCGCCGGCGGCGCCGAACCGGTCCACGAGCTCCTGGAAGAATCCGACGTCGAAGTAGGCCGTCCGATCGGCGGGACAGTAGAAGGGGCCGACCTCGCTGGTGGCGTACCCGCAGCCGGTGGCGACCGAGCCGGTGAACAGATCCAGCCCGGGCGGCGTGTAGTCGACCCCGGTCTGGTTCGGTAATTGTTCTGCCCACACCGCGTCCAGGCTCTGCGCGGTGAGCACCACCCGGCAGTCCACATAGGTGTTCGCGTCGGCGCCGGTACGGCAGTGCGCGGGGGTGCCGGCCGCGACCTCGGCCTGCCCCAGCTCCTGGGCGCCGGTGAACTGGCCGAGTACCGACCCTGGGTCCCCGCCCATCAACAGGGCGATCACCAGGACTATCAGCCCGCCGGCGCCACCGCCGAGGGCGAGTTTGCCGCCGCGGCCCGGGCCGCCGGAGGAAGCGCGGCCTGGGTCGATCTGCGCACCGTCGTCGAAGGTCATGCGGGCATCCCGTCCGAGAACGTCGTTGCTGAGACTTCGCTCGCCTGCACTCGCAATATATCCGTTTCAGGCTGCTCGGCGGGGCACACTACGATGGCAACCGCATCCGGTGGCCGTCCCCGGTGTGTTCCGAACGTCGAAAGGAATCCCGTGCTGCGCACCCACTTGGCCGGTTCGTTGCGAAGTGAACAGGCCGGTCAGACCGTGACCCTCTCCGGTTGGGTGGCGCGGCGGCGAGACCACGGTGGCGTGATCTTCATCGATCTCCGCGATGCCTCCGGTGTCGCGCAGGCGGTGTTCCGGGAGGGTCCGGCGGCCGAGCAGGCGCATCGGCTGCGGGCCGAATACTGCGTGCGGGTCGTCGGTGTGGTGGAGCAGCGGCCCGAGGGTAACGAGAACCCCGAACTGCCGACCGGCGCCGTCGAGGTGGACGTCAAGGAACTCGAGGTGCTCAACGAGAGCGCCCCGCTGCCGTTCCAGCTCGACGAGCAGCCCGGCGAAGAGGCCCGGCTCCGGTACCGCTACCTCGACCTGCGCCGCGAGGTTCCGGCGCACGCCATCCGGTTGCGGTCGAAGGTGAACGCCGCGGCCCGTGCGGTCCTCGCCCGGCACGAATTCGTCGAGGTGGAAACGCCCACGCTCACCCGGTCGACCCCCGAGGGCGCCCGCGACTTCCTCGTACCGGCGCGGCTGCAGCCCGGGAACTTCTACGCGTTGCCGCAGAGCCCGCAGCTGTTCAAACAGCTGCTCATGGTGGGCGGTATCGAACGGTACTTCCAGATCGCGCGCTGCTACCGCGACGAGGACTTCCGGGCCGACCGCCAGCCCGAGTTCACCCAGCTCGACCTCGAGATGAGCTTCGTCCGCCAGGAGGATGTGATCCTGCTGGCCGAGGACATCCTGGTGGCGCTGTGGGAACTCATCGGCTACCGGATCCCGACTCCGATCCCGCATATGACCTATGCCGAGGCGATGCGACGGTTCGGCAGCGATAAACCGGACCTGCGCTTCGGCGTGGAGATCACCGAATGCACCGAATACTTCGCCGAAACACCGTTCCGGGTGTTCCAGGCGCCGTATGTCGGCGCGGTGGTCATGCCCGGTGGCGCGAACCAGCCGCGGCGCCAGCTCGACGCCTGGCAGGACTGGGCCAAACAGCGCGGCGCGAAGGGCTTGGCGTACGTGCTGATCGGCGAGGACGGCACGCTGGGCGGCCCCGTCGCCAAGAACCTCAGCGAGGCCGAACGCGCGGGGCTGGCGGCCCATGTGGGCGCCGAGCCGGGCGACTGTGTGTTCTTCGCGGCCGGCCCCGCCAAGGCGCAGCGGGCGCTGCTCGGCGCGGCGCGGTCGGAGATCGCGCAGCGGGCCGGATTGATCGACGAGAACGCGTGGTCGTTCGTGTGGATCGTCGACGCCCCGCTGTTCGAACCCGCCGCCGATGCCACCGCCAGCGGCGATGTGGCGCTGGGGCATTCCTCGTGGACCGCGGTGCACCACGCGTTCACCTCGCCCAAACCGGAATCGATGGACACCTTCGACACCGATCCGGGTTCCGCCCTCGCCTACGCCTACGACATCGTCTGCAACGGCAACGAGATCGGCGGCGGCAGTATCCGTATCCACCGCAAGGAAGTGCAGGAACGAGTCTTCAAGGTGATGGGGATCAGCGAGGCCGAGGCGCAGGAGAAGTTCGGGTTCCTGCTGGACGCCTTCGCGTTCGGGGCGCCGCCGCACGGTGGTATCGCCTTCGGCTGGGACCGGATCACCGCCCTGCTCGCCGGGCTGGACTCGATCCGGGAGGTCATCGCCTTCCCCAAGACGGGCGGCGGCGTGGACCCGCTCACCGATGCTCCCGCGCCCATCACGGCGCAGCAGCGCAAAGAAGCCGGCCTGGACGCCCGGCCCGGCAAGTCGGCGGCCGAGACCAACGGCGCCTCCGGGGCGGCCGTCACCGAGGCCGGCGCCAAGTAGGGCCGGAAGCCTTTACGCGACCCGGTGCGCATGCCGGGTCGGTCGGCGCGGGGCGCGCCGAATGTCCTCCGAGAGGTTGTTCGCGGCTCCCACCAGCGTCTATAACGCCCGGTGGCCGGCGTCGAACGTTCTCGCGGCGGCTGTTTGCCGATCACCCCGAGTGGCGCCCGACCGCCGGCGACGCAGCCGAAGACGTGTTGTCGGGGAGTCCGCTCGCCACGGTCCGTGGCGTCCCGAATGGCCGGGTCGCCACGGGGCGGTCAGCAGTTGCTGGGGGCCGGTTCGCCGCGGAAGCGGGCGTCGAGCCAGTTCACGGCCGACGGGAAGCCGAGGACGGCGGTGGCCAGATGGTCGGGGCTCGGATAGAGCTCGGACCAGACGCGGACGCCGGCGGCGCAGTATCGGCGGTTGGTGCGGTCGACCGAATCGATGGGAATCAGCGGGTCGGTCGGGGTATGCCATTCGAAAATCGGCGCGGCCGGGATGCCGGGGAAGTATTCGAGACTGTTCTCCGCACTGACCTCCCACACCCGCGGATCGTCGATGAGCGAGACCGACCTCGCGAGTTCGCGGGCGCTGCGCATGGCGCCGAGCGCGATGAGTTCGTAGGTGCAGGCATCCGTCATCGCGTCTCGGATTCGGCGGCCCTCGTCGTTGAGCTGGTCGCTGATGGGCAGGCGTTCGGGGTATTCGCGTTCCAGACCCAGGGCGGCGGCCATCGCCAGGCCGAACATGGGATGGGGGTTCAGGCCCAGGCCGCGCGCCATCGCGCTGATATTCGCCGGGACCCCGCCGGCCGCCGCACCGGCCAGGCGCAGCTCGGGGGCGTAGGACGGGGCCAGGGCCGCGGCCCACGCCGTCGCCATCCCGCCACCGGAGTAGCCGAGCATGGCGACCGGGCTGTCGGCCAACCCGAGCCGGGGGAGTCGCTGGGCGGCCCGGATACCGTCCAGGGTGATCTGGCCGCCGAGCCTGGCCGCACCGTAGGCGGCGGTGGGGCCGAGATGGTCGGGGAGGGCGACGCTCCACCCGCGCAGCAGCATGGCGTTGATCAGCGGAACGGCGCGATACAGCAGATTCGGGTCGTAGTCGTAGAGCCCGTGCGATACCGCGCAACCGGTGCCCAGACCATTGATGATGTGCTGATACGACAGCAGCGGCGCGCCCGGCCGGTGTCCGGCCGGGGTCAGGACCGTGGTCGTGGCGGCGATCGGATCGCCCTGGGAATCGCTGGACCGGAATTTGAGCAGGGTCACCGTCGCGGTGGGGAAGTACGGTAGCGGCGGCTGATCGCGCGCCGCGAGGACCTCGCCGGGCGGGGTGGCCCCTATATCGGGCGGGGTGGCGTAGAAGGGGTCGGGGTCGGGGGCCGGGTAGACCGGCTGGGCCACCGCCCCGGGCGTGCCCGTGAGCGCCGCGCCGACCGCGATGACCAGTGCCCCGAGGAGGCGTCGGTGTCGTCCCGATCTCATCACGGTGTTTCCGCGGTGGTCGGGGCGGCGGGGTAGCGCAGCCCGGTGGCGTGCTCGGAGGCTTCCCAGAGCAGGCGCCGTAGGACCGGATCGCGGGACAGCGCGCTCGACGGTGCGGCGGCCACGGGGCCGCGGGTGTTGAACAGGCGAGTGGGGCCCCAGTAGGTTCCCGGGTCGGCGTCCGGTGCGGTCGCGGCGAACAGCAGCGCGTGCGCGGCCTGCTCCCGCGTCTGCCCGACCAACCGGATCGCCGGTTCCGCGATCCGGTCCACCGGGGTGCCGGTACGAGCCACCAGCCCGGTGGGTGAGATACCGGGGTGTACCGCGTAGGAACGCACGGTGGAACCGGATTCGGCGAGCCGGTGCTGCAATTCCCGGGCAAACAGCAATGTGGCGAGTTTCGACTGTGCGTACGCGCCCGATCTGGAATATCGGCGGCGCACATAATTCAAGTCGTCGATGCGAAGTGTGCGTAGCCACGTATGGGAAATACTGGAAACCGATACCACGCGATCGCGGATACGGTCCAGCAGCAAGGTGGTCAGCGCGAAATGCCCGAGATGATTGACGCCGAATTGCATTTCGAAACCGTCCTGCGTCCGGGCGAACGGAACGTTCATCAACGCCGCATTGTTGATCAGCACATCGAATTCGGGGCAGCGCCGCGCGAACCGCCGGGTCGATCCGAGATCGGCGAGATCCAGCGGTTCGAACACCACACTGCCGGAATACCGTCCCGCCGCGGCGAGCGCTCGTTCGCCGTCCCGGCCGGCCATGACCACGGTGGCGCCGCGGGCGGCGAGTTCACGGGTCACGACGGTGCCGAGACCGCCGTAGGCGCCGGTCACCACTATTGTGCGGCCATGTTGATCCGGAATATCCGCCGGCATCCACATCATGGCGCCCGACAGTAAGCCAGTCGATCACGGCCGGGCAACGCGTCCGGGCGAAGCCACAGCGGTACTTATTCCGGTTTGTTGCCGATCCCAAACCCGCTGTGAGCGAACAATTTTCTGCAACTGCTGTCCTAATCTGACACGGTCGGTGCGGTACTTGCTCAGCACTCGCTGAAGAAAAACGAACTTCGGTGATCATGCCTATCGTGTCGTTGCCGATCGCGTCGAAACCAGTTGCTGCAGGAGATTTGTGCCGATGGCGAACGAGAACGAGCTGCGCGCCTATATGAAAAAGGCGATCCGGGAACTGCAGAACACCCGGGATCGGCTGGCGGAAGTGGAGTCACGGGCGCACGAGCCGATCGCGATCGTCGGAATGGCCTGCCGCTATCCCGGTGGAATCGAAACGCCCGCGCAATTGTGGCGGGCCGCGGCCGGCGGGGAGGATCTGGTCTCCACGTGGCCCACGGACCGGGGCTGGGATTCCGAGGGGCTCTACGACGCGGAACCCGGTGTCGCGGGCAAGACCTATGTGCGGTCGGGCGGGTTTCTCGGCGGGGCAACGCAATTCGACGCGGGCTTCTTCGGTATCGGGCCGCGGGAGGCGCTGGCCATGGACCCGCAGCAGCGGCTGATGCTGGAAACGAGCTGGGAGGCGTTCGAGAGCGCCGGAATCGACCCGGCGGGTGTGCGCGGTAGCGATACCGGGGTTTTCGTGGGCATGATGACCGACGGGCAGACGCCGGCGCACACCACCGCGCACGGCGACCGGCACGGTGTCCTGCCGTTCCTGATGACCGGGCAGGCGGCGAGTATCGCCTCGGGGCGGATCGCCTACACGCTCGGGCTGGAAGGACCGGCCGTCACCGTCGATACCGCCTGTTCGTCGTCCCTGGTCGCGGTGCATCAGGCCGTTCGTTCCCTGCGGACCGGCGAATGTTCGCTGGCCCTGGCCGGCGGGGTGACCGTGATGGCCGCGCCGTCGGCGTTCATCGCCTTCTGCGCGCAGCGGGCGCTGGCGCCCGACGGCCGCTGTAAATCGTTCGCGGCGGCCGCCGACGGCACCGCCTGGGGCGAAGGCGCCGGGATGCTGCTGCTCGAACGGTTGTCGGAGGCGCGGCGCCGCGGCCATCCGGTGCTCGGGCTGGTTCGCGGTACCGCGGTGAACTCCGACGGCGCCTCCAACGGACTCACCGCACCCAACGGGTTGTCGCAGCAGCGGGTGATCCGCGCCGCACTGGCCGACGGCGGCCTGACTCCCGCCGAGGTGGATGTGGTGGAGGCGCACGGCACCGGCACCACACTGGGCGATCCCATCGAAGCGCAGGCCCTGCTGGCGACCTACGGCGCGGACCGCGGCGATGCCGAACCGCTGCTGCTCGGGTCGATCAAATCGAATATGGGCCATACACAGGCGGCCGCCGGGGTGGGCGGCCTGATCAAAATGGTGCAGGCGATCCGGCACGATCTGGTACCGCCGACTCTGCACGTCGACGAGCCGTCCCCGCATGTGGATTGGTCGGCGGGCGCGGTGCGGCTGGTCACCGAGGCGCGGGCCTGGCCGGCAACGGGCCGCCCGAAGCGCGCGGGGGTTTCCTCGTTCGGGATCAGCGGAACCAACGCGCACGTCGTCGTCGAACAGGCGCCGCCGATCGAAGCGGTGCACGACCGACCGGTGCGCCCCGCGCCGGCGGTGACCCCGTGGGTGCTGACCGCGAAAACCGGCACCGCGTTGGCCGCGCAGGCGCGGCGGATACGGGATGCGCTCGCCGATACCGAGGCCCGCCCGGTGGACGTGGGTATATCGCTGGCGAGTACCCGGGCCCGGTTCGAGCACCGCGCGGTGGTCCTCGGCCGGGATCGCACCGAGCTGACCGCGGGCCTCACCGCACTGGCGGAGGGCCAGCGCTCACCGCGGGTGGTGCGAGGGCGGGCAACCGGCCAGGCGACGACCGTGGCCATGTTCCCCGGGCAGGGGGCACAGCGAGCCGGGATGGGCAGCGATCTCTACGCCGCGTTCCCGGTGTACCGCACGGCATTCGACGAGATGTGCGAGGCGTTCACCGGCCTGCTGGACCACTCCCTGCGTGATGTGGTCCTCGGCACCGCCGCGGACGCCGCGAATCTGCTGGATCGCACCGAGTACACCCAGCCCGCCCTGTTCGCGGCCGAGGTCGCGATGTACCGGCTGGCCGAATCCTGGGGCCTGCGACCCGATTACCTGATGGGGCATTCGATCGGCGAGATCACCGCGGCCTACCTGAGCGGAATCTGGTCCACCGCCGACGCCTGCACTCTCGTCGCCGCGCGCGGACGGCTCATGCAGTCGCTGCCACCCGGCGGTGCGATGGTATCGGTGGCCGCCGGGCTCGACACGGTGACCGGTCCGGTGGCGGAATTCGGGGATGCGCTGAGCGTGGCGGCGATCAACGGCCCCCGATCCATCGTGCTCTCCGGCGACAGCGCGGCGATCACCGCGCTGATCGGCAAACTGGAATCCGACGGCATCACCGCGACCCGGCTGCGGGTGGGGCACGCCTTCCATTCGGTGCTGATGGAGCCGATCCTGGACGATTTCGCACAGGTCTGCCGGGGCCTGACCTATCGGGCCGGTGCTATCCCGGTGATCTCGGCGCTGACCGGTGCGCTCGCCGATCCGGTCGAGCTGGGCACCCCGGAGTACTGGGTGGCGCAT
Source organism: Nocardia carnea (assembly GCF_029869215.1). GTDB lineage: Bacteria > Actinomycetota > Actinomycetes > Mycobacteriales > Mycobacteriaceae > Nocardia > Nocardia carnea_B. Next base: position 12,429 of record NZ_JARWPM010000378.1, read on the forward strand.
CTGCGCGAACCCGTCCGCTATCTGGACGCGGTGCGCTGGGCCCACGACACGCACGAGGCCCTGTGTTTCGTCGAGGTGGGCCCGGGCACGGCCTTGTCGACCATGGCCGCGGGCGGGGCGCCCGAGGACCATGCGGTCCCGGTGGGTATTGCCGCACTGGCCCGACCGGGGGATGTGGGAGCGTTCGCGTTCGCCGCCGGGATGGCCACGGCGTTCGCCGGTGGCGCGGCGGTGGAGCCGGCGGCCATGTTCGCCGGTACGGGCGCGCGCCGGATCGAGCTACCCACCTATGCCTTCCAGCGTGACCGGTACTGGCTGGACCCGGACGCCGCCGCGGATGTCCGCACGGCCGGATTGGACGAGGCGGATCATCCGCTGCTCGGCGCCGCGATCAGCCGGGCCGACGACGGCGGGGTGCTGCTCACCGGACAGCTGTCACTCCGTGGTCAGCCGTGGCTGGCCGGCCACCGGATCGGCGGTGCGGTCCTGCTGCCCGCCACCGCGTTCGTCGAATTGGTCTGCTGTGCTGCCGGATTCGTGGATACGCCGGATATCGCCGAACTGGTGCTGGAGGCGCCGTTGATCGTGCCGGACGCCGGCGCGATCGCAGTGCAGGTGAGCGTGGGCGCACCCGGAGATGCGGGGGAGCGGACCGTGGCTGTGTATTCCCGGCCGCAGCAGGACGAGACGGCCGTGGATTGGACCTGCCATGCCCGTGGCGGCCTGATCGCGACCCTGCCGCCGCGGCCGGACGACGGGTTCGCGGTATGGCCGCCGCCCGGTGCGCAGGCAGTGCCGACCGAGGACGCCTACGCGACGATGGCCGCCGCGGGCTATGAATACGGGCCGGAATTCCAGGGTCTCGGGGCGGTCTGGCGCTGCGGCGCGGACATCGCGGCGGACGTGGAATTACCCGAACCGGTGCGCGGGGACGCCGATCGGTTCGGGTTGCATCCGGCGCTGCTGGACGCTGCCCTGCACGCGCTGATCGTCGCCGGAACGGCCGGGGTGAGCGGCGGCGGCCGGATCCGGCTGCCCTTCGCCTGGGAAGGGGTGTCACTGCGTGCGGTCGGCGCGACGGCGTTGCGCGTGCGGCTGGAACCGCAGGGTCCGGACCGGGTGGCACTGGCGGTCGCCGATCTGTCCGGGAAGGTCGTCGCGACAGTGGATGCCCTGGTCATGCGGGAGGTACCGCTCACGGCGTCGGGCGCTGCCGACCCGGTGCGCGGCGTGTCGATGTTCGAGCTGACCTGGGTGCCGGCGCCCCGGCCGGGCACCGGCACCCCGCCGGACCTGACGGCGGGCCGGTGGGTGGAGCCGGATGCGGATCCGGATGGTCTCGCGCCGGCGGAATATGTTCTGCGCGGTAACGCGTTCCGGGTCCTGAACCTGACCGATACTCGCGGTGCGGCCGACCCGGTGCCGGAACGGCTCACGGCGCTGCTGGCCCGGATACGGGAACTGCCGGCCGATGCCGATCCCCGGCCACTGATCGTGGTGACCAGCGGTGCGGTCGCCGTGCACGGTGGCGAGGACGTACCCGATCCGACCGCGGCCGCGGCCTGGGGGATGTTGCGGAGCGCGCAGACCGAGCATCCGGGCCGGCTGCTCGTGATCGATACCGACGGGGATCACCGCGCGGCGGTGGCCGCGGCCGCGGCGGCGTTCGGCGAAGGCCAACTGGCGATGCGGCGGGGCGAGCTGTTCGTACCGCGGCTGGCGCGTTCCGGGGGCGACACCGTGGGCGGTGCCGCCCTGGCCGCGAGCCACTCCTGGCAGCTCGGGACCCGCGGCCGGGGCACACTCGACGGCGACAACATGGTCCTGGTACCCGCTTCCGAACCGGAACCGCTGGCCCCGGGCCAGGTACGGATCGCGCTGCGCGCGGCCGGTATCAACTTCCGGGACGTGCTGATCGTGCTGGGGATGTACCCGATTCCGGATACGCCGGTGGGCGGTGAGGGCGCGGGCGTGATCGTCGAGGTCGGTTCCGCGGTCACCGATTTGGCCGTGGGCGATGCGGTGATGGGCATTTTCACCGGTGTCTCGGCGACGGTCGTCGCCGACCGGCGGACCGTGGTCGGCATACCGCCTGGCTGGACGTTCGAGCAGGCGGCCGCCGTGCCCATCGTGTTCGCCACCGCCTACTACGCTCTCGTCGACCTGGCCCAGGCGCGTGCGGGGGAGTCGTTGCTGATTCATGCCGCCACCGGCGGTGTCGGGTCCGCGGCGGTGCAACTGGCACGGCACCTCGGGCTCGAACTGTACGTCACCGCGAGCCCGGGTAAATGGGAAGTACTGCGCGCGCTGGGGTTCGCCGACGAGCGGATCGGCGATACGCGGACGGTCGAGTTCGCCGCGAAGTTCCGGGAGGTGACGGCCGGGCGCGGCGTCGATATCGTGCTCGATTCGCTGGCCGGCGACAAAGTGGACGCGTCGCTGGGATTGCTGCCGCGGGGCGGCCGGTTCATCGAGATGGGCCTGACCGATCTGCGCGACCCCGCGACGGTGGCGGCGGAACACCCCGGTGTCGTCTACCGCAACTTCCTGCTCATGGACGCCGGCCCCGACCGGTTGCGGGAGATACTGGGCGAACTGCGCACGTTGTTCGACACCGGCGCGCTGCGCCCGGTACCGGTCACGGCCTGGGATGTGCGCCGGGCACCGGCGGCGTTCCGGCAGCTGAGCCAGGCCCGTCATATCGGCAAATACGTGCTGACCGTGCCCGCCCCACTGGACACCGCGGGAACGGTGCTGGTGACCGGCGGCACCGGCGGATTGGGTGCACTCCTGGCCCGGCATCTGGTGGCCGAACGCGATATCCGCAACCTCGTCCTGGTCAGCCGGCGCGGGCCCGAGGCGCCCGGCGCCGGGGAACTGGCCGCCGAACTCGCCGCGCTCGGCGCGACGGTCGACGTAGTGGCCTGTGATCTCGCCGATCGCGACGCCGTCGACGAGCTGATCGCGCGGATTCACCCCGCCCACCCGCTGACCGGTGTCGTGCACGCGGCCGGCATCGTCGACGACGCCCTGCTCGCCGAACAGAGCACCGAACGATTCCACCGGGTCTGGCGGGCGAAGGCCGCCGCGGCCTGGCATCTGCACGAAGCCACCCGGCATCTGCCGCTGACCATGTTCGTGCTGTATTCCTCGGTGGCCGGCCTGCTGGGCTCGCCGGGGCAGGCCAACTACGCCGCGGCGAACTGTTTCCTGGACGGCCTCGCCCAGCACCGCGCCGCCCGGGGCCTGCCCGCACTGTCGCTGGCCTGGGGTCTGTGGGCCCGGGCCACCGGGATCACCGGGCATCTCAGCGACCGGGATCGCGGCCGGATGCGCCGCGACGGCCTGACTCCACTGGCCGACGACGAGGGGCTCGCCCTGTTCGATAGGGCTTGTCACAGCGGCAGTGCCACCATGACTCCCGCCCGCCTCGACCTCGACGCGCTGCGCGGGCTGGGTGATCCCGCCGAACTGCCGCCCGTGTTGCGCGGTCTGCTGCAGGGCAGGCGCCGCGCCGCCGACTCCGGTGGCGCGGAGGCCGCCACCCTGACCGCGCGGCTGGCCGGCCTCGACCCGGCCGAACAGGAACGTATCGTGCTGGGCGTGATCCGCTCGCATGCCGCCGCGGTGCTGGGTCACGACTCCCGCGACGGGGTACCGGCCGATACCGCGTTCACCGAGCTCGGTTTCGATTCGCTGGGCGCGGTCGAATTCCGCAACCGCCTGAAATCGGCCACCGGGGTGCAGTTGCCGACCACCGTGGTTTTCGACTACCCCAACGCGACCAAACTGGCCCGCTACCTCCGCGACGAGATCGCGCCCGTGCACAACCCCGCCGACGAGATCGCCGGTCGGGTCACGGCATTGGCCGCCAGCTGCGCGGCCGCGGAGCTGGAACCGGGCCAGGTGACCGAGATCGTGGACCGGCTCGGTGACCTGATGCGCACGCTGCGCGGCACCGCGGGCGGCAGCGCGGTCGACGATATCGACACCGCGGACGACGACGCCCTGTTCGGACTGATCGATCAGGTCCGTCCGGCGGGCCTGGGCTGACGGGGGCGCGAGATGGCCGGCGAAGCAGAACTGCGCGAATACCTCAAACGCGCCGCCCGCACCCTGCACGACACCCGGCAGCGCCTCGACGACCTCGAGTACCGGCTGCGTGAACCCCTCGCGATCGTGGGTACGGCCTGCCGGTATCCCGGCGGCATCGACTCGCCGGAGCTGCTGTGGGAAGCGTTGGTACAGGGTCGCGACCTGATCGGTGAACTTCCGCGGGACCGGGGCTGGGACCTCGACGGACTCTACGATCCCGACCCGGACAAATTCGCGAAATCCTATGTGCGCGAGGGCGGTTTCCTGGAAGCGGCCGGTGCGTTCGACGCCGGTTTCTTCGGGATCGGCCCGCTCGAGGCCGAGGCCATGGATCCGCAGCAGCGGCTGCTGCTCGAGGTCGCGTGGGAAGCCGTCGAACGGGGCCGGATCGATCCGGCGACCCTGCGCGACACCCCGACCGGGGTTTTCGTCGGACTCAGCGAACAGGGGTACGGCTTCGGGAGTGCCCGTAGCTGGGAAGGCGCGGAAACGTACTACTTCACCGGGAACGCGGCGGCAATGGCGGCCGGACGGATCTCCTATCTGCTCGGTCTGCAGGGGCCCGCGGTCACCGTCGACACCGCGTGCTCCTCCTCGCTGGTCGCGCTGCACCAGGCCGCGCAGGCGTTACGGCTGGGGGAATGCACGCTCGCGCTGGCCGGCGGTGCCGCCGTGCTGGCGACCCCGGCACCGTTCGCGCTGTTCTCCCGGCAGCGCGCCCTCGCACCGGACGGCCGGTGCAAGTCCTACGCCGCCGGTGCCGACGGGACAGCGTGGGGCGAGGGCGCCGGACTCGTCCTCCTCGAACGGCTTTCGGACGCGGTGGCCAATGGACATCCGGTGCTCGCGCTGCTCCGCGGTTCGGCCGTGAACGCCGACGGCGCGTCCAACGGGCTCACCGCACCGAACGGTATCGCGCAGCAGCGGGTCATCCGGGCGGCGCTGGCCGCGGCCGGGCTGAGCACCGGCGACGTCGATGTCGTGGAGGGCCACGGCACCGGCACGGTGCTCGGCGATCCCGTTGAGGCGCAGGCGCTGCTCACGGTGTTCGGCGGCCACCGGGATCCGGCGCGGCCACTACTCCTGGGCTCGGTGAAATCGAATATGGGTCATACTCAGGCCGCCGCCGGGGTCGCGGGGGTCCTCAAGATCGTCGAAGCCATCCGGCGCGGGACGGTCCCGGCTACGCTGCACGTCGACCGGCCGACCCCGCACGCCGAATGGGAAACCGCAGGGGTCCGGCTCGCCACCGAGGCGCAGCCGTGGCCGGGAGCGGACCGGCCCCGGCGGGCCGGGGTGTCGTCGTTCGGGATCAGCGGCACCAATGCCCATATCGTGCTCGAACAGGCACCCGCCGAACCACCCGGCTCCGCGCCGGTAGCCGATCCGCCCGGGACAGCGACGTGGATCCTGTCCGCCAAATCGCCGGTCGCGCTGCGGGCCCAGGCGTCGCGGCTGGCACGCTGGTGCGCGGCCGGTGATCCGGCCGATATCGGGTATTCGCTGGCGACCACCCGCACGCAGTTCGAGCATCGGGCGGTTGTCGTGGCCGGGGAGACGAGCGAACTCGTGGCGGGGCTCGCCGCCCTCGCCGCGGGCGACCGCTCGGCCGCGGTGCTCACCGGGCGGAGCCGGCCGGGCGGGCGCACCGCGCTGCTGCTCTCGGGCCAGGGCAGTCAACGCCCGGGGACCGGGCGAGTGCTGTACCGGGCCCACCCGGTTTTCCGCGCCGCGTTCGACGAGATCTGTGCCCTGTTCACCGGGTATCTCGATTGCCCGCTCGCCGATATCGTGTTCGACTCCGCGTCCGGCCGGCTCGACCGGACCGATTACGCGCAGGCCGCACTGTTCGCGATCGAAGTGGCGCTGTACCGGCTGCTCGAATCATGGGGGATACGACCGGATCAACTGGTCGGGCATTCCGTCGGCGAATTGGCGGCGGCGCATATCGCCGGCGTGCTCGCACTGCCGGACGCGGTGGCCGTGGTCGCCGCGCGGGGCCGGCTGATGCGGGAGCTGCCGCCGGGCGCCATGGTCTCGATTCGGGCCTCCCGCGACGAGGTCGCGGACAGCCTGGTGGGGTGGGAAGGCCGGCTGTCGATCGCGGCGTGTAACGGACCGAACGCGACCGTGGTCAGTGGTGACCCCGCGGCGATCGGCGATATCGCCCGGAGCTGGCGATCCCGGGGCCGCCGCGTCACCCGGCTCGCCACCGATCGAGCGTTCCATTCCCCGCATATCGACGCTGTCGCCGACGAGTTCGGCCGGGCGATCGCCGGGATCCGGTTCGGGGAACCGGTGATACCGATTCTGTCCACGGTGACCGGCGCCCGGGCGGAACCGGGGCTGATGGGAACCCCGGACTATTGGGTCCGGCAATTGCGTGCACCGGTACTGTTCCACGACTGCCTGGCCGCGTCGGCGGATTCGGGGGTCACCGTATTCCTCGAAGCCGGACCGGCGGATGTGCTGTCGGCCATGGTCTACGAGACGGTGACCGGTCCCGACACCGTCGCCGTGCCCGTGCTGAGACCCGGACGGGACGAGGCGGATTCGGTGAGCCGGGCCGTGGCCACCGCGTGGGCGCACGGGGCGGCGGTCGAGTGGCCGGCGTACTACGCGGGCCGGCGCGCCCGTGCTGTCGACCTGCCGACCTACGCGTTCCAGCGGCGGGTGTACTGGGCCCGGACCGATCGCACGGTACTCACGGAACTGATCGGCGCCGAGGGCGCCGAACTGGCTGTGGGCTCGCCGCCACCGGAGCACAAGGAGCCGGGCGGCGAGCCGGTGACAGCACCGCCGGTGGATGTGACCGGTATCGCCGAGGATGCGCGCCCGGACTTCACCCGGCAGCTGGTGCTGTCCCGGATCCGGGAAATCCTGGTCGACCTCACCGACGACGATATCGATCTCGACGCCACCCTCCTCGAGATCGGGCTCACCTCGCTGTCGGCGCTGGAACTGCGCAGCCGGCTCAACAGTGCCGCGGGGACGGCGATCTCGCTGGAAGACCTCTTCCTCCATCCGACCCCGCGCGCGCTGGCGGCGCTGCTGGCCGACCGGCTCTGGCCGGCCGCGACCGCCGGCGTATGAACCCGAAGGCCCAGGAGATGACCGAAACCCCCACGCGGGCGCCGACGCTCGCCTTCGACCAGGCCGTACCGCGTGCGCTGGCGCATCGCCGCGCGGTCGCCGAGGTCTTCGTCACCGATACCGCGGTCGCGGGCGACGGCGATTACCTTGCCGCCGTGCAGATTCCGCGCGCACATTCGCTGTGGTCCGATCGCATGCTGCCCTGCCACGATCCGTTGTCCGTGGTGGAGGCGGTGCGGCAGTCGTTGCTCGTGATCGGCCAGCGGTATCTGCGGGTGCCCGCCGACGCGCCCGCCAGCCTGCAGCGGATGGGATTCGCGGTCGAAGACCTGAGTGCGCTCCGGGACGACGAACGCACACCTCTCGAGGGCGTCGTACGCATCCGCTCCGCTCAGGACCCCGCCACGTCCGGCTACTACCAGAACGTTTCGTTCGAGGCACAGGTCGTGATCGCCGGGGTACCGGCAATGACGCTGGCGGGCGGCGGAATCGCCTTCCCGCGGGACGCCTACGACGAACTCCGCACCCTCCAGCAGCGTTCGGCCGCCGCCACGTCGGCACCGCCGCCGGAACCGATCGACCCCGAATCGGTCGGCCGCCGGGACCCGCGCAATATCGTGCTCGGCACGGCCGGCGACCGGCTCGTGGTACGGGTCGATCAACGACATCCCAGTTTCTTCGACCATCCCTACGACCATGTCCCGGGCCCCCTGCTGCTCGAGGCGTTCCGGCAGGCCGCACTGCTGACCGGCACCCGGTCCGGGCTGCTGGCGGACCCCTTCGCCGCGGTGACCGGCCTGCGCGCCGAATTCCGCGAGTTCGCCGAACTCGACGGCGCGCTCACGTGCACGGCCGAACCCGAGCCCGATTCGGAACCGGGTTTCGTCATCGTGCGCGCCACCCTGCACCAGTACGGAAAACAGGTCGCCACCGGCACCGTCGAATTGACGGCCCGGCCGGCGGACCACGAGACGACAGGATATCGATGAGCACGCGCGAACCCACCCGCACCGGCCGCAGATTCGCGGTGGTGGGCGGTGGTATCTCCGGTATCGCCGCCGCCCACCGCCTGCACCGGGCCGGACACGAGGTGGAACTCGTCGAGGCCGATCACGTACTCGGCGGGCGAATGGGCTTCGACAGCCTCGGCGACCGCGCGATCATGATGGGCGGGAAGAACATCGGCCGCCGCTACACCCGATTACGGGCCTTCGTCGACGAATCCGGCGGCGCGGAGTACGAACCATTCGGGATCAACAGTTCGCAGGTCGTCGACGGAACCGTGCGCACACTGGACGATCCGGGCGTGATCGGGCTGGTCCGGTATCTGCTCTCGGTGGGCCGGCGCCCGGATATCGCGCGGATGCTGTTCTACGGCGCCCAGGTGAAACTGGCCGAACGCAACCGCTACCTCGGCGCTCCGTTCTTCGCCCGCACCGCGTCGGCGCGTGACCACGAACCGATCACCCGGTACTTCGGCTCCCGGCTGTGCGCCGGTGTGCTGCGGCCGATGACCCTGCGGCTCAACGCCGCCGAACCCGGCGAGATCTACCTCGGCACCTTCGGTGTCCACCTCGGGATGGTGCTGGACCGCTACGACCAGCTGGTCCACGGTTTCCAGCCGATCGTCGAGGCACTGGCCCGCAAGATCACCGTGCGGCTGGGCACCGAGGCCATCCGGGTGGTCCGTCAGGAGAACCGGGTGACCGGATTGGAGCTCGCACACGGACCGGGCGCCACCACCCTGCGCGATTACGACGGCGTCGTGCTCGCCACACCGGCGGCCGCCGCGGCCCGGATCCTGGCCGACGATCTGCCCGAGGCGAGTGCGCTGCTGCGTGAAGTCGCCTACTTCCCGTCGACGGTGGCCGTGGTGGAATACGACCGGGAGATCTTCGGCACCCGGATCCGCTCGCTGGCGTTCGACTCCGGCCCGTGCAGCGCCGCCGGTGTCTACGGGATCGCCGACCGTCACCTCGTCCGCTACACCTTCAGTGGTGCGGCCGCCAGGCCGGTCCCTTCCGAGGCGACCCTGGCCGAATGGATCGATACCGCCGAAAAACAGGTCTGCCGCCTGCTCGGTACCGCGCCGGCGCAGCGCCTGCGGATCCGCACCCGCAGCTGGCCCGCCGCGCACTGCGCCTACGTTCCCGATCACGGCCGGTTCCTGCGCCGTCTCGGCACCCATATCGCGGCGGTGCCGGGCCTGGAACTGGCCGGCGACTACCAGCGCGGGGCCCAGCTCGAGGCGTGCTACCGCTCCGGTGCCGAGGCCGCCGCGCGGCTCACGGAAACGGACTGAGTGCGCGGGTCCTCACGGCGCCGCGATGGGACCGCCGGTGAGGGTGCGATACGCGTAGGTGACCGCGAGCACGGCCACCGGCCCGGCCATCAGCAACCCGAATCCACAGGCGAGCAGGCCCAGGGCGGTCACCACGGCGACGGTGAGGACCAGTAGCGACACCCGGACCGGATCCCGCAGCGCCAGAACGAAGCTGGACCTGATCGCCTGTACCGGTGCCATCCCCTGGTCCAGCGCGAAATGCAGCGAGAACATACAACCGGCGCCCACCAGGATCCCGGGGATCAGGCACAGAGCCGAGGCGAGGGTGGTCGCCAGGAAGGCCAGCAGCGCGGTCAGGAACGCGTTGCTCAAATTGCCGATATAGAAGTAGGAGCCGAAACCCGGCCGGTAGCCGTCGGTTTCGTAGAGCGCGCCGCGGACGAGCGCGGCCTGCAGCACCCACAGCCCGGCCATGACGGCGGCGAACAGCACCAGCAGCGCGAATACCGACCGCGGTTCGGTGATCCGTACCACCAGATAGAACAGCAGATAGATGATGAAGCCGAGTGAGGTCACCGCCACCCAGGGGCCCGGGTTCGAGCGGAACTTCTCGAAGCCGTAGCTGATCGCATGGCCGATATCGAGATGGCCGGGGATCCCGGTGCCGACGGCTTGGTAGCCGTACACCGGTGCTTCCGGCGGGGTCGCCTCCGGCGTGGGCCCGCTACCCGGCGGGCCGTAGACCGGTCGACCGGCGGACGAATCCGGGACGGTACCGCCCGGCGGGGCCTGCGACGCGCCCGGCGGGGGCCCGGCGGCGGGGGATACCGGGTCGTCGGTGACCGTGCGGGCCGACGGGTCGGTGCCGGCCGTCCCCCCGGTGGCGGCCGGCTTTCCCGGGGCCGCGGGGGGGGCGGGCCTTCCCGGGGCGGGGGGGGGCGCCGCACCCCGATCCGTGGACCACACCGCCCGGGAAATCGGCCGTCCGCGGGGTATCGCCGGCCGCCTCGGCGCCGGCGGGCGGGCGGGTTTCGCCGGAGGTGGATCGTGCACCTGCCGCGTCCGGAGCGCCGGGGGAATCGGGGG
>NZ_JARWPM010000379.1 GCF_029869215.1 Nocardia carnea
CGCGGTCTTCGGCCCGCTCTACGGATTCGACACCGAAACGGTCTACCTGTCCCCCGCCCCGCTCTATCACGCGGCGCCGCTGCGGTTCGTGGTGAGCGAGGATGTGGGGCCGATGATCAATCCGAACGTGGTGGAAGGCCAGATCTACGGCGGTACCGTGCAAGGCATCGGCGGCGCGCTCTACGAGCATCTGGCCTACGACGACGACGGCAATCCCAGTGCTTCGCACCCGTGGATGGCGGATCGCAATGTCCGCGCTCGCCATTGGGGCGGGGGCCTCCCTCGGGCCGCCCGCGACGGCCGTCGCGGCCCCGGCCACCGAGGCATCGGTGAGCAGTGTCCCGATGGTCCCCGAAGGGGTCCCCGTCGATGTGCTCGCCGCCCTGGCCCCGGCCATCGTCAACCCGCAGGCCGCCCCCGTCGCGCAGAACGTCGCGGCACCGGGCAGCCCGCAGGCAGCCATCCTGGCCCAGGCGCGCGCCCTGCTGGACACGGTGAACCTGCCGCCGCAGATCGAATCGACCCTGCAAAGGGTCATCACCTTCCTGGACGGAAGTGGCGGCGGCGGCCCGGAGATTCCCGAATCCGGCCCCGCCATCGCGCAATTCCTGTATCCGACCATCGGCAAGGGCTGCATCGCGCCCTCGGGCGATTCGGTCGGCACCGCGCTCGCGGTCCCCGGCCCGGCGCAGCTGCCGCCGCCCGGCCCGGCCGCCGGTCAGACCGGTTTCGTGTTCACCGCGCTGGGCACCGAACGCCCCACTCCCGAACAGCCGCGGGCGATGACGGTGCAGTGGCGCAATATCGATACCGGCGCCGCCGGCACCGAGGTGCTCACCGACCAGGCGAAGATCAACCCCGACGGCCCGGCCACGCTGTCGGCCATCGCGAACACCGGCACCGGCCGGATCGTCGCGGTCATCGGCGGCGGCCTCACCACCCAGGCCACCGAAACCGAGACCCGGAGCTGCACCTTCGCGCCGACCTTGGGCTTCTTCACAGTCGGCTAGTCGTGAACTCTGTGTTTCCCGGTGCGGTGGCGCACCGGGAAACACGTGTTTCTGTGGTAGACCGGGGTTATGGCGACTGTCGAACATTCGCACAAGCCCGGAATCCGCAGCCGGCGATCGTCGCGTTCGATTCTGTCGATCCGATCCGAGGGGTCGATCCTCTCCATCGGGTCGGCGTATTCGGTCCTGTCCATCGGCAGTGTCGGCTCGGTCCTGTCGATCGGCTCGATCGGATCCTTCGGTTCGCTGATCTCCAGCGGATCCTTCCTCAGCCTCGGCTCGGCGCTGTCCGGTCTGTCGCGCTGGTCGCTGCTGTCGTGGATGGGCGACCATTCGAGTCCGGACGAACGACCCGGTTTGCGGGTGGTCACGGGCGAACCCGACCTGCGGGTCGCCACCACCCGGCACTGCCAGACCTGAGCTGTGTTTATTGGCGGCGCCTGCGGCGCCGCGGGGGGGGGGGGGGGCGCGGGGGGGGGCGGGGCGGGCGGACGGCGGGAACCCCCGGCAGCCAGCACGGCGCCGCGAGCCGGGGGCGCAGCG
>NZ_JARWPM010000380.1 GCF_029869215.1 Nocardia carnea
CCCCCGCGGTGGCGGGGGGGGGGCGCCACCCCCCCCACCGGGGGGTCGCGCATCCCCCCGGGGGGCGCCGCAACCCGCCGCTCGGGCCCCCGCGCCCCCCCCACCAAACCCCCCCCCCCCGCCCCGGCGCCGGGGGCCCGCGCCGGTGCGGATCATCGCCCCGGTCGTGGTGTTCGTCGTGGTCGTGGCCGGCTGGTACTTCGCGAGCCACTACCTGATCGCCGCCGAATCGCGATTCCTGCTGCCGGGACCCGACGAGGTGATCACCGAGGGCCTGCTGGATTCCGTGGTGCGCGCCGAAATCCTGTCCGCGCTGGGCTCCACGGTGCTGGTCGCGCTGAGCGGCCTGGTCATCGCCATGGTGCTGGGTGTGGGCTTCGCGGTGGTGATGAGCCAGGCGCGGTGGGCCGAATACTCCCTGTATCCGTACGCGGTGATCCTGCAGACCATCCCGATCCTGGCCGTGGTGCCGCTGTTCGGGTTCTGGTTCGGCTACGAATTCGGCAGCCGGGTGATCGTCTGCGTGATGGTGTCGCTGTTCCCGGTGGTCACCAATACGCTGTTCGGGCTGAAATCCGTCGCGCCGGCCGAACACGACCTGTTCACCCTGCACGGCGCGACCCGCCGGCAGCGACTGCTGAAACTCCAACTGCCGACGGCGCTTCCGGCGATGATCTCCGGTTTCAAGATCTCCGGTGGGATGGCGATCATCGGGTCCATCGTGGCCGATTTCTTCTTCCGCCAAGGCGAACCGGGCATCGGCCGGATGATCGATGTCTATCGCCAGCGCCTGGCCACCGAGGAACTGCTGACCGCGCTGCTGCTCTCCTCGCTGGCCGGGCTGATCCTGTTCTGGTTCTTCGATTTCCTGGCCGTCCGCGTCGAACGCGCGCACGGCCGCCGCCGCGGCCACTGACCGGTCGCGGCCACCGCTGCCTCGTCCCGACGAGTACCGCCGCAGTCGCGGCACCTCCTCCGCTCACCCAGGAAGTTTCCATGAAGAGATCGATCTCCGTCCTGACAGCCGTCGCCGGCAGTGTTCTGCTCGCCGGGTGCGGTGGCGCCACCTCCGTACCGGAACCCACCGGCGAAGGTCCGCTGGCCGGGGTCTGCCCGGCCACCGTCGTCATCCAAACGGACTGGTACGCAACACCGGAACGTGCCGCCGCCTTCCAGCTGGTCGGCCCCGACGGCACCGTCGATGTCAACAAGGGCTCCTATGCCGGCCCGCTCGGCGATACCGGGATCAACGTGGAAGTCCGCCTCGGTGGGCCCTTCCTCGGCGGCCAGCCGGTACCCGCCCAGATGTATCAGGACACCTCGATCACCCTCGGCTTCGTCCCCACCGACGACGCCGTCCGCGCCCAGGAGGAATTCCCGGTCACCGGCGTATTCGCCTCGCTGGATGTGAACCCGCAGATCATCATGTGGGATCCGGCGACCTACCGGGTCGAATCCTGGAAGGACGTACCCGGTACGAAGGCGCCGGTGGTCTACAGCGAGGGCAAGATCTTCATGGACTACCTCGTTGCCAACGGTTACGTGAGCAAGGAACAGGCCGACGCCTCCTTCGACGGCACCCCGAGCCGTTTCGTCGCCGAACGCGGCAAGGTGATGCAACAGGGGTACGTCTCCAACGAGCCCTACCGCTGGGCACACGATGTGGAGGGCTGGCGGAAACCCACCGACTACCTCCTGGTCCACGAATCCGGTTACGAGATCTACCCGCATGCGTGGTCGGTCCGCTCCGGCGAACTCGAATCGCTCCGGCCGTGTCTGACGGAACTGGTCCCGATGCTGCAGCAGGCCCAGGTCGACTACATCGCCGACCCGGAACCGGTCAACGCCGCCCTGCTACGCATCGCCGAAACCATCCCCGACGGCCCGCCGATGACCGCCGCCGGTAACACGGATTCGGTGAAGGTCCAGGTGGCGGAGCAGATCGTCGGCAACGGCCCCGACGACACCCTCGGCAACTTCGACACCGCCCGGGTGGACCGGGTGATCGAGGCGGTCACCCCGATCCTGCGCCACCGCGGCGACCAGATCGCCGACGGGATGACGGCAGCGGACCTGGTGACCAACGAGTTCATCGACCCGGCGATCGGGCTGCCCGCCGTTCCGAAACCCTGAGACCCGGGCGCGCAGGCGACTGTTCACGATCGCGCCCTGCCCGCAACAATCGTCCCCCGTAGCCCGCCCGTGTCGCGGCTACCGGGGACGACCGTTGTAGGCGCCCCGGGGGGCAGCCCCGCCGCCCGCCCCCCCCCGGCTGCCTTGAGCACGCCCAGTTGCCGGGAGATCGAGGGACCGCTGATCG
>NZ_JARWPM010000381.1 GCF_029869215.1 Nocardia carnea
CCGCCCCCCCCCCCCCCCCCCCCCCCCCCCCCCCCCCCCCCCCCCCCCCCCCCCCCCCCCCCGCGCCCCCCCCCCCCCCCCCCCCCCGCCCCCCCCCCCCCCCGGGGCCGGAGACCAGCAGCAAACTGCGTGGTCGCAGACCGTCCAGCCGGGCGAGCGCGCCTTCGGCCACGGCCGCGGCGATCGCGCGGACCTGGGCGCCACCGGATGCGGCGGAACGGAGGGCGCCGCCGGTATCGGCGGCCTCGAGCATTGCGGCATCGTCCAGATCGAGTACCGGGGTATCAGCGATCATCGGGCGTGGCACCTCCCCTCATCGCGCTGTTATCGGTCGCCGCCATTGCCCCGGTCGTGGACACCGGGCCTGGAACGGGCGAATCCACGGTGTGTATTTCCACTATTCCAGTCAGGCGCGGACGATGCGCAGAATCTCGGTCACGAGTGCGTCTACTTCCGCCGGAGTGCGCGCTTCGACGTTGAGCCGCAGCAGCGGTTCGGTATTCGAGGCACGCAGGTTGAACCACGCGTCGTCGGCCAGTTGCACCGTCACCCCGTCCAGCCGGTCCACCGCGACCGCGCGGCCGGCGAAGGCGTCGAGTACCGCGCCGGTGCGCCCGGCCGCGTCCGCGACGGTCGAATTGATCTCGCCCGAGGCGGCGTAGCCGGTGTAGGAGGACATCAGCTCCGAGACGGGACGTTTATCCTCGCCCAGGGCGGCCAGCACGTGCAGCGCGGCCAGCATCCCGGAATCGGCACCCCAGAACTCGCGGAAGTAGTAGTGCGCGGAATGCTCGCCGCCGAACACCGCCCCGGTGGTGGCCATGAGTTGTTTGATGAACGAATGCCCCACCCGCGACCGCACCGGGTTGCCGCCCAGCTCGGCCACCAGCTCCGGGACCGACCGGGAGGTGATCAGATTGTGGATGATCGTGGCGCCCGGCTCCTTCGCGAGTTCGCGTTCGGCGACCAGCGCGGTGATCGCCGACGGCGAAACCGGCTCACCCTGCTCGTCGACCACGAAGCAGCGGTCGGCGTCGCCGTCGAAGGCCAGCCCGATATCGGCATCGGATTCCCGGACCAGTTTCTGCAGATCCACCAGGTTCGCCGGATCCAGCGGGTTGGCCTCGTGGTTGGGGAAGGACCCGTCCAGTTCGAAATACAGCGGCACGATCGTGACCTGCGGCAGCGCACCGAGGACCGCGGGCACGGTATGCCCGCCCATCCCGTTGCCGGCGTCCACCGCGACCGTCAGCGGCCGGATACCGCCCAGATCCACCAGCTCGCGCAGGAACGCGGCGTAGTCGCCGAGCAGGTCGGTTTCGGTGGTGGTGCCCGGTGCGCCGTCGTAGCCCGGCACCCCGGTGACGAGTTCTTCCGCGATGGTCGCGAGCCCGGTGTCCTGCCCGACCGGCAGCGCCCGCGGCCGGCACAGCTTGATGCCGTTGTAGCGGGCCGGGTTGTGGCTGGCGGTGAACATGGCGCCCGGGCAGTCGAGGGTGCCCGAGGCGAAATACAGCTGATCGGTGGACGCGAGGCCGATCCGCACCACATCCAGCCCCTGAGCCAGTACGCCCGCGGCGAAGGCGTCCACGAGTTCCGGTGACGAGGCGCGCATATCGTGACCGATCACGATGCGGCGCGCGTTCTCAGCCCGCATGAGCCGGGCGAACGCCGCGCCGGTATCGCGGACGAAATCGGCATCGAGTTGTTCCCCGACGACGCCGCGGATGTCGTAGGCCTTGATCACCGCGTTCACGGACTCGGCAGAGCGGGCGACTGTCATGGGGAACACCCTAGTAGGTGTGTTTCGGCGGTGTATCCACTGCCGCCTCCGGCGCCGGCGCCGGGCACGTCAGGGTGGTGGCCCGAGCGCTGGGTCCGGCGGCGGCCGATCGGCGCACCGGTTCGTGCGGCCGGGGTGATCGGTATGCCGGGAAACGCGTTCAGCTCGGCGGATCGGGTAATACCCGGAGATGACCGCGGCGCCCGGTGCGAGTGGGGCGCGGCGGCGGGGTGTGCTCGCGGTAGCCGCGCTGCTCTGGTTCGGGCGGGCGGCGGCGTAGGCCGGCCTCGCGGACGGCCTCGGCCAGTGCGGTGAGGTCGTCGTCGTCGGGGGTTGTCGCGAAACTGCCTTCGTGCCGGACCATATCCCAGCCCTTGGGGGCGGTGATCCGGGAGGCGTGCGTTCCGCACAGATCCCAGGAATGGGGTTCGGCTACCGTCGCCAGCGGACCCACCACCGCGGTGGAGTCCGAGTAAACATAGGTCAGCGTCGCGACGGCCGGATTCTTGCAGCCGGGTCGGCAGCAACGACGCATGGAGATCACGTCGATGAGAGTAACCCGCCACACGGACACAAGTGGGTCAGACACGCTCACCGATCCGGCTCCGCCCGGCGCGTCGGAGTGTGATCTGTATCTATGGAGGCGCTCCGCGCCTCGAGAAGGCGGGGCCCTATTAACCCCTGGTCTTCACTCCTACGCTCGTCCGCTTCGCTCCCCCGCTCCGTCGCTCCAGACCAGGGGCGGGCCCCGCCGCAGAATGCTGACCAGGGATCTGGCTGACGTCGACCGGGGGGAAGTCATACCGGGCCTGGCGACCGTGGGCCCGGTTCCGGGCCCACGGAAAAGGTAACGGGGCTTCGTCGGTTCGAGGGCGGGTGAACCCGGCTATTCCGGTTCGGGGTCTATTACGTCGGGGTCGACGCCGAGGTAGGTGGCGATCTGCTGGACGAGGACCTCGCGGAGCAGGTCGACCAGATCGTCCGGGTCGCCGGCGCGGAGTTCGAGGGGTTTGCGGAACAGGACGACCCGCGCGCGGATGGGAGTGCCGTGCCGGTCGACACCGGCCGGGATGAGCCGGGACAGCGGGACCGGGCCGTCGGCCACCACCTCGTCCGGCCAGGTGACCGAATCCGGGTGCAGCGGACGGATTTTCGGGACATCGTCGACGGCGATATCCAGTTTGGTGAGGCGGTCGTGCCAGCGGGTGTCCAGCGGAGCGAACGCCTCCAGGACGAGCCGGTCGAATTTCTGGCCGCGGGTGCGCCACGCGGGGACGGTGGGAGGAAGCATGGGTCCGCGCACGCCGCGCCCTCGGCGGCTGACCGACCGGGCGGTCGGGGGTCTGCGGTTGCGGGATCGGGCCATGACTCGAACGTTAGTCATCGAGCGCCGATCGCGACGGCCCGCCCCGGCTACCTGCTCCGGGGCGCACCGACGCGAGCGGTCTCGTCAGCCGATACCGCGCTTGAGGCGCCGGCGCTCCCGCTCCGACAGGCCGCCCCAGATTCCGAACCGCTCATCGTGTGCGAGCGCGTATTCCAGGCATTCGTCGCGGACCTCGCATCCCATGCAGATGCGTTTGGCCTCGCGGGTGGAGCCACCCTTCTCCGGGAAGAAGGCCTCCGGGTCTGTCTCCGCGCAGAGTGCGCGTTCCTGCCACTGTTCTTCGATGGAGTCGAACATCTCGTCGAAACCGGTCACGATCAGGCTGAGCCGGGGTGCCGATTCTCGCTCACTCCGATCGCGATCGGTCCAGCCGTTGTCAGCAGCGACGCCTCGTGCTGCGCCTGCTGTGGAATCGGTTCGCGATACACCCACCGGAATGCCGGCCGGGGCCAGTTCTTCGGCCATCGCTCCGCCTCCTCACTGTGTGTTAGCGCAGAATGAATTCGTTCCGTCGATCCACACGCATATCGACGGCCTAACTCCGCGATGTTGTCTCGCGGACTTCCCCGAGCCCGTCATTCGAATTCGAACATCTGTTCGAATTTCCGCTCGCGCCTTGCACTTCCCGCGCGATCCGGAATGACATGTCTGTGATTAGACACGCCGCCGGGTGTGATGGTCAAGCCACCGTCACTATTCCGTTACTATCCCGCGCGGCATTCCGAGTCGATCTTGTGACCCGAATAGCAAATGAGCGGCAAATATAGCGGAAGACGCACTATTTATCGCGCGGCATAGGGTGTACAGATGTGACTTCAGAACAAGCGGACATCGGGCCCGCCAATGGTCCCCGTATCGTCGTCCTGGTCGGCGGAGTCGGTGGCGCGCGGTTCCTGCTGGGGGTGCGGGAGCTGCTGCCCGAAGCCGAGGTTTCGGCCATCGTCAATGTGGGCGACGACGTGTGGATGCACGGGCTCAGAATCTGTCCCGACCTCGATACCTGCATGTATACGCTGGGCGGCGGAATAGATCCGGAGCGCGGCTGGGGCCGGTTGGGAGAAACCTGGCACGCCAAGGAGGAGTTGGCGAAATATCACGCCCAGCCGGACTGGTTCGGACTGGGGGATCGGGATATCGCCACACACCTCGTTCGTACCGAAATGTTGCGTGCCGGCTATCCGCTCTCGGCGGTCACCGAGGCGCTGTGCAAACGGTGGCAACCGGGTGTCGAACTCATCCCGGCAACCGACGATCGCTGCGAAACGCATGTTGTTATCAGCGATCCGGAGAGCCCCAGCGAACGCCGCGCGATCCATTTCCAGGAGTGGTGGGTTCGGTACCGGGCGGACGTTCGAACTCATGGATTCGCCACAATCGGGGCGGATGAAGCCAAACCGGCGCCGAATGTGATCGAACTCATAGCCGATGCAGATATTGTATTACTGGCCCCCTCGAATCCTGTGGTGAGTGTGGGAGCGATCCTGGCGGTGCCGGGAATTCGCGGGGCGTTGCGCACCACCGCGGCGCCGGTGATCGGGGTTTCGCCGGTGATCGACGGCAAGCCGTTGCGCGGGATGGCCGACGAATGCCTGTCGGTGATCGGCGTGGAGACCACCGCGGAGGCGGTCGGCCGTCACTACGGATCCCGTTCCGCCACCGGCATTCTCGACGGCTGGCTGATCCACACGACCGATACCGCCGAGGTGCCCGGCGTCGAGGTGCGCAGTGTTCCCCTGTTGATGACGGATCCGCCGGCCACCGCCGAAATGGTGCGGGCTGCCCTGGAACTGGCGGGAGTGAAACCGTGACCGACTCGTTTGCCGAGGTAATCGGCGATCACGCCGCCGCGGAATTGCGAATTCTGCCGATCACCGGATTACCGGAATTCCGTCCCGGCGACGACCTCGCCGCACATATCGCCGAGTGTGCCCCGTGGCTGGCCGACGGCGACATCCTGGTGGTCACCAGCAAGATCGTCGCCAAGGCCGAGGGCCGGATCGTGGCCGCGCCGACCGATCCGGAACAGCGCGACGCGGCGCGGCGGCGGCTGGTGGAACAGGAATCGGTGCGCATCGTGGCCCGCCGTGGCCGGACGCTGATCACCGAGAACCGGCTCGGCATCGTGCAGGCCGCGTCCGGCGTGGACGGATCCAATGTCGAACGCGACGAACTCGTTCTGCTGCCCGCCGATCCCGACGGCAGTGCCAAAGGGTTGCGCTCGGGGCTGGCCACGCGCCTGGGCGTGAATGTGGGTGTGGTGGTGACCGATACGATGGGCCGCGCTTGGCGCAACGGCCAGACCGATGTCGCGATCGGGTCCGCGGGATTGCGAGTCCTGCACGACTATTCGGGCGCGGTCGACGGACAGGGCAACGAACTACAGGTCACCCAGGTCGCGATCGCCGACGAACTGGCCGCCGCCGCCGATCTGGTGAAGGGCAAACTGGGCGGGGTCCCGGTGGCGGTGGTGCGCGGCCTGTCGCTCACCGACGACGGTTCGACCGCAACCGATCTGGTGCGTGCGGGGACCGACGACCTGTTCTGGCTCGGGACCGCCGAGGCGCTGCGGAAGGGCCGCGGGGAGGCGGTGCTGCTGCGGCGTTCGGTGCGTAGTTTCAGTACCGAACCGGTGGATCCGGAGGTGATCCGCGCGGCGACCGCGGTCGCGCTGACCGCGCCCGCACCCCATCACACCCGCCCGGTGCGTTTCGTCTGGTTGCGTGACCGGGCGCGGCGCGAACAATTGCTCACCGCGATGGCCGAGAAGTGGCGGGCCGATCTGCTGGCCGACGGCCTGGATCCCGAACGTGTGGAGCGGCGGGTGAGCCGTGGCCGCATCCTGTTCGACGCCCCGGAGGTGATCATCCCGTTCTGTGTGCCCGACGGCGCCCACGATTATCCGGACGAGCGCCGGCGGGCCGCGGAACAGACCATGTTCACCGTGGCGGTGGGCGCCGCGGTACAGGGCCTGCTGGTCGCGCTGGCCGCCGAGGGGCTGGGTAGCTGCTGGATCGGGTCGACGATCTTCGCGCCGGAGGTCACCCGGGCGGTACTCGATACCGGCGACGACTGGAAACCGCTGGGGGCCATCGCTATCGGCCACCCCATCGAGGAGCTGACCCCGCGTCCGCCGCGTGACCCCGCCGCGGGACTGGTGGAGCTGTGAGCGCCGAATCGCTGCGCGCCTCGGCGACCGAACTGCTGACCGCGTGGAAACCGGACGCCGGGCCGGACGCGTCGGTGCGGGAGGCCATGCTGGCCTTTCTCGGCTCGGCGCCGCGCGGCTGCCTGCGCGAGCACGCGCCCGGTCATATCACCGCCTCGGCCGTGGTGTTCTCCCATGACGGCCGGCAGGTGCTGTTGACCCTGCACCCACGGGTCGGGCGCTGGATCCAGCTCGGCGGTCACTGTGAGGAGACCGACGAGACGGTCCCGATGGCCGCGCTGCGCGAGGCCACCGAGGAATCCGGTATCCAGGGGCTGGATCTGGACGCGGAACTCTATGCGGCGCAGGCACATCCGATCACTTGTTCGCTCGGGGTACCGACGCGGCATCTGGATCTGCTGTTCCGGATCACCGCGCCGCCGGGGGCGGTGCCGGTGCGTAGCGCGGAATCCACCGACCTGCGCTGGTGGCCGGTGGACGCCCTGCCGCCGGATGCCGATGTCGTGATCCGCTGAGACGGCCGCGCAACGCCACCGTCCCGGCCCGATCGGACGGGCGGGCGGCGATGCTCCGGGTGGACACGGCTGCTATCGGCCCGGCCGGGGATTCGGGGATTCGGGGATTCGGGGATCCGGGATCGGGGGCGTGGCGTAGCGGGTGGCGTCGGCGACCGGCGGCGACAGCAGCGGGGCGGTTTCGATCGCGTGTCGTCGTCCGGGCGGCCGCCGGGCGAGGTGTCCGCCCGAAGGCCGGCGTCCCGCACGTCGAGCTGATGTAGTCGACGGCGCGCGCAGCCTGCGACCACGCGCCGGTTGACCACGGGCCGGGGGCGGCGGCATGGCGGGTGGGTGGCGCAGCTGTGTGGCCGCTGCCCGGGGCCGGGACCGGTCGTCGATTGTCACGGTGTGTTCTCGGCCCGCTGCGGACCCTGCCGCGCGCCAGGGTGGAACTGCCGTCCGCCGCCGGTACCGGCGGGCGGGAAACTCCGCCCCGAACAGGCGGAGCGGCCGGCTGGATGCAGTACCCGCTCGCCTCGAATAACAACTGCGTCAACGTAAATCGGCTGGTTACCGAAACCGTAAACCCCCTCCACCCGGGTGCTGTCGCGCCCTTACGGTCGAAGGCAGTTGTTATGTGCGTCACAGTGCCGGGTGAGGAGGCGATGCGCCGGTGACCACCGAATCCAGAACTCCGGATACGCCGCCGACCTGGCGTGATCCCAAGCGATACCTGTGGCTGTGGGGTCTGTTCGCGCCCACCGGGCTGTTCACCATCGGTCTGCCGCTGACCTGGCTCTTCGGCTCGCTGGGCTGGAGCGGCCCGGTCCACGTCCTGTTCTGGCTCGGCCCGCTGGTGTTGTACCTCGTGATACCGCTCGCCGACCGGTTGTTCGGGCAGGATGCGACCAGCCCGCCCGAAGAGGTGCTGGCGGCCCTGGAGAACGACAAGTACTACCGCTACCTGACCTATCTGTACCTCCCCTGTCAGTACGCGACCCTGGTTGCGGTCTGCTTCCTGCTCACGGCCGGGGAGCTCCCGGTGCCCGGCCTGGAGGACGGTCTGGGGACGGTCGACAAGGTCGGGCTGGCCCTCACCGTCGGCGTGATCGGCGGAATCGGGATCAACACCGCCCATGAACTCGGGCACAAGAAGGTGGGCCTGGAACGCCGGTTGTCCAGGATCGCGTTGGCGCAGTCCGCCTATGGGCATTTCTATGTCGAACACAATCGTGGCCATCACGTCCGGGTCGCGACTCCCGAGGATCCGGTCAGCGCCCGGTTCGGTGAGGGTTTCTGGGCTTTTCTGCCGCGGGCGGTGCTCGGGAGCCTGCGCTCGGCCTGGCAGTTGGAACGCGCCCGGCTGGCGCGCCTCGGCTCGGGGCCGTGGAGCCGGCGCAACGAGGTGCTCACCGCATGGCTGCTGACCGTGGTGCTGTACGCCGCGCTGATCGCGGCGTTCGGCGTGGTACTGCTGCCGTTTCTGCTCCTGCAGGCGGTGATGGGGGTCGGTCTGCTGGAGGCGGTGAACTATCTGGAGCACTACGGTCTGGTCCGGCAGCGCACCTCTTCGGGTCGCTACGAACGTCCCGCGCCCCGGCACAGCTGGAACAGTGACAACGTGGTCACCAATGTTTTCCTGTATCACCTGCAGCGGCACAGCGACCACCACGCGCACCCGACCCGCCGCTACCAGGCCCTGTGCAGTCGTGAGCGGGTTCCGGTGCTGCCCACGGGATACGCGGGCATGATCCTGCTCGCCTATTTCCCGCCCTTGTGGCGGCGGGTGATGGACAAACGTGTGCTTGCGCTCTACGACGGCGATATCACCCGGGTCAATATCCATCCACCCGCCCGGCGGCGATTACTGGCCCGGTACGGCGTGGTCGCGGCGGCGGAGTGAGCGCGTATCGCCTCGGCCGGGTGGTGCTCGGTCCAGCGAGGTTGACGGCCGGGTTCCCGGACCAGGCCGCCGGGGGCGGGCCCGGCCACCTGCGCCGGCCGGGATGCTGCCGGTCGGTCGCAGTGCGGTTCGGCACGAGATCTGCTTTACAAATTGATAAATTTGTCTACCGGAATGCCTTCGCTGCGCCTATCGTCGGGGCTGAATGTTGTGCGCATCACAGCGCGGCGTGAGGAAGTGAGACAGCGATGTCTGCCGTGCCCGAAAATCCGGCCACCCCGGGGGTGCCCGGCCCAGCGGCCCCGCCGGAGAACCCCGGTGAATCGGTCCCGCCGCAAGCCTGGCGAGATCCCAAGCGGTACCTGTGGCTGTGGGGGCTGTTCGCGCCCACCGGGCTGTTCACCATCGGTCTACCGCTCATCTGGGGGCTCAACGCCCTCGGCTGGCACGGCCTCGCCCACATTCCGTACTGGCTCGGGCCGATACTGCTCTACCTGGTCATCCCGATCGCCGATCTGGCCTTCGGCGCGGACGGCACCAACCCGCCCGACGAGGTGATGGCAGCGCTGGAGAACGACAAGTACTACCGATACCTCACCTATCTCTATCTCCCGTGCCAGTACGCCACCTTGATCATGGCCTGCTACTTGATCACCGCCGATGACCTGAGCTGGCTGGGAGTCGCCGGCGGACTGCAGATCGTCGACAAGATCGGGCTGGCGCTCACGGTCGGGGTGATCGGCGGCGTCGGGATCAACACGGCGCACGAACTCGGGCACAAGAAAGTGGGCCTGGAACGCCGGCTGTCGCGGATCGCCTTGGCGCAGAGCGGGTACGGACACTTCTATATCGAGCACAACCGGGGTCACCACGTGCGGGTCGCGACCCCCGAGGATCCGGCGAGCGCCCGGTTCGGGGAGAGCTTCTGGGCGTTCTGGCCGCGCACGGTCTGGGGCAGCCTGCGCTCGGCCTGGGAGCTGGAACGTACCCGGCTGCGGCGCCAGGACCGCGGACCCTGGTCCCGGCACAACGAGGTGCTCACCGCCTGGCTGCTGACCGTGCTGCTGTACGCCGCGCTCGTCGCCGTGTTCGGTGTGGAACTGCTGCCCTATCTCCTGCTGCAGGCAGTGATGGGATTCAGCCTGCTCGAATCGGTGAACTATCTCGAGCACTACGGGCTGGTTCGGCAGCGCACCGGCTCCGGCCGCTACGAGCGCCCGGCGCCGACGCACAGCTGGAACAGCGACCATCTGGTCACCAATATTTTCCTGTACCACCTGCAGCGGCACAGTGACCACCACGCCTATCCGACCCGCCGATATCAGACCTTGCGAAGTTGGGTTCAGGCTCCGGAACTGCCCAGCGGGTACGCGAGCATGATCCTGCTCGCCTACTTCCCGCCGCTGTGGCGGCGGGTCATGGACAAACGGGTACTCGCGCACTACGACGGCGATATCACCCGGGCCAATATCCATCCGCCCCGCCGGGAACAGATACTGGCCCGCTACGCCGCGCCGGCGCCGGGAGCGACCGCATGAGCGGGCCGGCCCCGGAGGCGGGGGTGACATCCATGCGCCGCGGCCACCGCGTCGGTGTGCTGCTCGCGAGCGGGGCTCGTCCGGGCGCCGGGGCGGGATCATGAGCGCCTACCGTTGCCCGGTCTGCGAATATGTCTACGACGAGGCCGCGGGCGATCCGCACGAGGGTTTCCCGCCGGGGACCCCGTGGTCGGCTGTGCCCGACGACTGGTGCTGCCCGGACTGCGCCGTCCGGGAAAAGATCGATTTCGAACCGGTGCCCGCCCGTTCCTGATCCGGCCGGCGCCGCTGGACCGAAAGGCCGATGTGCCCATGACTGATTACAAGCTCTATCAATGTGCCCAATGCGGTTTCGAATACGACGAGGCGCAGGGCTGGCCCGAGGACGGTATCGCGCCCGGCACCCGCTGGGCCGATATTCCCGACGACTGGACCTGTCCCGACTGCGGGGCGGCCAAGGCCGACTTCTTCATGGTCGAGATCGAACGAACTTGAAACTTTGACTTGTGCAGCGAAAACGTGCCAGGGTCGCAGGCATGCCTGCCACCGGATCCCGGAATTCCACCCAGGGGTCTGCGCGTGAGTTGCTGCGCACAGCCATCCTGGACGCGATGCGTGACCTATTGGGGAAACGCGACTGGTCGAAGATCACGCTCACCGAGGTAGCGGCCGGTGCCGGGGTGAGCCGGCAGACCCTCTACAACGAATTCGGTTCGCGGCAGGGCCTGGCCGAGGCCTACGCCATCCGCCTGGCCGACGATCTGGTCGACCATGTGGAAACCGCACTGGCCGCCAATATCGGCGACGCCGACGCCTCCATCCGGGACGGTCTCGCGAGCTATTTCCGCGATGCCGCCCAGGATCCGCTGGTGCGGTCGCTGCTGCTGGGTGAGGTCAAACTCGATCTGCTTCGGCTGATCACTCTCGATGCCGGCCCGCTGATCGGGCACGCCACCGAACGGCTCTCCGGGGTGATGCAGCGCAGCTGGATCGCCCCCACGCCGGACCAGGCCGATACCTTCGCACACGCCCTGGTCCGGCTGGCGATCAGCTATATCCCCACCCCACCCGGGCCAGAGCACGACGCCCCCGCCGAACTCGCCCGGGTCTTCGCTCCCTATGTGGCCGCGGTACTCGCTGGCCAGGTGGCGCCGGACCGCGCACGGTGAGCGCACGATACCCGGGCCGGCGGCGATCCGGCCCGATCACCTGCGGCCGCACCCGCTCCCTGGGCAACTCGGATGCGGGACCCCGGGGCGCCGCGGGACACGGTACGGTTCCGGCGTGTAACGGTCGCCACGTTCGGGCCGAACAATGACGCAATGGAGACGCCCGGTCTGCAAATATGTAGGCCAGCAAGTTCGGTTTTTCAATAGCGGGGCAAACGTGCAATTGGTTGGCAAGTCGGCCGGATCGGCCGATCCCAAACGCCATCTGTGGGTGCTCGGCCTGATCGCTCCGGCCACCGCGCTGTTGCCCTCTCAGCTGGTGCTGCACACCGGGCTCGAGGTGTTCTGGTGGACCGGGCCGATCATCGTCCTGGGCATCATCCCGCTACTCGATATCCTGGTCGGCGACGACGGCTCGAACCCGCGCGACGAGGACTACGAAACCCTCTCCAACGACCGCTATTACCGCTGGTGCACCTATCTCTTCCTGCCCATCCAGCTGGTCGGTCTCGCCTTGGCCGGGTATCTGTGGGCGGGCAGCGAACTCGATGTGGTCGACAAGGTCGGCCTTGCCATGACGCTGGGACTGGTATCCGGGATCGGAATCAACGCCGCGCACGAACTCGGGCACCGGGTGGAACGTCTGGAGCGATGGCTGGCCAAGATCGCGCTGGCGCAATCCGGGTACGGGCATTTCTTCGTCGAGCACAACCGCGGCCACCATGTCCGGGTGGCGACACCCGAGGACCCGGCCAGCGCCCGGTTCGGCGAAAGCCTGTGGCAGTTCCTCCCGCGCAGTGTGGCCGGTGGGTTCCGCTCCGCCCTGCGGCTCGAACGGGAACGGTTGCGCCGCACCGGCAGCGGCTGGTGGAGCCCGCGCAACCACATTCTGCAGGCCTGGGTCATGACCGTGGTGCTCTTCGGTGGCCTCATGCTGGTTTTCGGCTGGGAGATCCTGCCGTACCTGCTGCTACAAGCGGTGATCGGCGCGGGGCTGCTGGAAACGGTCAACTACATCGAGCACTACGGATTGCTGCGCGAGCGCCGCCCCAACGGGCGCTACCGGCGCTGTACCCCGCGTGACAGCTGGAACAGCGATCGGCTGGTCACGAATATTTTCCTGTTCCATCTGCAGCGGCACAGCGATCACCACGCCAACCCCGGCCGCCGCTATCAGACGCTGCGCAGTTCCGACGAGGCGCCGCAGCTGCCCGCCGGCTACGCGGCCATGGTGGTGCTGGCGGTGATCCCGCCGCTGTGGCGGCGCGTCATGGACAAACGGGTGCTGGCACATTACGACGGCGATCTCTCCCGGATCAATGTGGCCCCGCACCGGCGCGCAGCGGGCGCGACCCTGCCGGCCGGTCCCGGCGTCGCCGCCTGACCCCGCGGCGCTGCCGCAACCCGACCGCCCGGTACCGCGCACCGACCGATACAGCCGGACCGCGGCCGGGCGGAACCCGCTAGCCTTGCGATCGAGACCGTGTTTATCGGGCCTGAGCGAGGCCTGGCCGATCGGTCCACCTCCCGACGCGGAGGCCGGAGCGAAGGCGGAGGTATCGCACTACCGTCTCCGGGCCCGACTCGCTCACGCCGTAACCGAGAGAAGGCTGATCCACGCTGATGACGACCTCCGAATTGCCTCGCACCTCGCTGAGCACCGATAGCCGCAACGGCATCGAATACAAGGTCGCGGATCTGTCGCTGGCCGATTTCGGCCGCAAGGAGATCCGGCTGGCCGAACACGAAATGCCCGGGCTGATGGCCCTGCGCCGCGAATACGCCGAGGTCGCGCCGCTCAAAGGCGCGCGCATCTCCGGCTCCCTGCATATGACCGTGCAGACCGCTGTGCTGATCGAAACCCTCACCGCACTGGGCGCCGAGGTGCGGTGGGCCTCCTGCAATATCTTCTCCACCCAGGACCATGCCGCGGCCGCCGTGGTGGTCGGCCCGCACGGCACCGTCGAAGAGCCGCAGGGCACCCCCGTGTTCGCCTGGAAGGGCGAAACGCTGGAGGAGTACTGGTGGGCCGCCGAACAGATGCTCACCTGGCCGGGCGAACCGGCCAATATGATCCTCGACGACGGCGGTGACGCCACCATGCTGGTGCTGCGTGGCGCCCAGTTCGAGAAGGCGGGCGTGGTCCCGCCGGCCGATGCGGAGCATTCCGCCGAGTACACGGTGTTCCTGAACCTGCTGCGCGAACGGTTCGAGACCGACAAGGGCAAATGGACCGCCATCGCCCGCAGCGTCAAGGGTGTCACCGAGGAGACCACCACCGGCGTCCTGCGGCTGTACCAGTTCGCCGCCGCCGGGGAACTGACCTTCCCGGCGATCAATGTCAACGATTCGGTCACCAAGTCGAAGTTCGACAACAAATACGGCACCCGGCATTCGCTGATCGACGGCATCAACCGCGGCACCGATGTCCTCATCGGCGGTAAGAAGGTCCTGATCTGCGGCTACGGCGATGTGGGCAAGGGTTGCGCGGAATCGCTGGCCGGGCAGGGCGCGCGGGTCCAGGTCACCGAAATCGACCCGATCAACGCCCTGCAGGCGCTGATGGACGGCTACGACGTGGTCACCGTGGAACAGGCCATCGCCGACGCCGATATCGTCATCACCTCGACCGGTAACAAGGACATCATCACCCTCGACCATATGCGGGCGATGAAGGACCAGGCCATTCTGGGAAATATCGGTCATTTCGACAACGAAATCGATATGGCGGCCCTGGAGCGTTCCGGCGCGACCAAGTTGAATATCAAACCTCAGGTCGACCTGTGGACGTTCGGTGATTCCGGTAAGTCCATCATCGTGCTCTCCGAGGGCCGGCTGCTGAATCTGGGCAACGCCACCGGCCATCCGTCGTTCGTCATGAGCAACAGCTTCTCCAACCAGGTGATCGCGCAGATCGAACTGTGGACCAAACCGGAGGAATACGACAACGAGGTCTATCGCCTGCCGAAGGTGCTCGACGAGAAGGTCGCCCGGATCCACGTCGAGGCGCTCGGCGGCACGCTGACCAAGCTCACCAAGGACCAGGCCGAATACATCAACGTCGATGTCGAGGGCCCGTACAAGCCGGAGCACTACCGCTACTGATCCGGCACCCTTTCCCGGTCTCCGGCTGTGGCCCCCCGGCCCGGGCGGGGGGGGCCACGGGGGGCGGTTGGGGGGGGTGCAAGGGGTTGTTGGTTAAGGGGGGTGGGCCGGACCGGGCGGGGAAAAGG
>NZ_JARWPM010000382.1 GCF_029869215.1 Nocardia carnea
CCCCCCCCCCCCCCCCCCCCCCCCCCCCCCCCCCCACCCCGCCGCTGTTTCTCCCCCCCCCCCCCCCCCCCCCCCCGCCCCCCCCCCCCCCCCCCGCCGCCCCCCCCCCCCCCCCCCCCCCCCCCGCAACACTGGGGGCAAAAAACCCCGCGCCGACTAGGGCGGCGCCAAAAGACCCAGCAAAAAGACACAGATATGTGACATTTGGTCGCGATTACTCCCCCCGCGGTGGCCGATCGAGACCATGGAGGACTAGCGTCTAGACGTGGCAATGAGTCTGTTGGGGAAGGCCGGCCACGGTCCGGCCGCAAATGAATCCGGGTTCGCCGCATATCGGGCAGGTGTCGATCGCCTGCTCGCGAGTTATCGCGCCATCCCGGCCGATGCCGATGTGCGATTGGCCAAGAAGACTTCCAACCTGTTCCGGGCCCGGGCGAAGAACACGGCCCCGGGGCTTGACGTATCGGGGCTGACCCGGGTGATCGAGGTGGATTCCCGGGCGAAGACGGCCGAAGTGGCGGGGATGACCACCTACGAGGATTTGGTGGCCGCCACCCTCCCGTACGGGCTGGCACCGCTGGTGGTCCCGCAGCTCAAGACGATCACGCTGGGCGGTGCGGTGACCGGGCTCGGTATCGAATCCAGTTCCTTCCGCAACGGTCTGCCGCACGAGTCGGTCCTGGAAATGGAGGTGCTCACGGGGGCGGGCGAGATCGTCACCATCACCCCGGACGGCCCGGATGCCGAGCTGTTCCGCGGTTTCCCGAACTCCTACGGCACCCTCGGCTACACAACCCGGCTGAAGATCGAACTGGAAACCGTGCAGCCCTATGTGGCGCTGCGGCATCTGCGATTCCGTGATCTGCGTGAACTCGAGGCCACCCTGGACCGGATCGTGCTGGAACGCAGCCATGACGGCGAAGCGGTGGACTATCTCGACGGGGTCGTGTTCAGCGCCGGGGAAAGCTATCTCATCCTCGGCCGGCAGACCGACGAACCCGGGCCGGTCAGCGATTACACCGATATGGATATCTATTACCGGTCCATCCAGCACGAGGGACCGGAGCCGAAACGGGACCGGCTCACCATCCACGATTACCTGTGGCGCTGGGATACCGACTGGTTCTGGTGCTCGCGCGCGTTCGGTACGCAGAATCCGAAGGTCCGCCGGTTCTGGCCGAAACGCTACCGGCGCAGCAGTTTCTACTGGAAGCTGGTCGCCCTGGACCGCCGCTACAACATCGGCGACAAACTGGAGGCACGGAAGGGTAATCCGCCGCAGGAGCGGGTGGTCCAGGATATCGAGGTGCCGGTGGAGCGCACCGCGGATTTCATGGAATGGTTCCTGCGCGAAATTCCCATCGAACCCGTCTGGTTGTGCCCGCTGCGGTTGCGCGATACCGGTGCCGCGGCCGGCGACCAGCCGTGGCCGCTGTATCCGCTGCGAACCGGGCGCACCTACGTCAACATAGGTTTCTGGTCGGCGGTGCCGAAATCGCCCGGCCGGATAGATGGCGCCGCGAATCGGGCCATCGAGAAAACCGTCACCGAATTCGACGGACATAAATCCCTGTACTCGGATTCTTATTACGGACCCGAGGAATTTGCCGCCCTCTACGGCGGTGAGAGATACAAAGAATTGAAAGAACGCTACGATCCCGGCCAGCGTCTGCTGGATCTGTATTCGAAGGCGGTGCAACGCAAATGACGACATTCAAGGACAGATCCGATGCTTTCGCGGATCTGGGCACCCGGCTCAGTATCGCCGAAGTGGTCGAGACCTTGGTCGACGGCGATGTTCCCATCAAGCTGACCGCCTACGACGGCAGCACCACCGGCCCGGTGGATTCCGAATTCGCGCTCGAGATCCGCAACCCGCGGGGTATCAACTACCTCGCCAACGCACCGGGTGATCTCGGCCTGGCCCGCGCCTACATCGCCGGGGATATGGACGCCGCGGGTGTGCATCCCGGCGATCCCTACGAGATCCTCGCGGCGATGACGGACCTGAAGTTCAAACGTCCGTCGGCGCTGTCGCTGGTGGCGATCGCGCGCTCGCTGGGCTGGGAGCGGCTGCGCCCGGTGCCGCCACCGCCGCAGGAAACCCTGCCGCGCTGGCGCCGGATCGCGCTGGAGGGTTTGCGGCATTCCAAAACCCGCGACGCCGAGGCCATCCACCACCACTACGACGTCTCGAACACCTTCTACGAGTACGTTCTGGGTCCTTCCATGACCTACACCTGCGCGTGTTACGGCGAGCGGGATTGGACCCTGGAACAGGCGCAGGAGAACAAGTACCGGCTGATCTTCGAGAAGCTGCGGCTGAAGGAAGGCGACCGGCTGCTCGATATCGGCTGTGGCTGGGGCGGGATGGTGCGCTACGCCGCGAAACGCGGTGTCCGGGTCATCGGCGCGACCCTGTCCGCCGAGCAGGCGTCGTGGGCGCAGAAGAAGATCGCCGAGGACGGGCTGAGCGATCTGGCCGAGGTGCGGCATTCGGATTACCGGGACGTCACCGAGGGCGAGTTCGACGCCGTCTCCTCGATCGGTCTCACCGAACATATCGGGGTCCACAACTACCCCTACTATTTCCGGTTCATCCAGAGCAAACTGCGTGACGGCGGGTTGTTCCTCAACCACTGCATCACCCGGCCGGACAACACCCGTACCACCAAGGCCGGTGATTTCATCGACCGCTACGTCTTCCCCGACGGCGAGCTCATCGGTTCGGGCCGCATCATCAGCGAGATCCAGAACATCGGGCTCGAGGTTCTGCACGAGGAGAATCTGCGCGAGCACTATGCGCTGACCCTCGCCGAATGGTGCAAAAACCTGGTGGCCAACTGGGATGCCTGTGTGGCCGAGGCCGGGGAGGGCACCGCGAAAGTATGGGGCCTGTACATGGCGGGCAGCCGGTTGGGCTTCGAACGCAATGTGGTGCAGCTGCACCAGGTGCTCGGGGTGAAACTCGGCAGCTCCGGCCGGCCCGAGGTACCGCTGCGCCCCTGGTGGACGCCCTAGCGCGGCGGCGCCGAGCGGCTGCGCGGCTGCACTGCGATCTCCGGTGCGGCAGCGTTCAGCTCAGCAGTTCGTCCAGGAAACGGATCGGGACACGGTTCTCACCCAGCGTGCGGACCGTGTCCTTTCCGTCGGGTGTGGTCACCGGCAGGTCGTCGCGCAGTACCTGCATGATCTCGCGGACCGCCGGGCCGGCATCCAGCAGTGGCCGGGTCCAGCCGAGGTCCGCGCAGGTCGCGACGGCCGGTGCCAGCAGGGCGGCCGCCTCGCCGACCCAGCCAGCGGCGGCCAGGCATTCGGCGAGTAGCAGCGACATATCCAGACTCGCGCGGGGCCGGCCCTGCTCCCGGGTACGGCTGTGCAGCGCCCGTGCGTGCCGGGCGGCGCGTTCGTGATCCTGGCGCGCGTCGCCGATCAGCAGCGACCGGATCACGGCGATCTCGGCCGCCTCGGTGTCCAGAGCGGTCGGGGGCGCGGGAGTTTCCGGCATCCGCCCGGGTTCGATGCTGGTCCGGGAACCGCCGGCCGTGCTTTCCGGGACGCGGTCGGCCGGGAGCGCGCCGAGCCGGAACTGTTCGGCCCGGATCTGCGCGCCCAGCCGGGTGAGCTGGTGGTCGGCGGCGATCCGCGCTCCCTCGGCGAGCCGCACCGCCGCGGCCGGTAGATCACCACGCAGGGCCTTCACCCGGGCGCCGGTGACGATGGTGGCGATCAAGGATTCGATCGGGCCGACCCGCGCCACCAACTGGTAGCTCTCGTCGAACAGTTCCTCGGCCGCGACCAGATCACCGCGCCGGTACTCGAGTTCGCCCAGCAGCCCGGCGGCCGCCCGGACCCCGTGCGACCGTGGCCCCGCGCGCAGCTGCGCGGTTTTGTAGGCCTGCCGGTAGGCCGCGGACGCGGTCGCGATATCCAGCTGCTCGTAGGCGATGAGGCCCCGGCCGCACCAGGCGAAGATCTCGCCCAGCGGCTCGCGGGACCGCTCCTGATAGGGCCGCGCCCATTCGAGCATTTCGCTCGCGGTCCGATAGTCGAATTCGCGGATCCGCACGTAGGCGTGGATATTGGCGGCCGTCGCGACCGTCCAGGCCGGGAGTTCGCCGGGATGCTGCAGCGATTCGGCCACCTGATCGAGGACGCCGGCGCAACGATCGTGCGATATCTCGTCCGCCGCCGCGAGCACATCGGCCTGGCAGCGCTGTTTACGCACTTCACCGTCGCCCTCCGGACTCCGCGACAGCGCACTCGACAACCGGCTCAGCGCCGACCGCGCCGCCGTGGACTGCTGCAGGTTCACGTTCGCCCGCGCGACCGCCATCAACAGCTTCGACCGCGAAGCCACCTGCTGGACGGGTAGTTTCGAGACAGAGCCGAGCAGGGTCGCCACCCGCGAACCGTCGATCAGGTCCATACCGCCGTTTTCCAGCAGGTCCAGGGCGGTTTTGAAATCCGTACCGGCCAGCGAATGATCCACCGCGCGACGGAGCAGCTGGTGTTCGGCATACCAGCGAGCGGCGCGACGGTGCAGGTTCTTGACCCGGCCGGGGTCGGTCCGGTCCAGGCGCGCCCGCAGATATTCGGCGAACAGCGGTTGCATCCGGAACCATTCCGGTTCCTCGTCGATATGCCGTACGAACAGTTCGCGCCGCTCGGCCTGCTCCAGCAGCCGCGGCGCCTCGGAGTTACCGGTGATCGCGATCGCCAGCGCACCGTTGACCTGTTCGGCCACCGCGATGGCGGACAGGAAGTCGAGCATCTCGGGTTCGAGCGCGTCCAGCACGTTCTCGGCCAGATATTCCCGGATACCGTGCCCGCCCTCGGACAGGCGCTCCACCAGGCTCGCCGGGTCGGGATCGTCCCGCAGCGCGAGACTGATCAGCTGGATCGCGGCGGGCCAGCCGTCGGTCGCGGAATACAGCCGGTCCAGTTGCCCGTCATCCAAGTCGAAACCGTTGCGGCGTACCAGGATCTCGCCGACCTCGGCGCGGGTGAGCCGCAGCTGCGCGGAATCGACCTGCACCAGTTCGTCGTTCATCCGCATCCGGCCGACGGGCAGTTCCGAGGGGTCGCGGCTGGTCACCACGAATCGCAGGTGGTGACAGCCGCTGCCCAGCAGCCGGGTCAGTATCCGGTGCGCGCCCGGATCGGTGAGCCGATGCCAATCGTCGATGATCACCACCACCGGTTCGCCGCTGGTGTGCAGTTCATCGATCAGACTGGACACCGCGAACGTGACCGTATCCGCGGGCCGCTCCTCCAGCATCTGCCCCAGCCCGGCCCCGATATCGGGGCGCACCCGATGGATGGCTTCGATCAGATGCGCGAGGAACCAGACCTCGTTGTCGTCGCCGCTGTCGATGCCGATCCAGGCGACCGGCAGGCCCTGGGATTCGAGTTCGTCGCGCCACTGCGCCGCCAGCACACTTTTACCGAAGCCGGCGGGCGCATGGATCACGGTGAGCCGGCAGTCCACACCTTTGCGCAGTATCTCCAGCAGCCGCGGCCGGCGCACCGGCTCCCGCGGCGGGGTGGGCGGCCGGAATTTCGTGGCCGGGCTCGGCGGCAGCGTGGCCGGGGACCGCGGCCGCTCGTCCGTCTGCCCGGCGCCGGGGCGCGGACCGGCGGCGGAGGGACGCGTGCGCGGCCCTGTGATGCCGAGCCGGCCGGACGCCGTCGGCGGTAGCAGCGGCCAGCTGCGGCGCGCCGTCACCGCGGGGGGCGGACGATCGTGCACCGGGGGCCCCGTTTCCACCGCGGTGATCTCCGGGTCCAGCAGCGCCATCTCGTCCGGCACCTGACCGTGCGCGGACTGCACCGCTCGCAGCATCTCCCCGAACTCGTAGGCGGAAGCCGGCCGCTCCCGCGGATCCTGCGCCATCGCGTGTTCGATGGCCGCGGCGACGTCGGCGGGAATGTCCTGCTCACGCAGGTCGGGTACGGGCTGCGTGGTGATCCGCAGGAACTGCGCGACCACCCGCTCCCCCGCCTGCCGCTCGAACGCGGCGTGCCCGGTGAGCAGGGCGAACAACGTCGCACCCAAGCCGTATACGTCGGACCGGACCGTCGGTTCCTGCCCCTTGAGCACTTCCGGTGCGGTGAACGCCGGGGAGCCGGTGATCTGGCTGTCCGAAGTGCGGAAACCGCCGGGCATCCGGGCGATCCCGAAATCGGTGAGCTGTGGTTCGCCGTACGAACTGAGCAGCACATTGGCCGGTTTCACATCGCGGTGCAGAATCCGGGTGCGATGCGCGCTTTCGATCGCACCGGCCAGCTTCACTCCGGCGCGGAGGGTGTCGGCCCAGCTGAGCGGGCCCAGATCGTGGATGAGACGTTCCAGTGAACCGTGCGTGGCGAAGGGCATCACGATGAACGGCAACCCACCGGCGGTCACATCCACCTGCAGAATGTCGACGATATTGGGGTGCCCCGACAACCGGCCCATGGCGTGTTCCTCGCGCAGGAACCGCTCCCGGCTCTCCGGGTCCAGATCCGAGGACAGCACCTTCACCGCGACCACCCGGTCCAGCGCCCGCTGCACACACCGATACACCACACCGAAACCGCCGCGCCCGATCTCCTGCGCCTCCGTGAGCCCCATGGCGGCCAGATCCTCGACGATATGCTCGGGTTCGGCTACCTCGGGGCCAGGCCCCGGGACGGCCATCGTAGGCTCCGGCACCGCGGATCCATTGCCGGTCGCCCGGGGTTCGGCGGGCTCGGCTTCCGCGGTTTCGCGTGCACCGGCCTCGGGATCGACGACCTCGGGTTCAGACGCCGCGGACTCGGACGCCGCGGGTTCACGCGCCGCGGGCTCGGCTGCCTCTGGATCTACCGGCGCGGGATCCACGGAGTCACGAGTTGCCGGGGATTCGGGAGCCACCGTTTCGAAAACGGCACCCTCCGGACCGGCGTGTCGCGATGCGCCGGCGGACCCGGCGTAGGAGTCTTCCGATTCGCGGCCCTGCGGGCCCGAACGCGTTCGTGGAGTCATATCACCACCTCGCACTCGTAACGAATCGGCTGCGGTGGGAACACCGCGGGGCCGTTCCGGTATCCACTTCCAACGTAGCGCGGTGTATCCCACTATGGGCGGGATTAACCTCCCGCCGCGTGTCTGTGTTTATTTGCGCCGCCTCCGGCGGCGCGGGGGGTGGGGCCCCCGGGGGGGGGGGGGGGGGGGGGGGGGGGGGCGGCGGCGGCGGGGGGGCGCCCCCCGGCCCGCGCGGCGCGGCGGGGGGGGGCCGCCCCGGCGCGCGGCCCCCCCCCCCCCCCGTCGGGCCCCTTGGGGGCCCAACCCCCGCGCCGCCGGAGGC
>NZ_JARWPM010000383.1 GCF_029869215.1 Nocardia carnea
GGCCCCCGCCCTACCGGCCGGCCGGGGGGGCGGGGGGGGGGGGGCTGCCCCCCTATCGGGGTTTGCCGGCCCGGCCCGCGCTTTTGGGGCGGCGCCCCGGTCAACACCCGCGGCCGCGGGCCGACCCCGCCACCGACGTACCGGGGGCGGGTGTCGCCGGACTTTTCGCGCGGCAGGTCCGGGAGACTCCCGACGCCCTCGCGCTGACCGCCGCGGACCAGCGGTTCACCTATCGCGAACT
The DNA here is from genome assembly GCF_029869215.1 of Nocardia carnea. GTDB lineage: Bacteria > Actinomycetota > Actinomycetes > Mycobacteriales > Mycobacteriaceae > Nocardia > Nocardia carnea_B. The sequence continues at coordinate 242 of NZ_JARWPM010000383.1, forward strand.
GGCCGAGGCCGCATACCGGGTGGCAGCGGCGCTGGCCGCGCGCGGGATCGGCGCGGAAGATGCGGTCGCGCTGGCGCTTCCTCGGTCGGCGCATTCGGTGATCGCGGTCCTGGGGGTGCTCGCCGCCGGGGCCGCGTACGTACCGATCGATATCGAACTGCCGGCCGCGCGGATCGCATCGATTCTGCGGCAGGCCGAGCCGCGGGTGATCCTGACCAGCGCCGGGGTCCGCGCACTGGACGATCTCCCCGCGCTGCCGGTCGTCCTGGATATGGACGCGGTCGCGGCAACCGATCCCGGGAACACGGATTTCCCGATGCCGGTCCATCCGGACCAGCGCGCATACCTGATCTTCACCTCGGGTTCGACCGGTGAGCCGAAGGGCGTGGTGGGCACCCACCGGGCGCTGGCCGCCTATTTCGCCGACCACCGGGAACGCGTCTACCGGCCGGCCACCGCTCGGCTGGGCCGCCCGCTGCGGATCGCGCATGCGTGGTCGTTGAGTTTCGATGCGTCCTGGCAGCCGCTGATCGGACTGTTCGACGGCCACGCCGTCCACCTTTTCGGGGCGGCGGAGATGCGCGATGCCGAGCAGTTGGCCCACGGTATCCGGCGCCACGAACTGGACATGATCGATACGACGCCGTCGATGTTCGCGCAGCTCGCGGCCGCCGGTTTGATCGATACGCACGGCAATGTCCCGCTGGCGGTGCTGGCACTGGGCGGTGAGGCGATCGGGGCGCCGTTGTGGCGGGAACTGGCCGCGCTGTCCGGGACCGCCGTGCACAACTGCTACGGACCGACGGAGACCACCGTGGAAGCGGTGGTCGCCGCCGTCGGCGATACGTCGGCCGGGCCGGTGATCGGGCTGCCCACCAGCGGCACCGCGGCATACATCCTCGACTCCCGGCTGCGGGCCGTGCCCGGCGGAGTGGTCGGCGAGCTGTATCTCTCGGGCGCGCAACTGGCCCGCGGGTACGTCGGCCGGCCCGCCGGTACCGCGGAACGTTTCGTCGCCGACCCGTACCGCCGCGGCGCGCGCATGTACCGCACGGGTGATCTGGTGCGCCGGACGGCCACCGGGGAACTCGCCTATATCGGCCGTGCGGACGGGCAGGTGAAGATTCGTGGCTACCGCATCGAACTCGGTGAGATCGAAACCGTGCTGGCGGCGTTGCCCGGGGTGCACGCGGCCGCGGTGCTGCCGTACCGCCGGCCGAGCGGCACCGTGCTGATCGGTTTCGTGGCCGGCGCCGGACCGGACTTCCGGACGGACGGCCTGCGCGGGCAACTCGGCCGCGACCTGCCCGCCTATATGGTGCCGCAGCGGGTGCTGGCGATGGATGTGCTGCCGTTGACCGGTAACGGCAAACTCGATGTGCGCCGGCTGGAATCGCTGGCCGCCGCGAGTTTCGCCGGCGACGGCAGCGGTGCGCCGCGCACCGAGACCGAGCGCGCGATCTGCGCCGTGGTCGCGGAACTGACCGGTGGCGCGCAACCGGGTGTGGACAGCGATCTGCTGGAACTCGGGCTCGACAGTATCGTCGCCCTGTCACTGGTGAACGGGCTGCGCCGGGTGGGTGTCGGCGCGACACCGCGGCTGATCCTGAGCTCGGGCACGATCGCCGAGCTGGCCGAACGTATCGATGCGGGCGACACCGGCGAGACCCGGGCCGCGGCCGCCGAATACGGCGCGGTCGGCGCGGTACCGATCCTGTCCTGGATGCACGAATACGGCGGTTACCGGCGCTTCTCGCTGAGCACGCTGCTCGAGCTACCCGCGGAGATCACCGGCGAACAGCTACGGGCCGTGCTCCAGGCCGTGCTGGACGGCCATGATCTGCTCCGCGCCCGGTTCACCGAAACCGCCACCGGCTACGAGTTGTACACCCGGGAACCAGGTGTCGTGGCCGCGGCCGATATCCTCACCACCGTCACCGGCGGCCCGGACCTGCCCGCGACGGTGGCGGCCCGGGCACAGGCCGAGGCCGAACTGCTCGACCCGCCTGCCGGAGGCCTGGTCCGCGCGACCCGGATCACCCGAGCGCAGGCACCCGATCTGCTCCTGCTCACCGTCCATCACCTCGCGGTGGACCCGGTGTCCTGGTACGTGATCAGCGCCGACCTCGCCGCGAGCTGGACCGAGCTCACCACCGCGCCGGCCGCCCGCGGCCGGGTCCCGGCCCTGCGCCCGCCGGTCGAACACACCGGCTATCGCGAATACGCCGCCGCCCTGCGGGCCCGCGCGTCGCTACCGGAGGTGCTGGCCCAGCGGGACTACTGGTACAGGCAGTCGGCCCTGCCCGATCCCGTCCTCGGTAGCCGCCGTCCTGACCCGGCCACGGACGGCTGGGGGTCCTACCGGGCTCGCCGGGTGGAGACCCCGCCCGCGATCACCACCGCGCTGCTGGAAAGCCCCGCCGCGGTGACCGGAGTGCGCGAATTCCTGCTCGCCACCCTGGTCGTCACGCTCACGACCTGGCGCGCCGAACGCGGCCAGGACCCGGCGGGCGGCGCGTATGTGGCGATGGAGGCGCACGGCCGCGAGGACGCGCTCCTCGGTCCGGATATCGATACGTCCCATACCGTCGGCTGGTTCACCAGTATGTTCCCGGCGCGGTTCGGTGCCGGTGCCGAGCCGGTGGATCTCGCCGCGGCCGGCCAGGATCCGGTCAAGGTCCGGGCGCTGCTGGACGCGGTGGCGGCCGAGGTGGCCGCTGTACCCAACAACGGCCTGGACTACGGGGTCCTGCGATACCTCGCCGCGGACCCCGGCCTGGCCGCCGCACCCGCGCCGCAGATCCTGTTCGACTATCTCGGGCGCGTCGATATGACCGGCTCCGGTACTCCGTGGACCCCGGTCACCGAGGGCGGACTGGTCGAACATCTGCCGCTGGCACCGGAACCCGATTTCGGTCTGCGCTGCGCCCTGGACGTGCTCGCCGGTATCGGGCCCACCCCGGACGGCCCGCAGCTGGTGACCCTGTTGCGCTGGAGCGACGCCGTTTTCACCGAAACCGATATCGACCGGCTGACCGCGATCTGGCAGGACGCGACGGCGGCGCTCATCCGCGCGCTCGGACCGGTCGACCTGCGCGCCGTCGACTCGGTCGCCTGACCCCGAACCTCCACCCACGCAGCGATTCCCGAAGGAAAGCCATGGCAGACGATATTCTCGAGCGCCGTAAACAACTACTGCGGCAGCGGCTCGGGGAACAGGCGATCACCGCCGCCGAGCCGGCGCCACCGGCGCGGCGCGGTACGGACCCGAGTCCGCTGTCGGACGCCCAGCGCCGGATGTGGTTCGTCCAGCGGCTGGACCCGGACGATACGACGCTCAACATCTGTGTCGCCTACCGGCTCAGCGGCGAGCTGGACGCCACCCGCCTGCGGGCCGCGTTCGCCACGCTGGTCGCGCGGCACGAGATCCTGCGGACCACGTATCACATCGACGATACGGGTGAGCCGTACCAGGTGTCCCGGGTCGGCGCCGAATTGGCCTGGCAGGACCACGATCTCACCGAGCTGCCGGAGAGCGGCCGGGAGCGGCGGGTGGAGGTGCTGGCCCGCCGGGAGTTCGCCCGGCCGTTCGACCTCACCCAGGATTCGCCGCTGCGCGCGAGCCTGGTCCGCACCGGCGACGCCGGCCATGTACTCATCCTGACCGTGCACCACATCGCCTGGGACGACGACTCCTGGCCGGTGTTCTTCGCCGAGGTCAACGCCGCGTACCGGGATACGGACCTACCCGAGTTGACGGTCCAGTACGCCGATATCGCCGCCGCGCGCACCCGGGCCGCCGAAACCGACGCCGCCGATCTCGACTACTGGCGCGGGGTGCTCACGCCGCTGCCGAGCCGGCTCGAACTACCGGGACGGTCCCCGTCCGCGGGCTACAGCCGAAATGCCGAGACGCGGGTGCGCTCGCTGCCCGGCGACCTGATGGAGCGCGTCGGTGCGGTGGGCCGCGACTATTCGGCGACCCCGTTCATGGTGCTGCTGGCCGGTTTCCAGGCCTTGATCCGGCGCTATACCGCGGCCACCGATTTCCTGATCTCGGTGCCGGTGACGAACCGTTCCGGGCGCGGCGCCGCGGCGCGGCTCGGCTACTTGGGGAATAACGTCATGATACGCGCGACTTCGGAGCGCGACGCGAACTTCGCCCAGTTGCTCGAATCCACTGTCACGACCGCGACCGGAGCGTTCGCCCATCAAGGGCTGGGTATCGAACAGGTGGTGCGCGCGGTCGGGCCCGACCGGGTGGCCGGCCGCGACGGGCTGGCGCAGATCGTCCAGCTCAGTTTCGGGATGCGCGGCGCCGTCAACGGTTTCGACCTGCCCGGTGTGCGGGCCGCCGAGCTGCCGCTCGCCAGCGCGGTGGCCCAGGAGGAACTGGGCCTGATGATCGTGGCCGACGATTCGGGCACCCGGGTCGAGGCGACCTACCTGGTGGACGCGCTCGACCAGCGCACCGTCGACCAGCTGCTCGACCACTACGTCCAGTTGCTCGGCAGTGTGCTGGACACACCCGAGCGCCGGCTGTCCGAGATCGATATCCTGGGCGCCGACCGCGCCGCCGTCCTCGCGGCCTCCCACGGCCCCCTCGCCGCGAGCGAGCCCACCACGATGGTGGCGCAACTCGAGGAGCGGGTCGCGGCGACGCCCGCGGCGCTCGCGGTGGTCTCCGACGAGATCGAACTGACCTACGCCGAGCTCAACGCCCGGGCGAACCGGCTGGCGTACTGGTTGCTCGCGGAGGGTGTGGGTCCGGAGGATATCGTCGCGGTGGGGCTGGCCACCTCGGTGGATTTCGTCGTCGCGGTCTGGGCGATTCTCAAATCAGGTGCGGCCTATCTGCCCATCGATCCCGGGTACCCGGCCGAGCGTATCGACTACCTGATCGACGACGCCCGGCCGCGGATCCGGTTCACCGAGAGCAGCTACGCCGCGGCGGTCGCCGCCGCCGCGACCCTGCCCGCGACGAACCCGGCGGATACCGACCGGAAGGCGCCGTTGCGCCCCGGCAACATCGCGTATGTCATCTACACCTCCGGCTCCACCGGGCAGCCCAAAGGCGTTCCGGTCCCGCACGCGGCGATCGCCGACCACCTGGCCAGTTTCGCCGCCGAGTGGGACCTCACCCCCGCGGACAGGGTGCTGCAATCCACCTCGGTGAGTTTCGACGCCTCCCTGATGGATATCTTCGTGACCCAGTACGTCGGCGGGTGCGTGGTGATCCCGAAACCCAACGCCTACCGTGATATCCCCTATGTGGCCGATCTGGTCACCCGGCACGGGGTCTCGGTACTGCACATGGTGCCGTCCATGCTGGCCACCTTCCTGCTGCTCCCCGAGATCAACGACTGGACCACGCTGCGGCATATGCCGGTGGGCGGGGAGGCGCTGCCGGGTGAGGTGGCCGACCGGTTCACCGCCCGGTTCGACGCGCAACTGCGCAACCATTACGGCCCGACCGAGGCCGTGGTGTGTTCCACCCATATGCCGGTGGAGGGGCCGCATGGCACCGGCATCGTCCCGATCGGGCGGCCGAACCGCAATGTCCACCTGTATCTGCTCGACGACGCGCTACAACTCGTGCCCAACGGTGTGGTCGGCGAAATCTACCTCGGTGGTGATCAGCTCGCCCGCGGCTATCTGCATCGGGCCGGACTGAGCGCCGAACGGTTCGTCGCCGATCCGTTCCGGGCCGGGCAACGCCTGTACCGCACGGGTGATCTCGGCCGGCGCGGCCCGGACGGCATGATCGAATTCATCGGGCGCACCGACGAGCAGGTCAAGGTGCGTGGCCACCGGATCGAACTCGGCGAGGTCGAGGCCGCGATCAGTAACCACCCGGACGTGGCACATGCCGTCGTCGTGGTCACCGAACATCCCTCGCTGGGGCAGATCCTGGCGGCCTACCCGGTTCCCGTGCCCGGCGCCGAACTGGACCTGGACGCGTTGCGCGCCCGGGTGGCGGCGCGGTTGCCCGAATACATGATTCCGGCGGCCTACACGGTGATCGACCGGATCCCGCTCACCACGCACGGCAAACTCGACCGGCGCGCCCTGCCCGTCCCGGAATTGGCCGTGACCGGCGAGTTCCGCGCGCCGCGGACGCCCACCGAACGCCGGATCGCCGAACTCTACGGGCGCCTGTTCGACCGGGCCGAGATCGGCGCCGACGATTCGTTCTTCGCGCTGGGCGGGCATTCCCTGCTCGCCGCCCGCCTGATCTCCATGATCCGCGCGGAGTTCGGCCTCGAACTCGATATGCGGGTGCCGTTCGATACCCCGACCGTCAGTGGGCTGGCCGCGTATATCGGCGCGAAATTCCTGAAGGAATTCGGCATCGATATCGACGATATGGCCGGCTTCGACGAGGCGGACGGCGATTCGGCCGCGGCCGGCGCCGCCGGGCCGGCGCCGCGCCCCGCGCTGGTGCGCCGCGACCACCCCGAGCGTATCCCGCTGAACTACTCCCAGCGCATGTACTGGTTACAACGCCGGATGGAAGGCGCGATCGACGGCGAGAACGTCACCTACCCGGTGCGTTTCGACGGTCCGCTCGATATCGATGCCCTGCGCGCCGCGATCACCGATGTGGCCACCCGGCACGACTCCCTGCGCACCACCTTCCCCGAACACGAGGGCACCCCGTACCAGCACATCGCACCGCCCGCGCCGGTACCGATGCCGGTGGTCGATCTGCGCGAGGGCGGCGCGGACCCGGCCGAACTCCTGGAACGGGAACTGGCTGCGGACGCGGCCTACGTTTTCGATCTGGCGACCGAGATCCAGCTGCGCGTACGGCTGCTGGTACTCGACGAGCGGACCCATGTGCTCTCGATCCTGATGCATCACATCATCGCCGACCGCCAGTCCTGCGAAATCTTCGTCGACGATCTCACCACGGCCTACCGTGCGCGGCTGCACGGAACGGCACCGGACTGGCCGGAGCTGGAGATCCAGTTCGCCGATTTCGCGATCTGGCAGCGGGAGATCTTCGATCGCGCCCCCGGACACGGTGCGGTGAGCGCCTACGGCCAGGAACTGCTGGACTACTGGTGCACCGCGCTCGACGGTATGCCGGACGAGATCGCGGTCGCGCACGACCATCCCCGCCCGGCGGTACTCGCCCGGCACGGTGTGAGCGCCACCCGGCGCCTACCGGCCGCCACCTGGCTGGGCGCCCGGCAGCAGGCGGAAGCCGCCGGAACCACCGAATTCATGCTCTGCCAGGCGATGAGCGCGGTGACCCTGCACGCGCTGGGTGCCGGCAACGATCTGCCGATCGGCGCGGCGGTGGCCAACCGGCTCGACGAACAGACCGACCGGATGATCGGCCTGTTCGCGAATATGGTGGTGCTGCGCAACGATCTGTCGGGCGAACCGACCCCGCGCGAGGTGCTTTCCCGGGTCCGCGACGCTGCGCTGGACGCGATCACCCGGCAGGGCGTTCCCTTCGACCGGCTGGTGGAAACGATCAATCCGCCGCGCACCCTCTCGCGCAACCCGCTGTTCCAGGTGGTGATGCATTTCCGGAACCGGCCCCCGGCAGCCGCTTTCACGGCCGACGGTACGACCACGGTGACCGGTATCGCCAAGCAGTACGAAGTGTCGTTCATGGATATCCACTTCGACTACACCGTGGAAACCGACGGTGACCTCACCACCCGCGTGGTGGTGAACACCGATCTCTACGAGCCGGAAACCGGTGCGGTGTTCGCCGATGTGCTGGCGCGGGTGGTGGAATGTTTCGCCACCCAACCCGACCGCCCGGTGCGCGAACTGCGGGTGCTGCCCGACGGCTGGGACACCGGCCGTGTGGTGGTGCGCCATGAGGATCCGATCGAGCCGGCAGTTCTGGGCGGTGGCACCCTGCTCACCGAGACCGAGCGGACCATCGCGACCCTGCTCGCCGAACTCCTCGAAATCGACGAGGTCGGCCGCGAGGACGGTTTCTTCGCGCTCGGCGGCGACAGCGTGATCGCCATCCAGCTCGCCACTCGCGCCGGCGAAGCGGGCCTGCCGCTGGCTCCGCAGCTGTTGTTCGAATACTTCACCATCGCCGATCTCGCCGCGGCAGTGGACGAGCTCATCGCGAATCCGCCCGGACCGGAAGGTGAATCGGCGGCAGGTGCACAGCAGCATCTCGCCCCGATGGCGGCCTCGGGACTCGACGCCGACACGCTGAAGAATCTGCAGAACGCCTGGTCGGCGCAGGGCTGATCGGACGCCGGGTGCCCGGTGACGGATGAGGGGTCACCGGGCACGCGGTCGTCGGTCCGCGAAACGGAGGCGGCCCGAGAGGCCGCAATGATTCCGCGTGCCGGTCGATTCGCCGGCGTGCGGGTTCGTCTCTGTGCGGCGTGCGAACCGGGTCATTGCGGCCGGCGCGGGGCTCGGGACCACCACCCGCGCGCCGTCGTCTGCCGGTACAGCGCGCTGTTGCCTCGGCTCGGTGTGGCGCCGGTATCGAACGTCCTGATCGCTGCGGCCGTCCTGGCGCTGGAGGGACCGGTCAACTTCGAGCGGGTGTCCCGACGACGACGCTGCCGACCCCGCATTCCTCCAGCTCGTCCACCCCGGCAGCCGCCACGAACGCGGCGGTATCGCTGAACCCCTGCGCGCAGACGCCGAGCCCCATCGCCGTCCCGGCCAGGTACACGGTCTGCATCAGCACCCCCACATGTTTGAGGATGCTGGCGTAGGCCACCTGTTCGTAGGTCCACATCACCCGTCCCGCCCGGGCGGCCAGCAGCAGGACCACCTGCGGTTCCGCCCCGCCGACGAGGGTCGCCGACGCGGATTTCAGCAGCCGGTGGACCTCGGTGGAATCCGGTTCGGCGATCCGGTGCAGGGCATGCCGGAACGAGTCGTAGTGGTACATCCCGGCATCCAGTCCGGCCGCGGTGCGCACGACCGGATAGACCTCGAGTTCGTACACCCCACCACCCGAGGGGTAAGGGCGCGACAGCAGTTCCTCACCGGGGCCGACCGGTTTCACCTCGCGGGTGCGAGCGGTGCGGTACAGCAGTTCGGCCAGTTGCTCCAGAGTGATCGGGGCGGCGTCGTCGTACTGGCGGCAGGAGGTGCGATCCTCCAGGACCGTGGTCAGGCTGGGGTCGGCCGCGCGTAAGGCGGTGAGGTCGGGAACCGGTAGCGGTATCGGCGTGCCCGGATACGCGGGCTTGCGCGCATCGGGTTGCGGGAACCGCCCTTTCGCCCATTTCGTGGGTCCGAAATGTTCCCAGGTGATCGTGCGCGGGCCGAGTGTGCTGCGGCGGTGGAACCACAGGTCGGGCGCACTCCAACTGCGTGTGGTGAACCGCCCGGTTTCGCGCGCGGGGTCGGCGGTGAACCCGCCCCAGTGCAGATCCGCGGCCAATTGGGCGAGGGTGTCCGGCGCGAGACCCGATTCCGCGGCATCCTGCCCGCCGAGTACCGCGAGGATCCGCGGATCCGAGATACGCAGATCGCACCAGGACAGCGGGTGTTCGAGCACGAAACCCGCCGGATCGGGACGTAATATCGAGAACTTCGACAACGCGCCGGGCGCGGGCGCCGGACCCGTGGGCCGCGGCGGGGGAGTGGTGAACGGGTGGAGGGTGTAGAGGTCGCGCGCACCGTCGAGAACGGTGGTCGCCAGCCAGCCCTCACCGGCCAGCCGGTTCAGCAGCCCGGCCACCGCGCCCCCCGGCTCGGGATCGAGGCGGGACAGCTGCGCCGGACCCTGGTTGAGCGTTTTCAACGCGTCCCGTGCGCCCGCGGACAACCCGGTCAACTTCCGGTTGTGCGGCGGATTCAGCAGTACGGCGCCGTTCGGCATGATCAGGCAGGTGACGCCGGTGCGCAGGGCATACCGCAGCGCCCCGTGCCGGGTGCGGGTGGACAAGGCTTTCTCCGTATCCGGTCGGAGCCCGTGGTGTTGCTGGGCTACTTCGCCGCGTTGACCAGCGCGGGCTCGATCTCTTTCAGGATGTAGGGCAGCGACAGGACCGTCGGCTGGTTGATGGCGCCGATATCGGCGTTGTCCAGGAACACGACGGCGTCCTTGCGAACCGCGGGCAACTCGCCGTAACCGGGCAGCTGCCGGTACGCCTCGTCCTGATTCACCGAATACCCGGCGATCAGCAGATCCGAGGTCAGTTCGCCGACCCGCTCGGGCGACAGCGAAACCCGGCCACCGCTGGCGGGCATATCCCGGATGTGTTGCGGAATGGTCATTCCCAGGCGGGTGAACAGTTGGCCCGACCCGTCCTCGGGGTCGTTGAGGACCATCAGCTGCGTGGGCCCGGCCAGCCAGGTGCTCAGGAACGTTGTGCCTTTCAGCCCCGGATTCGCGGCGGCGACGGCGTCGACCTGGGCCCAGACATCCGCGACAATCGTGCCGGCGTCGGCCTCCCGGCCCAGTACCTTGCCCAGGGTGGTCACCAGATCCGGCCACGGTGCGGCGGCCTTGTCCGACAACCCCGGCAGGGTGGGGGCGATCTTGGACAACTGGTCGTAACGGGTCCGGTCGGCGAGGAACGGATCGGCCAGGATCAGATCCGGTTCGAGCGCGGCCACCTGTTCGGTGATATCACCGCCGGTGTTCAAGGCCGTGGCCTGCTGCAGCGATTCCGGTTCCCACGCCGGTGTCCGGCGGGCCATGGTCGCGACATTGTCGATATAGCCGGCCGGGACGATGCCGAAGGCCTGCACGGTGTCCAGCCATTGATTGCCCAGTGCCACGATCTTCGTGGGCGCCGATTCGACCACGGTCTCGCCGAACGCGTGCGGAATCGTGACGCCCCCGGCCGATTCCTCCGCCGAAACCCCGCAGCCGGCCGACAGCAGAGCCAGTATTCCGGCCAGCGTGACGAGAACAGTTCGCGTCCGGCCTCCTGTTCGCACCGTTCTCATCTCGCCCTTCCTGTCCACAGGCCACCGCCGCGTGATGCCGGGCGGGCCGACCCAAGCATAGGACAGGCTTGGCTAAGTTTGGTGAGTACCGAGTTTCCGGCGGACCGTAGGTCGCCGGGCGGTCAGCGGGGAACGGACCGGCCGCTCCCCGCGTGGCTCACAACTCGACGCGCTGATCCGGCGGCAGGAACAGGGCGTCGGTCTCCACCACACCGAACGTGCGGTAGAACTCCGCGATATTGCGCACCACCTGGTTCACCCGGAATTCGTCCGGGGCGTGTGTATCGCCCTGGAGCAGGCGTTCCACGACCTCCGGAGTCATCTTCGACCGCCAGATCCGGGCATACGACAGGAACATCGTGCGGTAGTCGGGGACGCTCACCCCCGCGCGTTCCTCGGCCAGCCGGAAAGCGGTCAGCGCGATCTGCAGGCCGCGTAGATCGGCGAGGTTCTCGCCGACGGTCAGTTCCCCGTTGACATGCTGATCCGGCGGTAGGCCTTCGGGGACCAGCGCGTTGTACTGGTCGATGAGCTGCTTCGATTTGGCGTCGAACGCGGCGCGATCGGCGGGGGTCCACCAGTCCCGCTGGTTACCGTCGCCGTCGAATTTCGACCCCTGATCGTCGAACCCGTGTCCGATCTCGTGCCCGATCACCGCACCCACGCCACCGTAGTTGACCGCGGGCTGGGCGTCCTTGTCGAAGAACGGCGGTTGCAGGAACGCGGCGGGAAAGACGATTTCGTTGGTGGTGGGGGAGTAGTAGGCGTTCACCGTCTGCGGGGAAGCGTTCCACTCGGATTTGTCCACCGGCTTACCGAGCCGATCGAACGACCGCCGCACCTCGAAATCGTTGATGGCGCGCAGTGATTCGATCAATTTGCCGCGGGTGACGGTCAGGGTCGAATAGTCCACCCACTTGTCGGGGTAGCCGAGTTTCAGGCCGATCTTGTCCAGTTTCTCGATCGACGCCTTGCGCGTCTCCGGCGACATCCAGCTCGAATCGGTGAAATTCTGCCGGTACGCGGCCATCAGGTCGTCGACCATGACCTGGACCCGTTCCTTGGCCTCCGGCGGGAAATACTTCTCCACATACAGCTTGCCCAGCTGTTCGCTGAGGTTGCTGTCCACCGTGCCCACCGCGGACTTCCAGAGTTCGGGCCGCTGCTGCAGACCCGACATGAGCCGGCCGTTGAAATCGAAGTTCGCGTCGGACAGCTCCTTGGGCAGGAAGCGCGCGTAGGTCTGCAATACCGACAGCTTGAGGTAATCACGCCATATCGCGATATCGGTGCTCGCCCAGATCTTGCCGGCCTCGGTGACGAAGGACGGCTGGTTCACCACCAGATTCGCGAACAATTCCTTGGGCCGCTCGGTGATACCGGCCAGCCAGGGATCCCAGTCGTATTCCGGTGCCAGCGCGGTGGTTTCCGCCCAGGTCATCCGGTTGTAGGTGGACTCGGTATCGCGATTACGCACGTTGTCCCAGTGTGCGGCGGCGATCCGGGTCTCCAGGGCGAGCTGCCGATCGGCGATCGCGGCCGGATCGGGTAGATCCGCGCCTTTGGCGAGGCGTTCCAGGTAGGTCCGGTACCCGGCGAGTTCCTCGGCGAATTGCGGATCGCGGTAGTACTGCTCGTCCAGGCCGGTCCCGGACTGGCCGATCGAGGCGATATAGGCCGAGGAATCCTTGCGGTCGATACTCACGCCGATCCCGATCAGCCCGCCGATCGGCAGCCGCCCCATCACCTCGGCCAGGGCCGGTTTGTCCTTCGCGGCGTCGATCTCGGCGAACATCGAATCCAGCGGCGTCAACCCCAGTTGTTCGATCTCGTCGAGATTCATCCGGGCGTCGTACAGATCGCGGATCTGCTGGGCCTCGGTCCCCGGCTCGGGGTCGCTGATGCCCTCGATGATCTCGCGCAACTGCAACTCGGTGCGATCGTTGGCCTCGCTGAACGCGCCGTAGGAGGTCTTGTCCGGCGGCAGCTGGTATTCGCGCAGCCACTTCCCGTTGACGTGCCGGTACAGATCGTCCTGCGGCCGGATCGCCGGATCGGAGCCCTCCATGTCCACGCTCACCAGTCGCGCCGGCTCATCCTCCGAACAGGACACCAGCCACGCCGCCGCGGGCACCAGCCCCAGCGCCACCAGGAACGAACGGCGATCGAGCGCCACCCGACGATCCGAAGACTTCAACAGAACCCTCTCCCCGATGCGGGACCCGCACCTCACTAGGCGAACCGGCCCCATGAGGCTACCGGCGGGGTCCGGTGGCGTCGCGGCGGACGCTGCGCGCCACCCCGATTTCTCCCCGAGCTGCGGATTCGCTATCCTTGACCGGTTGCCTGCGGGCCCTGTGCCCGCGATTCGGCCGCGAACCCCCGGTGGTTGATCGAGTAGATCAGACGAAACCGCTGGTAGGCGCGCGTTCGGGTGGTAACAGACCATGCCCGTCGGGTCGGCAATCCGGCGTGCTTTACGTCCAGGTCGAGGAGGCTGAAGTGATTCAGCAGGAGTCGCGGCTGCGCGTCGCCGACAACACGGGTGCCAAGGAGATTCTCTGCATCCGCGTTCTCGGTGGTTCGTCGCGCCGCTATGCCGGTATCGGTGACGTCATCGTCGCCACTGTGAAAGACGCCATCCCCGGCGGCAACGTCAAACGGGGTGACGTGGTGAAGGCCGTCGTGGTACGCACCACCAAGGAACGGCGCCGTCCGGATGGTTCCTACATCCGTTTCGACGAGAACGCCGCCGTGCTCATCAAGGCGGACAACGACCCGCGCGGCACCCGCATCTTCGGCCCGGTCGGCCGTGAGCTGCGCGACAAGAAGTTCATGAAGATCGTTTCGCTGGCCCCGGAGGTGCTCTAAATGAAGGTGCACAAGGGCGATACCGTGCTCGTCGTCTCGGGTAAGGACAAGGGTGCCAAGGGCAAGGTCATCCAGGCCTTCCCGAAGGAGAACCGGGTCCTGGTCGAGGGCGTGAACCGGATCAAGAAGCATGTCGCGAACTCCGCGAACCTGCGCGGTGCGTCGTCGGGCGGCATCGTTACCCAGGAAGCGCCCATCCACGTGTCCAACGTGATGGTTGTCGACTCCGACGGTAACCCGACCCGGATCGGCTACCGCACCGACGAAGAAACCGGCAAGCGGGTTCGGATCTCCCGTAAGAACGGGAAGGACATCTGATATGACCACCACTGAGAAGATCCAGCCGCGGCTGAAGGTGCGCTACCGCGAGGAAATCAAGGACGCGCTGAACAACGAGTTCAACTACGCCAACGTCATGCAGATCCCGGGCGTGGTCAAGGTCGTGGTGAACATGGGTGTCGGCGACGCCGCCCGTGACGCCAAGCTGATCAACGGCGCGGTCGACGATCTGGCCCTGATCACCGGCCAGAAGCCGCAGATCCGCAAGGCCACCAAGTCCATCGCGCAGTTCAAGCTGCGTGAGGGTATGCCGATCGGCGCCAAGGTCACCCTGCGCGGCGACCGGATGTGGGAGTTCCTGGACCGCCTGGTCTCGATCGCCCTGCCCCGTATCCGCGACTTCCGCGGCCTGTCGCCCAAGCAGTTCGACGGCAACGGCAACTACACGTTCGGCCTGAGCGAGCAGTCGATGTTCCACGAGATCGATGTGGACAAGATCGACCGCCCGCGCGGTATGGACATCACCGTTGTCACCACCGCGACCAACAACGAAGAAGGCCGTGCCCTGCTGAAGCACCTCGGCTTCCCGTTCAAGGAGAACTGAGACATGGCCAAGAAAGCACTGGTCAACAAGGCCAACCGCAAGCCGAAGTTCGCCGTTCGCGCCTACACCCGCTGCCAGCGCTGCGGCCGGCCGCACGCGGTGTACCGCAAGTTCGGCCTGTGCCGTGTGTGCCTGCGCGAGATGGCGCACCGCGGCGAGCTGCCGGGCGTGCACAAGAGCTCCTGGTGAGCTGATCCCGGCCGGTGCCGTCCGGCCGGGATTCACACCACAGAAAAGGACCCGAGCCCCGGCTCGGGTCCTTTTCGTGCTTTCAAGTGGTCGTGTGATCGCGAATTCACGATCACGCCCCTTGATCGCGGAAACGCGATCAACACGCGCTAAGCCTGAATGAGGACCGTTCTTATTAAAGGTTATGTATTAACCTCAAATAAGGAGGTTATATGGCTGAGCTTCTGCAACTCCACTGGACCGGCAATCTGGATGGTGGCGGGCTCTCGCGGCGCGATCGGGGCGCCGGAGTGTATCGGGCGTACCTGCCCGATCCTTTGGCCGGCCGTCGGGTAGTGCTTGCTGCTGACACGGCTGCGGATGTCGTCGATGCCGAACTGGCGGTCGCTCGGCTCGATGCGGAAGCGAAAGCGCTGGTCGAAACGGAGGCGCTGTCCAGGCTTCTGCTGCGGGCGGAAGCCATTGCTTCCTCACGTATCGAGGGACTCGAGATCGGGGCGCGCCGACTGCTCCGGGCGGAGGCCGCGCGTGAGCTGGAGGGCGAGTGCTCCGATGTGACCGCCACCGAAGTGCTGGCGAATATCGATGCCATGGCGGTGGCTACCAGTGCGGTCGGCGTCGGCGGCGTGATCACCGAGGAGGCTTTGCTCGAGGTCCATCGGCGCTTACTGGCCGGCACGAGGATCGCTCAGCACGGTGGCCGGTGGCGTACGGAACAGAACTGGATCGGTGGGAGTTCGTTCAATCCGTGCTCAGCCGATTTCGTTCCACCGCCCCCGGCGTACGTGCTTCGGCTGATGGCCGACCTCATCGAGTTCTGCAACAGTGACGACCTACCGGCCATTGCTCAGGCCGCTATCGCGCATGCTCAGTTCGAGACCATTCATCCGTTTGTCGATGGCAACGGCCGGACCGGCCGGGCACTTATTCATATGGTGCTGCGCCGCCGGGGTGCGGTGACACGGGTGGTAGCTCCGGTGTCGCTCGTCCTGGCCACGTGGAGTGAGAGCTATATCGACGGTCTGACTCGATACCGTCATGTCGGAAGTGCCGATTCGAGGCAGGCTGTCGAAGATCTGAATACTTGGATCGCGCGGTTCGCGGCGGCCTGTACTCGCGCGGCGGCGGACGCGAGTACCTTCGAGGCGAAAGCCCTGGATCTGGAAAGAGACTGGCGAGCGCGATTGGGTTCGGTCCGGTCGAACTCCGCGCTCGACCTTCTTCTCGGGAAACTGGTGGGTGCACCGATCCTGACGGTCGCGACCGCCGCATCACTGATCGGGCGGAGCTTTCCCGCGGCTAATGCTGCCGTCGACAGACTGGTCGACGCGGGAATTCTGCGTCAGCTATCTGTCGGCAGGCGTAACCGGGCTTTCGAGTCACCAGAGGTGATCGACGCGTTCACCGCACTCGAGCGCCGCTTGGCCAGTCCCGCGGGGGATACCCATATCTCGCAGCCGGAACGGCCGGTTCCTCGTCGTACGGCCCGATAAAAGACTTTGCCAAGAGATGGGCTTTCGACGGCAGCTGACACGCTCGAAGTGCAGTGCGCCGGATACAAGCCGTTCTCAGCGGGCCAGGAAATGCCAGCCCAGCCAGGCCCAGGCGCAGAGGAGAAGAACTCGCACCAAGCGAGATCGCTGAAGTACGCGCAGGGTTCGATCGAACGTCATGAGGTGGCCGGGGTGGTGGCGGGCGAACAGCTGTGCCGCCACTCCTGCGGCGGCGAGGGTGGCGAAACCGAGGAGAATCAGCGTGCGGCCGGCCATTTCAGCAGCCAGTATCCGAGGGCGAGCCACACCAGCCAGCCCACCCAGCGTCCGGGCACTTGTTCGAGGACGGGGTCCAGCAGGGTCGACAGAGTGGGATGGGCCGGATCCGGCACGTCCCAGTTGGCCTGCCGCGATCGGGCGAACAAATCCCAGCCCACCACGGCAAGCGCCAGCGGACACCACAGCAGCAGCCCGTAACGCAAGCGCGGATCCGCCGGCGCCGGTTCTGTGGACCGGCGGAGAGTCGGTACCAGGAGTGCGGCGGTGACACCCGCGATCAATGCCGTGGCCCGCCAGTCGAACGGGCGCGTACAGGCGCCGAGGGTGGCGATAACCAGGACAGCGCCTGCCCAGCTGGTCCGGCGTAGCCGGGGCGGCGGGATGCCGGGCTCTGTTCGGCTGCCACGCCCCGCAGCCTACCGTCGGCGTTCCGGGCCGGCCGCCGGCTCGCCCGGGGGGAACTATTCTGCGGCCTGCACCCACACCGACGCCATGGTGAACGGGTGGCCGCGTAGGTGTGCCCATTTGGGCTTGGCGGCTGTCCAGGTGTCGTCGATCTCGGATTCGGTGAGTTCGGCGAGCTGCCAGCCCGCTGCGGCACCCGCGGTGACGTGATCGCTGAGGCGGTGCAGGTGGGTGGAGATGGTCAGCGGCTCGCCGGTGGCGTCGGTGTAGTGGGTGGGCATACCGGTCACCATCATGAATTGGGGGTGGTAGCTGACCGAGACGAAAACGCCCTCGCGGGCGGCGAGCCGGCGGGCTTCGGTGTAGAGCGGTGCGAGATCGGGGAGGTGCTCGTCGATCAGGCAGGCGATGACGAGATCGTAGGAGCGGCTCGGTAACCCGGTCGCGCGGACGTCGCCGAGTGTGAGGGACGCGTGGGCGCCACGTGCCCGGGCCCGCGTGAGCATCCCTTCGCTGAGGTCGATGCCGTCGATGGTGGCGGGGCTGCGCTCACGTAACCATGCCGCGGTACGGCCGGTACCGCAGCCCAGGTCCGCCGCGCGGCCGATCCGGTCCCAGCGCGGCCGGTGCAGACGATTCAGCAGCGCCAGGTCCATCTCGTCGAGGACGGTCTGCTCGTAGGTGGGAGCCCAGCCGTCGTATCCCGTGGCAATGTCGACGGTGCGATAGTGGCGTCGGTCGAAATCCGCGAAGTCCGGCACGGTGCCATCCTGCGTGTGCCGCCACACGGCGTGCAACGGGATTTCCGCGAGTGTTTCGCGGTGGCCGGGGCCGACCGGCTCACGGCGTGGTCGGGGCGGTATCGGCGAACGCCTGGGCGACGGCGAGGCTGTCCTCGTAGACGTGGTGGCGGGTGATCGAACCGTTCTCGACGGTCAGGTGGAGTGCGAAACGGGCGCGGTAGGCGCGTCCCGTGGTGCGTGCGGTCTGCCGGATCTCACCGAGGACCACCGCGTCCGGGCCGTCGACGAGGATGCGTTCGATGACGGTACCGACCTCGTCCGGACGGTGGTGGTCGGCGATCGTGCGATAGTGCGCGGCGGCGTCGGCGCGGGTGGAGCGGTGCCGGATCCAAGGGGTGGCCCGGCGGCCGTGTTCGCTTTCCGGCCAGTTCAGTTTCCAGTCGCTGACCGGGGCGTAAAGCGCGGCGATGGCATCCGGATCGCCGCTTCCGATCGTGTTCAGCAACTGTTCGACGACGCTGCGGGTGGTGGTGAGGGTCTCTGGCGCGTTCATGATGATGATTCTGTGCCGATCGGGGTAGTTCGCACGATTACCTGTGAGGTAACGGCCGCCGAGCCTAGGTGCGGAGCAGGCCGCCGACCAGGAGCAGGAGTGACTCCTGAGCCTGGTTGCGGGCGGTGTCCTTGTCCTCGGCATGGGCGACGATCAGGCCGGCTTCGGAGACGGCGCTCAGGATGAGCTGCGCCAGCGTGGGGACCGCGGTGGCGGTGATCAGACCTGCCGCGCGGGCGTTTTCGAGCTGGGCGGTGATGAGTCCCAGCCCGTGCCGGGCCTCGAGTTCGCGCCATGCCTGCCAGCCGAGTACCGCCGGGGCGTCGAACAAGGCGATACGGATCGTTTCCGGTCGCTGGCAGATCTCCAAGAAGGTGTTCAGGCCGATGGCCATGGCGGTGAGAATGTCTTCGGGGGGCGCGGCGCCGAGGGCATGCTCGATTTCGGTGGTCATCTCGGTTTCGAGCTGTTCCAGCACCGCGAGGAACAGTCCGCGTTTATCGCCGTAGTGGTGGTGGAGCGCGCCCCGGGTGACCCCGGCCTCGGTGACCAGGTTCTCCGCGGAGGTCCCCGCGAACCCGCGCTCGGTGAACAGCCGGCGGCCGGCCTGTTCGAGCGCGGTGCGGGTGGTGCGGGAACGGTCCTCCTGGCTACGGCGTGGCATGCAGCCGAGTGAACTCCAGGATTCGTCCGGCGAGCAACTCGGGCTGGTCTTCGGGGATCAACGTGTAGGAGTCGTCGATCAGGTCGAGGGTGGCGTCTGGCAGCTCGCGGACCAGGCGTTCGGCGTAGGACACCGGGAACAGCCGGTCCTCCCGGGACCAGACGGCCAGTACCGGCACGGTGACCGCGGGGAACCGGGTCGCGGCCGCGAGCGTGTAGTGGCGCCGCGCGTGCCGGAGGAAACGGCGGAGGTCGGCGCGGATGGCGGCCGATTCACGGCTGGGCCGCAGATACGAATCGACTGTCGCGGGTGGGATCGGGGGTTTGCTCAACCAGCCCAGCGCCAACGGGAGGCGGTGCAGTCTCCGGAAACGCAGGAGTTCGGTCAGGAGCCGGACCGATCCGGGGATCCTGGCGAACTGCGGCAGGAAGGTGAACGGCTGGGGTAGGAAGCTGTCGTAGGAGTCCACCGCGGCGAGGACGACCCGGCCGATCCGCTCGGGCCGGTGGGTGAGCAGCACTTGGGTGAGAGCGCCGCCGGTGTCGTTGGCGACCAGGGTGACATCGGTGAGGTCGAGCCGCTCCAGGAAATCGGCGATGAGGCCGGCGACGCCGACGGGGGTGAGATCGGCGTCCGGCACCGGTATGGAATGGGAGCCGAGCGGCCAGTCCGGAGTGAGACAGCGGTAGCCGGCGGCCGCGATCGGTGGAACGACATTGCGCCACAGATCCGCGTTGACGAGCAGTCCGTGGACGAAAACGATCGGCGGCCCGCTCCCGGTGTCGCGGTATCTGATCCGGCCGCCGGGCAGATCGGTGATTGCGGTGCGGCCGAGTGCGTCGCTGGTCGACATGAGTCCTCCCTGGTCGGTTCGCAGACCATCGTCACATACATACGGTATGTATGTCTACGGGTGACTGCCGATGCGGCTCGGGTCGGGAGTCGGGCGCCGTGCGAGTGCGTCGGTCCAGGGTGTGCACGGCGGGGCCGCGGAGATACGAACTCGGGCCCCGCCGGTGGCGCACGTCCGGGCGGTCTACCGGAAGAAAACCGTTGTCATCAGGCGAAATGGGATTTGTAGATCTGGCCGTGGACGCCGACGGTGCGGTCGACGACCTGGGAGACGGTGAAATCGGCGGCGGCCGAGAGATAGGCGTAGGCGGTGGCGCGGTCCATGCCTTTTTCCTGTTCGAGGAAGTCGAGGGCGTTGACCACCGCGCGGCGCATGGCGATGTTCAGGTCGCTGGACTGGCCGTGCTGCGAACCGTCCGGATCGGAGAGGCCGATGGGGATCCAGGATTCCTCGGTTTCACCGAACGGGTACTTGTACGCGACCTCGGGCGCGTCTCCGGATCCCGGTTTGCACACGGTGAGCCGGAAGGTGCCGCGTAGCGAACCCTCCATCGCGGTGAGCGCGGCCTCGCCGTCGCCCATCGCCATATGCGGATCGCCGACGTAGAACAGTGCGCCTTCGGCGAAAACCGGGAGGTAGAACGCGGAGCCGGCGCCGAGCAGGCGGATATCGATATTGCCGCCACCGCGGGTCGGCGGGATCGAATTGGCCGAGGCCGCTTTCGGATCGGCATCGGGGGAGAAGGCCACGCCCATCATGCCCATGAAAGGTCGCAGCGGGAAACGGACTTTCGCGTCACCGAAGGGCATCACGCCCAGGCCTTCTTCGATGGCGGTGAAGGTGGAGACGTTGCCGTAGTCGCGCGGGTCGCCGGTGGGCCGGCGGTCGGTGGCTACCGGTGGCATCACTTCCGCGAGCGAGATACCGGCCGGGGCTTCACCGTTCGCCGTCCGGGCCAGCGCGCCCTTACCGTGCCGGCTGGACACTACGCCGTAAGGCACGCGGGGAACCGCGGTCAACGTCTCGATTTTCAGCACATCACCGGGCTGTGCGCCTTCGACGAAGACCGGGCCGGTGACGATATGCGGTCCGTCCTTGTCGAAATCCCGGGGTGTCCGGTCGTAGCCCGCGGCGATGGCGACGGCGTCGGCCAGCACATCACCTTTCGCGACACCCTTCGCCCCGAAATATTCCACCGGGTCACGGCCCTGGTCTTCCAGGATGCCCTCGTGCGATACGGCATCGATGGTGACGGTCTCGCCGGATTTCATCCGCAGCACTTCCTTGCTGTGAACGTTCGGGACATACCCCCACAGCACCTGGTCGACTTCCGAACGCAGGTAGTGGTCGCCGGGGATATCGCCCTGGCCGGGTTGCAGGATCGGCACGCCGCCGCTGAACGGTAGCGCGGCCGAGGAGCCCGATACGGAGTTCGCGGCGGTCTCGGTGGCGCAGGAGGTGGCCGCGGCGGCCGCGCCCACGGCGCCGACAGCGGCGGCGGCGCGGAGGAATCCGCGCCGGCCCAGCCCGCGGGTGAGGGTCTCGGCCGCTAGGCGAGCGTGGAAATCGGTCATGGGGCACCTCCGGATTGTGCTGGTCGAGCATCCGGGAAGTTATCGAGACAAAGTTTCGTGCCTGTTTCTTATTCGTGTCGGGTTACCGGAGTGGTCGCTCTCGAGTTGCTGTCGCCGAGGTGTCCGGCTTGTTCCCGGTGCCGGAAATGTCCCGGTTGTCCCGGTTGTCGAACCGGCCTCTAGTATCGGCGGCTGTGAGGCATCCCGGGCGGCCACCGAACCTGTTGCAGGTTCTCGTGCTGGTGTTCGCCGCCGTCGTGCTGACGCTCGAGGTCAAGGACGGTAGGAACTCGGAAGCCGCATCGGTGGAACGGGTTTCGGTTTTGCAGGTGTCGACGGTCGTCGGGGAGCGAGTGGTTCCCGGTGGAGCGGAGTCGTCGGATTCCGCCGGGCCGGCCGCGCACTGCCCGCATCTGTGCTTCCGGGCCTCAGCTGTTCGCCCGCGGACGGGCTATGTCCCGCTCGTAATCCTGTTGTTCGCCGGTCTTCTGCTCGGCGGAGCGGTATTTCGCAGGTCGTCTTCCCGGTCGCTCGCCGCCGGTCCGGATGTGGGGGTGAAAGGCGCGGAGCTGCTACTGCGTCTCTGTGTCTGCCGGCGCTGACGGGCCGGGGTGGGCAGCCGATTCTGCGCCCACCGCACTGAATCCGCTGTGGAACCGCGCTCATCTGCCACGCGCAGATAGCGCAACGCTGCCGGTCGGCGTCTTCGACCGGGTGGACGGACGTAATCGCCGACGAGAAGGGGCGGCCATTGCTTCCGGTCCATCTGGAGCAGGCCTGGGCGCCCCATTCGTGCCGGTGGCACTGCCTCGGTATCGAATCCGTCGGTGAAACAGCATGTTTCGAGAAATTCAGGAGATATCTTTCGTGAGAACACTCACCCCACTGATCGCCATCGCCGCGCCGATCGGTTGTCTTGTATTCGGTAGCGGAACCGCCGCGGCGGTGACGACCGAACAGGGGCCGGACGCGGTGACGGTGCACCTCACCGATGCGGAGGCGCGCGTGCTCGACGCGCTGAACCTGGGACCCGTCCTGGGGGCGCTGCCGCCCGGTTTCACGCCGGAGGCGAAGCAGCGCCTCGGCGAGAACCTCGCCGAGTACGCCGGTCGGGCCGCCCGGACGCCGGGGTCGACGCTGTCGGTCATCATCGATCGGCCGCTGACCGCCCCGCCCGGAATCGGTGTAACCACTGTGTCGTAATCCGGTGATCGGTGGCGCCGCTCGATCCTGGTCGGGCGGCGCCACGCTGTGGCCGGTCAAGCGAGCGCCGCGCGGGCCTCGTCGAGATGGGATTGCCACGCCCCGCGTTCGATGTGGTGGAAACCCGGTGCGCCGGCGACGAACGCGCTGGAGACCACCACATCCGGTGTGATGGTGGCGAGCGTGTCCAGGGCCGCATGCAACCCGTCCTTGTCGCTGTAGCCCGGGATGTATCCCACGCGCCACCCATCGGGGTAGCGCAGCAGGGTGTCACCGGTGAACAGATAGCTGCGGCCGCCGTGGCCGGGAACGAGATAGCAGGTGCTGCCGGGTGTATGGCCCGGGGTGGGAATCGCCTCCACGTCTGCGTCATCCACGCCGCGTGCGGAGATGGCGGTATCGATCGGTGCGTGTGCGCCGATCTCGGCGGCTTCGGCGGCCGGTGCGTACAGGCGGCTGCCGAAACGGCCGGCCACGGCGCGCAGCATGGGGCCGGCTTCGTCTTGATGGCTCAGATACTGGCGGGCGACCCCGCCGAGCTGTGCGAGTGCGTCGAAATCCTGGTCGTTGCCGGGGGAGTAGAAGAGGATGTTCTGCCCGGAGGGTGGAGTCCAGAGGTAGGCGTGGGTGCGGGGTCCGTCGGGGACGACGAACTCCCGGGTCTCCCAGAGGTCGGGGGCGACCTGTCGCAGGGTGGGTTCGGTGGGGTGGGTTTCCGGAGTCGTTTCGGTGCGCATGACACGACGCTAAAACCTGAACATTAGTTCAGGTCAAGGGTCGGGGTGGCGAAAGGTGCCCAGGTTTCCCGGTTCTCAGACCGAACTGATGAGTGGAACCAGTTGTTCGTCGTCCGACCAGGCGCCGTGATGGCCGACCATCGCCGATTCCAGCGGTTCGTGCTCCGGTCGCACCAGTACGGTGCCGCCCTCGGCCACCGCCA
The DNA here is from genome assembly GCF_029869215.1 of Nocardia carnea. Classification (GTDB taxonomy): domain Bacteria; phylum Actinomycetota; class Actinomycetes; order Mycobacteriales; family Mycobacteriaceae; genus Nocardia; species Nocardia carnea_B. The sequence continues at coordinate 23,800 of NZ_JARWPM010000383.1, forward strand.
GGAGATCGCCGATCCGGTTCGCGATCACCGGTGCGGGCGGGGTGGGGCCGAACCAGCGCTCGTCCAGTGCCTGCTCGCGCGTGACAACCCGGGCGTGGCCCGCCAGTTCGCCGGTCCACCGGTCGAACGTATCGGCTGCGGCGCCCGGACTGCCGAGGTAGATATGGCGCACCCGCGCCTCGCCGGCGATCAGCCGCACACCGTCGAGCAGTCCGGGCCGGGAGTCCAGGTCGATAACCGTATCGGCGTGCACCATGCCGTGGTCGCCGGTGACGAGCAGCGTGCAGGTGTCCGGGAGGTCGGTGAGCAGATCGGCCGCGAAGGCGTCGATCTCGCGCAGCACCGCCAGCGCTTCCGGTGATTCGGGACCGTGCAGATGACCGTTGCTGTCCAGATCGGGGAAGTATGCGTAGGCGAACCGCGAACCCGGGCCGGAATGACCGGCGACCGCCAGGATTCCGTCGCGTACTTCGTTCAGTGTGGTCGCCGGGTGCAGGGTCCCGGGTGCGCGGAAGGACGCGCGAGTGAGGCCGGAGGTCCGTTGATAGGCGGGAACCACATAATGCACCTCGACCCCGTGGGCGGCGAGGTCCTCGAGCCGGCTGGTACCCGGCTGTATCGATTCGGGTGGGTGGGATTCGCGCGCGTCGTCACCGGTCGAACCGTCGAGCCGCCAGCGCAGTGAATTGAACAGCCGGATACCGTCCCGGCCGGGAACGCCGAAGCTGTAGCCGATGATGCCGTGCGTCGCGCAGGGGGCGCCGAGGGCGAGGCTGGTGAGGCTGGTGGAGGTGGTCGCCGGAAACCCGGCGGTGAGTGTGGTGGCGGTACAGGCCGTCAGGGTGGGGGCGAGATCGCGGTGCCGGGAGAGCAGTTCGGCGCCCAAGCCGTCGATCAGGAGGACCACCACGTCGCGGTTGGGTGCGATCCCCAGGGGGTTCGCCCCATCCGATCCGAACGAGGCGGCCACGGACGGCAGGACATCGGCGAGTGAGTACGGCATCGCCTCATATGGTGCCGGATCCGACGCGTCACCGGGCCGGCTCGATCGACTCGCCACCGGGGTGCGCGGATCGCGTCCGCGGCGCGGTGTCCGAATTGGTTAGATTGCATCATGCATGTTATGTGTATTATGCACATCGACTGAATTCGTCTTGCGAGGAGCACGCGCGTGACCAAAACCGAACCCGTCGTCCGCCCGGCGGCGGTGCTGGCGGTGCTCGCCTTCGCCGGGATCGTGGCGTCGCTGACGCAGACCCTGGTGATGCCGCTGCTCGGGCAGCTACCGGAAATTCTGGACACCGCACCGTCGAACGCCACCTGGGTCGTGACCGCGAGCCTGCTCGCCAGTGCCGTGACGACCCCCGTTGCGGGACGGCTGGGCGATCTGTACGGAAAGCGGCCGGTGCTGGTGGGGTCGGTGATTCCGCTGGTCATCGGGTCGGTGATCTGTGCGGTCTCCTCCTCGCTGTGGCCGATGATCATCGGCCGCGGCCTGCAGGGGATGGGCGTGGGCTTGATCCCGGTCGGCATCGCGGCCCTGCGCGATCTGCTCCCACCGGCCAAACTCGGCTCCGGTATCGCGTTGATCAGCTCCTCGCTCGGGGTCGGTGGCGCGCTGGGCCTGCCGCTGGCGGCGGCGGTCGTCGAATACAGCAGCTGGCGTTACCTGTTCTGGGGTGTCGCGGCGCTCGGCGTGCTCGCCGGGGTACTGATCTTCGCTGTCGTACCGTCCACTCCGTCGCGCGGACAGCGCGGCCGGTTCGATGTGCTCGGCGCGCTCGGCCTGGGTGCCGCCCTGGTCTGCCTGCTGCTCGCCGTTTCCAAGGGCGCGAGCTGGGGCTGGACCAGTGTCACCACGATTTCGCTGTTCGTCGCCGCGGCGGTCGTGCTGCTGCTGTGGGGCCTGTGGGAACTGTGGATGCGCGATCCGCTGGTCGACCTGCGGGTCACCGCGCGGCCGCGGGTGTTGCTCACCAATGCCGCATCCATCGTCATCGGTATGTCGATGTTCGCCCAAGCGCTGATCTTCCCCCAGCTACTGCAGCTGCCCGAGGCCACCGGTTACGGCCTCGGCCAGTCGATGGTGGCGATGGGTCTGTGGATGGCTCCCGGCGGTCTGATGATGATGCTGGCCTCGCCGTTGAGCGCGAAACTGTCCGCCCTGGCCGGACCGAAGATCACCCTCATCGTCGGCGCCCTGATCATCGCGGCCGGATACGGTGCGTCGGTGCCGCTGATGGGCGAAGCCTGGGGACTGATGGTCGGCGCGATCGTGATCAGCCTCGGTGTCGGCTTCGCCTACGGCGCCATGCCCGCGCTGATCATGAGCGCGGTGCCGATCACCGAGACCTCGGCCGCCAACAGTTTCAACACCCTGATGCGCTCGATCGGCACCTCGGTGGCCTCGGCCGCCATCGGTGCCGTGCTGGCCGAGATGAGTACCACCTTCGCGGGTGGGATCAGCGTGCCGACCGAGAACGGTTTCCGGGTGGGCATCCTGATCGGCTGCGGTGTCGCCGCCGCGGCCGCGGTGATCGCGCTGACCATCCCGACCGCCAAACGCGCCGCCGCGGCGGCCGTCGCGGGTGCAGCGCCCGATGCGGCGAAGGCCGAAGCACATGCGCTCGCGGAAGCGGTGCCCGCGGCGCCCGCCGGACTTTCGGCGGAAGCCGAACAGGTGATCGACGATGCCGCGACACCGATTGCCGGCGCCGCGGCTCCGGTGGCCGGCCATGCGGCACCTGTTGCCGGCGCGGCGCCGCCGAGGGGCAGCGATGCGGCATCGGGACCGCGGCACGCCGCTCCCGAGCCGGCGGAACGCACTCCCGCCTACCGCAACGGTGCGAGCGCGGCCGCCCCGCAGCCGGCCGGAAGCGGCTCGGTGCTGTTCGGCCGGGTGTCCGACGGCCGGGGTGGTGCGGTGGCCGGGGCGACCCTGACCCTGATCTCGCCCGCCGGGCAGCAGCTGAGCCGGGCGCGGTCGGGACAGGACGGGTTCTACGAACTTGCCGCACCCGAACCCGGCTCCTATGTCCTCATCGCCTCGGCGGAGGGACGGCGGCCGGACGCCTCGACCGCGGTCCTCGGCAGCAACCCGGTGTCCTACGACGTCACGCTCGGTGCGCTGACCGGCCTGGAAGGCACGGTCGCGCGGACCGGTGACGGCAACCCGGTATCCGGCGCCATGATCACCGCCCTGGACCTGCGTGGGGAGGTTATGGCGGCAGGTGAATCGGATTCATCCGGCCGGTTCGAACTCACCGGCCTCCCGGAGGGCGATTTCACGATCGCTGTAAGCGCGTTCGGCTACCACCCGACCGCCGTCTCCGCCCAAGTCAACGGCCGGGACACCGCTCGCGTCGACGTGCTGCTACGTCCGGGTGTGCGGGTGGCGGGCGTGGTCACCGGCGGCGGCCGGCCGCTGGCGGGCGCACTCGTAACCCTGACCGATTCCCTGGGCAATGTGATCGAGAGTCAGACCACGGATGCGGACGGCTCCTATCTCTTCGGCAACCTCTCCGAAGGCAGTTACACGGTCGTCGCCACGGGTTATGCGCCGTCGACAGCGCAGGTGCGGGTGGGCGAGCACGATATCGAGGGCATTGATATGGACCTGCGCACAGCGTCCTCCGAGAGCTCCGCCGCCGAGCGCGAACCAGCGGACGAACAATTCGGCGCACTGCCGGAGGTGCACAAGAGCTCCTGGTAAGCAGTGCCCGGACACGGAGTAGGACAGGGCCCCGAAGCGAATGCTTCGGGGCCCTGTCGGTCGAATGACGCCGTCGGGTTCGGGCTACCGACCGCTGCCCTTGTCGCCGCCGGCCCGGGTGATCAGGTCCACAATCTGCTGCTGCCCGGCTGCCAGCATGTCGAACTTGCTGCGCATTTCCAGGGTCAGTACATCGACCCTGCCGTTCAGCTGCCCGAGTTCGCCGCGGATCTCAGTGATATCGCCGCGGATATCTGCGATATCGGCCCTGGTCGCATTGTGCAGGCGCATGTTCTGCTCGCGAAATTCGCGTAGTTCGATCCGTAGTTCCGAGGTATCGCGGTCTGCCCCTCCCGCAAGCACGCGCGCGGCAGCGGCGTCCTTTTCACTGCGCTGCAACCGGTGCTCGAGATCTCCCACCTCGTTCTCGAGAGCGGTGTCCCGATCCTCCGGGTTCCCCTCCTCTGTCATAACCGGCAGAGTACCTGGTCAGGGCGTTGATCCGGGGGCCTGATTTTGTCGTACTCGAGCCAGCTCCTACACTAGACCGGTTGCCAGGGCACATCTGTGTCCGTGGGCGGCCCCGTGCGGGCTCCCGGGCGATACGAACTCATCCGGCGGTGACTGCCGTCCGGACCAGCCGAATTGCTGTAGGCCCACGGCCCGCGTCTCGACGCGGGTGTTGAATGGGAACCGTAGCGAGAAAGGTGTCGAGGTCGAACTATGACCATGACCGATCCGATCGCAGACTTCCTGACACGTCTGCGCAACGCCAACTCGGCGTACCACGATCAGGTGAAGGCTCCGCATTCGAAGCTCAAGGCGAATATCGCCGAGATCCTGAAGCGTGAGGGCTATATCGCCGATTACCGCACCGAGGACGCGACCGTGGGCAAGGCCCTCGTCGTCGACCTCAAGTACGGCCCCAGCCGGGAGCGCAGCCTCCAGGGTCTGCGCCGCGTCTCGAAGCCGGGTCTGCGCGTGTACGCGAAATCCACCAACCTGCCCAAGGTCCTGGGCGGCCTCGGCGTGGCGATCATCTCCACGTCGACCGGCCTGCTCACCGACCGTCAGGCGGCTCAGCAGGGAGTAGGCGGGGAAGTCCTCGCCTACGTCTGGTAAGGGAGGTACGGACATGTCGCGTATCGGCAAAGATCCCGTCGTGATTCCCTCGGGTGTCGAGGTGACCATCAACGGCCAGGACGTCGCCGTGAAGGGCCCGAAGGGTCAGCTGTCGCTGACCGTTTCCGAGCCGATCAGTGTCGCGCAGGAAGACGGCCGACTGGTTGTCTCCCGCCCGGACGACGAGCGGCGCAACCGCTCGCTGCACGGCCTGACCCGCACCCTGATCGACAATATGGTCACCGGTGTCACCAAGGGCTACGAGAAGAAGATGGAAATCTTCGGCGTCGGCTACCGCGTGCAGCAGAAGGGCAGCAACCTCGAGTTCGCCCTCGGCTACAGCCACCCGGTGCCGATCGAGGCCCCGGAAGGCATCACCTTCGCGGTGGAATCGCCCACCAAATTCTCCGTATCCGGGATCGACAAGCAGAAGGTCGGCCAGATTTCGGCGGTTATCCACGGTCTGCGCAAACCCGACCCGTACAAGGGCAAGGGCATCCGCTACGCCGGTGAGGTCGTTCGCCGCAAGGTCGGAAAGACGGGTAAGTGATCATGGCGCAAACCGAGAACCAGAAGGCCAAGCGCATTCCGCTGGGCAAGGATGCTTCGACCCGCCGTCGGCTCTCCAAGACGCGGCGGCATTTCCGCCTGCGCAAGAAGATCGAGGGCACCAGCGAGCGGCCGCGGCTGATCGTGCACCGCTCCTCCCGGCATCTGCATGTGCAGCTGATCGACGATTCGGCCGGTCGCACCCTGGCCGCCGCCTCGACCATCGAAGCCGATGTGCGGGCGCTGGACGGCGACAAGACCGCCAAGGGCAAGAAGGTCGGCGAACTGATCGCCGAGCGTGCCAAGGCCGCCGGTGTGGAGGCCGTGGTGTTCGACCGCGGTGGTCACGATTACCACGGCCGGATCGCGGCGCTCGCCGATGCCGCCCGGGAAGGCGGGCTGAAGTTCTGATGATCAACAACACTGCACTCACCAGCGTGAACGGAAGGAACGTCTGATGCCGGGACGTCAACGGCGTGACGGCGGAAACGGACCCGCCGGACAGAACTCCAACGCCCCCGAGGGCGGCCGCGACAACCGTCGTGGTGGCGGCGACCGCCGCGGTGGCGGCGACCGTCGTAACGATGCCGCCGAGAAGAACCAGCTCGAGCGCGTCGTCGCGATCAACCGTGTCTCCAAGGTGGTCAAGGGTGGCCGGCGCTTCAGCTTCACCGCCCTGGTCATCGTCGGCGACGGCAACGGCCTGGTCGGTGTCGGCTACGGCAAGGCCAAGGAAGTTCCCGCGGCCATCCAGAAGGGCGTCGAGGAAGCGCGTAAGGGCTTCTTCCGCGTGCCGATGATCGGCTCCACCATCACCCACCCGGTGCAGGGCGAAGCGGCGGCCGGTGTGGTCATGCTGCGCCCGGCCTCCCCGGGTACCGGTGTGATCGCCGGTGGCGCCGCACGCGCCGTACTGGAGTGCGCGGGCATCCACGACATCCTGGCCAAGTCGCTCGGTAGCGACAATGCGATCAACGTCGTCCACGCGACCGTCGCCGCACTGAAGATGCTGCAGCGGCCGGAAGAGGTCGCGGCTCGCCGCGGTCTGCCGATCGAGGACGTCGCTCCCGCGGGCATGCTGCGTGCCCGTGCCGGACAAGGAGTCTGATATGGCAGATCTCAAGGTGACCCAGATCAAGAGCTCGATCGGCGCCAAGCAGAACCAGCGGGACAGCCTGCGGACCCTCGGTCTGCGCGGTATCCGTAAGTCGGTGATCCGGGAGGACAACCCGCAGAACCGTGGTCTGATCAATGTCGTGCGCCACCTCGTAACTGTTGAGGAGGTCTGACAATGACCATCAAACTGCATCACCTGCGCCCGGCCCCCGGTGCCAAAACCGATAAGACCCGCGTGGGTCGCGGTGAGGGCTCCAAGGGTAAAACCGCCGGCCGCGGTACCAAGGGCACCAAGGCCCGTAAGAACGTGCCCGCCGCGTTCGAGGGCGGCCAGATGCCCATCCACATGCGCCTGCCGAAGCTGAAGGGCTTCACCAACCCGTTCCGGGTGGAATACCAGGTTGTGAATGTGGGCACTATCGCCGAGCTGTTCCCCGAGGGCGGCAGCATCGGCAAGGACGAGCTGGTGGCCAAGGGCGCGGTGCGCAAGAACCAGCTGGTGAAGGTGCTCGGCGAGGGGGAGATCTCCGTCGCCGTGCAGGTCAGCGCGGACAAGTTCTCCGGCTCCGCCAAGGAGAAGATCACCGCAGCCGGTGGCACCGCCACCGAACTGGGCTGACGTTCGCCAATCGACGACAGGGCGCCGGACGAGTGCAGGCTCGTCCGGCGTCACTGTTAGAGTTCAAGTGTTGTCTGCCAAGACCCGTCATGGGTTCGGCGATCTCCGAGTCGGGACACGCTGAAAATTCCATGGCCTGACCATGTCGTTCGCCAGGAGGATCTGTGCTTTCCGCCTTCGTTACGGCCTTCCGGACCTCGGACTTGCGGCGGAAGATTCTCTTCACGCTGGGGCTGGTCGCGCTGTACCGCCTCGGTGCCGCGCTGCCGTCACCCGGCGTCGACTACAAAGCGGTCCAGGAATGTATCGACCTGGTCTCGGGTGGTGAATCCGCCGGGATCTACCAGCTCATCAACCTTTTCTCGGGTGGTGCGCTACTCCAGCTGTCGGTGTTCGCGATCGGCATCATGCCCTACATCACCGCGAGCATCATCATCCAGCTGCTCACCGTCGTCATCCCGCGGTTCGAGGAACTGCGCAAGGAAGGCCAGGCCGGCCAGACCAAGATGACGCAGTACACCCGCTACCTGTCGATCGCGCTGGCGATTCTGCAGGCCACGGGTCTCGTCGCGCTGGCCGCGCGCGGGCAACTGCTGCAGGGCTGCCAGCAGGATATTCTCGCCGACACCAGTATCTTCGGCATGATCATCATCGTGCTGGTCATGACCGCGGGCGCCGCGCTGGTCATGTGGTTCGGTGAGCAGATCACCGAACGCGGTGTCGGCAACGGTATGTCGCTGCTGATCTTCGCCGGTATCGCGGCCCGGATCCCCAGCGAGGGCAAGAACATTCTCGACAGCCGCGGCAATATCGTGTTCGCGCTCGTGTGTGTGGCTGCCTTCGCCATCATCGTGGCCGTCATCTTCGTGGAGCAGGGCCAGCGCCGGATTCCGGTGCAATACGCCAAGCGCGTGGTCGGCCGCAAGATGTACGGCGGTTCGTCGACCTACTTGCCGCTCAAGGTGAACCAGGCCGGCGTCATCCCGGTGATCTTCGCGTCCTCGCTGCTGTATCTGCCGAACCTGATCGCCCAGCTCACCGGGTCCAGCACTGCCGAGGACCCCAGTTGGTGGCAGGAGATCATCCAGAAGTATCTGGTGAACCCCAGCAACCCGGTGTACATCGCGATCTACTTCGGCCTTATTGTCTTCTTCACCTACTTCTACGTCGCGATCACCTTCAACCCGGAGGAACGCGCAGACGAGATGAAGAAGTTCGGCGGCTTCATCCCGGGCTACCGCCCCGGTAAGCCGACGGCCGACCATCTGACCTATGTGCTGAGCCGCATCACCCTGCCCGGCTCCATCTACCTCGGTCTGGTCGCCGTCCTGCCGAACGTGTTCCTCGATATGGGTTCGTCCTCCAGCGGGGTACAGAATCTGCCGTTCGGTGGTACCGCCGTGCTCATCATGGTGAGCGTCGGCCTGGACACCGTGAAGCAGATCGAAAGCCAACTCATGAATCGCAATTACGAAGGGTTCCTCAAGTGAGAGTCGTACTACTCGGGCCGCCGGGAGCGGGCAAGGGCACTCAAGCCGTGCTGCTATCGGAAAAGCTGGGGGTACCACATATCTCTACGGGGGACCTGTTCCGCGCGAATATCAGCGAGCAGACTGCGCTCGGTCTCGAGGCGAAGCGGTACATGGACGCCGGCGAACTGGTGCCCAGCGATGTGACCAACCGGATGGTGCGGTCCCGGGTGGCCGAACCGGACGCGTCGCGCGGGTTCGTGCTCGACGGCTACCCGCGTACGGTCGACCAGGCCGATGCGCTGGCCAAGATCCTCGACGAGCTCGGCAGCGAACTCGACGCGGTGCTGTGCTTCGTGGTCTCCGAGGACACGGTGGTCGAGCGGATGCTCTCGCGGGGTCGTTCCGACGACAACGAGGAAACCATCCGGACCCGGCTGCGGATCTACCGCGAGGACACCCAGCCGCTGCTGAACTACTACGACGGCCTGGTCGTCTCGGTGGACGGTGTCGGTGAGGTCGAAGAGGTCAACGCGCGGGCTCTCGAGGCCCTGGGCCGTAATGCCACGACGGGTTAACTGTCGTTCCGGGTCCGGCGCCGATCCTTCGATGAGGTGCAGCTGTGGTCTTCGGTCGTAAGGGCAAGAAGGTCGTCCCGTTCCGCACCGCCGGTGAGCTCGATGCCATGGCGGCGGCCGGGGCGATCGTCGGCCGTGCGCTGGTCGCGGTGCGGGACGCGGCCGCGCCGGGAGTGTCGACGCTGGAACTGGACCGGGTCGCCGAACAGGTGATCCGGGACGCCGGCGCGGTGCCGTCGTTCAAGGGTTACCATGGGTTCCCGGCCTCGATCTGCGCGTCGGTGAACGATCGGGTGGTGCACGGAATCCCGACCGCCGAGGAGATACTGGCGCCCGGTGATCTGGTATCGATCGACTGCGGCGCGATCCTGGACGGCTGGCACGGTGATTCGGCCTGGACGTTCGGCGTGGGTGAACTGTCGGAGGACGATCGGCTGCTGAGTGAGGCGACCGAGAAATCGATGGTGGCGGGTATCGCTGCCATGCTCCCGGAGAACCGGCTCACCGATATCTCGCACGCGATCGAACTCGGTACACGCGCCGCGGAAGCCGAACACGGCCGGTCGTACGGGATCGTCGACGGGTACGGCGGGCACGGGATCGGCCGCGAAATGCACCTCGATCCCTTCCTGCCGAACGAGGGACAGCCCGGAAAGGGTCCCCGGCTGGTGGTGGGTTCGGTACTCGCAATCGAACCGATGCTCACCCTCGGCACCTCCGACACCAAGGTCCTCGACGACGACTGGACCGTGGTCACCACGGACGGCTCCCGCGCCGCGCATTGGGAGCACACGGTCGCCGTCACCGAGGACGGGCCGCGGATCCTCACCCTGCGCCCAGCCGACGCCAGGTAGGAAGACCATTCCCACTTGGCTCACGCACGGGTAGTATGGCCGGTATGAAACTGAGCGTTAGTCTGTCGGATGAGGACGTAGCGGCCCTCGACGACGAGGTGTGCCGCTCGGGGCTGCCCGGCCGCTCGGCGGCGGTGCAGAAGGCGATTCAGTTGTTGCGCAGTCGAGCGCTCGAGGATGCCTACGAAGAAGCGTGGGACGAATGGGACGCTTCGGATTCGGAGATGCTCTGGTCGTCGGCCACTGCTGACGGTCTGGTGTAATGCGCCGCGGCGATGTGGTGCTGGTCGATTTCGACCCGACCCGGGGCAATGAAGTCGCCAAGACAAGGCCTGCGGTCGTGGTGAGCAATGACGGAGCCAATCGACGAGCCCTGGAACTGGGTCGCGGTGTCGTCACCGTTGTCCCGGTGACCAGCAATATCGCCAGGGTATTCCCTTTCCAAGTCTTGCTGGAGCAGGTGCCGGGCTTGCGTATTGCCTCGAAAGCCCAAGCGGAGCAGGTGCGTTCGGTGTCGATCGAACGGGTCGGGCGGGTTCTCGGGCACCTACCTGCCGCCGTCGTCGATGACTTGAATCGGGCACTCCGCTTGCATCTCGGGCTCTGAAGCCCCAGTCGGGGCTGCGCCGGCGGATATCAGAGTTCCAGCATGACCGTCACCGGGCCGTCATTGACGAGTTCCACGTGCATATGTGCGCCGAAGCGGCCGCCGGCGACCGTGGCACCCAGGTCACGCAGTGTTTCGGCGACGAAGTTCACGAGGGGTTCCGCGACCGGCCCGGGCGCGGCGGCCGACCAGGACGGCCGGCGCCCTTTGCGGGTGTCGGCGTACAGCGTGAACTGGCTGACCACGAGCACCGGCGCGGACAGATCCGCGGCGCTGCGTTCGCCGTCGAGAATCCGCAGCCGCCAGATCTTTTCGGCCATGGCCCGGGCAACGGTCTCGGTATCGCTGTGGGTGACCCCGATCAGTGCCAGCACACCGTGCGGAATCCCGCTGCCGGGCGGGGCGATCCGGCCGCCCCCATCGCCGGCGACCCGCCCCAGCGCCGCGGCCACACGGTGGAGTAGGG
>NZ_JARWPM010000384.1 GCF_029869215.1 Nocardia carnea
GGGTTGTGGTGGTCGCTCATGGGGGATCGGCTCAGGGAGCGAAGGAACGGTGGCCGACGTAGAAGGCGAGGGCGCGGTCCGGTGTGCTGAACCGGATCCGCGATCCTTTCGGGAAGAAGATCGCGTCCTTGGGCCCCGCCGTCTCGACCTGTCCGGTATCGAGGTTCTCCAGCCGGAATTCGCCCTCCAGTACGATTTTCATCTCGTCGTACTCGTAGTGGTAGTCCAGCGGGGCGTCGGTGTGACGCAGTTCGAAGTAGCCCGCCGCCATCTCGGAGCCCTCCGGATTGGCGTAGACATCGTCGATGTAGGCCTCGGTGCCCGGGTAGTCGGCGACGGGCATCTGCGGGAGGGCACGCCAGAAGTCGGCGGTCACGCGGAACGGGGTAGCGGTGGCGGGGTCGTTCATCTGATCGCTCCGGATGTATGGGGAATGAGATGAATCAAAGAGTAATCAGAAGAAACTTCTCGTCGGGTTACGCGCGGATTAATCTCCGGCCGTCTCGCGCGATTGCGCCGGTACCGGCTGTGTGGTGTGTCGGTACGACAAGATTGTCTTGCTGGGGGGTTCAGGCTAACCCGGTCATACGGTGCTGACTTGCGCGTAACGCCGGCGTCATCTGTGGGATGTTTCCTGATATACAACACGATCTCTTACGAAGAAACAGGTGACCATGGCGGGAAGCGAAACCCACAATTACGTCATCGTCGGCGGCGGGCTGGAAGGCCTGGCCATCGCCTGGTCACTGGCCGAGCGTGGCGAAACCGATGTCGTGGTGCTGGAACGCGACACCCTCTGCTCCGGGATGACCGGCAAGTCCAGCGGCGTCGTCCGCTGCCACTACGGTGTGCCCTCCCTCGCGGCCATGGCCTGGTACGGAGTGGATGTTTTCACCAGGGCCCGCGAACTGTTCGGCGACGATATGGGTTTCCAGCAGTGCGGTTACGTCGTCGGCGTCGGCGCCGAGAACGTCGAACCTCTGCTGGCCAATGTCGCGATGATGCGGGGGCTCGGTATCGAGGTCGGGCTCGTCGACCATGCCGCCATCCGCGAGCTGTGGCCGGCACTGTACCTGGACGATTTCGCCGCCTTCGCCTACGAACCGCGCGGCGGGCGCGGCGAAGCCTATCTGGCCGGGATGGCCTTCGCCGCGGCCGCGCGGGCGCTCGGCGTGCGGATCGCGCAGGGCACCGCGGTCCGTGAACTGGTACTCGGTGCCGGCGATACGGTGACCGGTGTCCGGCTGGCCGACGGTTCGGAGATCCACGCCGCGACAGTGATACTCGCGGCGGGCCCGTGGACCCCGGCGCTCGCCGCCTCGGCCGGGGTCGCGGTGGACGTTCGCGCCCAGCGCGCGCAGCTGGTGCTGGTCGACCAGGGCGTGCCGACGCCGCCGGTACCGGTGCTGTCGGATCTGGCGGGCCTGTCCTACCTGTGCCGCGAACCCAACGGCGAATTGCTGGTGGGCAATTCCGACCATCAGGCCCCGGAATACCTCGACCCGGACAACTACGTGAACCGGGCCGACGAAAGCACGGTCGAGAAGGTGATCGGCAAACTCGGGCACCGATTACCCGATATGCCCGACCCCCGGATCACCGGATCCTATGTCGGCGCCTACGACGTAACCCCCGACTACAACCCGATCATCGGCCCGTCGCCGGTTCCGGGACTCTTCCTCGCCACCGGTTTCTCCGGGCACGGTTTCAAGATCTCCCCGGCGGTCGGGCGGCTCGCCGCCGATCTGCTCACCACCGGGAAAACCGATCTGCCCGGTGTCGACCCCGACGATTTCCGCTACTCCCGTTTCGCCGAGGGCGCGCCCTTGGTGAGCCCGCATCCCTATCTGGGTGCGGGGGAGATGCGCTGACCCGCCCAGCCCGCCGCACCGACCGAACTCTGGAGCACCCCATGGCCCCCGACACCGCCACCGCCTACGCCCCGCCCCCCGAGACCGCCACCGCGCCGGGTGCGCTGGCCGAGCTCGCGCAGACCAGCGGCACCCGGTACATCCTCGCCCTGTTCACCACGCTGTCGGGTAAACCGTGCGCCAAACTCGTCCCGGTCGAGGCCGTCGACCAACTGGAAGCCGACGGCGCCGGGTTCGCCGGGTACGCCGCGGGCACGATGGGCCAGCAGCCCGCGGACCCGGATCTCGTCGCCGTCCCCGACCCGTCCTCCTTCACTCCGATCCCCTTCGTCCGGCCGGGCCTGGCGCTGGTGCACTGCGATCCGCACGTCGGCGGGCGGGTGTGGCCGTTCGCGCCGCGCGCGGTACTGGCCGCCGCGCTGCGCCGGGCCGCGGCCGGTGGATTCACCGTCAAGGTCGGTGCCGAGATCGAGTACTTCCTGGTGCACCGGGACGCCGCGGGCACCCTGCGCACCGCCGATCAGGCCGATACCAGCCGGCAGCCGTGTTACGACGCCCGCGACGTGACCCGCATGTACGACCACCTGACCGAGATCTCGGCGGCGATGAACACCCTCGGCTGGGGTAACTACGCCAGCGATCACGAGGACGCCAACGGCCAGTTCGAGCAGAACTTCGCCTATGCCGAAGCCATGACGACCGCCGACCGGGTCATCACCGCCCGCTACCTGCTCTGGGTGATCGCCGAGAAACGCGGTATGCGTGCCACCTTCATGCCCAAACCGTTCGCCGACCGCACCGGATCGGGAATGCATCTGCACCTGTCGCTGTGGCGCGGGGAGACGGCACTGTTCCCGGATTCCGGCGATCCCCGCGGACTCGGCCTGTCCGGCACCGCCTATTCGTTCGTCGCCGGACTACTCGAACACGCCCGCGCGCTGCAGGCGGTGCTGGCGCCGACGGTCAACTCCTACAAACGGATCGGGGCCGTCTCGACCAGCAGCGGCGCCACCTGGTCACCGCGCCGGGCCACCTACGGGGGCAACGACCGCACCCACTACCTGCGGGTACCCGACGGGAACCGGGTGGAATTACGCGGCGGCGACGGGTCGGCGAACCCGTACCTGGCGATGGCCGTCGCGATCGGGGCCGGGCTCGACGGGATCGACCGTGCGCTCGACCCCGGCACACCGGGTAGTGGCGACAGTACCGGCGAGCTGTTGCCGATGACGCTGTTGCACGCCATGGACGCGCTCGAGGCCGACCCGGTGGTGATGGCCGCTCTGGACGGGGCCGGGCCGGGAGTCGGCGAATACTTCGCCCGGATCAAACGGGACGAGTTCTTCGCCTGGCACAACACGGTCTCCGCCTGGGAGATCGACGAATATCTCACCGCCTTCTGAACCGCGAACCCCGAAGGAGTGCACCGCATGTGCGGAATAGTCGGGTTGCATCTGCGCGACCCAGCCCTGTACCCCCGGCTCGGCGAACTGCTGACCGGGATGCTCGACCAGATGTGTGAGCGGGGACCGGATTCGGCCGGTATGGCCGTCTACGGCGATCCGCACTGGTCACCGGCGGGCGCGGCGACGGTCTCCCTGCTGGACGTGGCGGAGCCGGTCACCGAGCTGGCGGACCGGGTGGCCGCAGAAATCGGCGTACCGGTCGGCGGTGTCGACCTCGCGCCGACCACCGTGCTCACCGCGGCCACCGGCGCCGGCGAACTGGCGGCCGCCGCGCGCCGGGCCGCGCCGGGCGCCCGGCTCATCGGATTCGGCGACGACCTCACCGTGCTGAAGGGGGTCGGCGATCCCAGTGCGCTGGCCCGCCGGTTCGGGTTGGCGGCCGCCGCCGGGCACCAGGGGGTCGCGCACACCAGGATGGCCACCGAATCCGCGGTCACCGCGGCCGGGTCGCATCCGTTCTCGGTAGGGCCCGATCAATGCCTGGTGCACAACGGCTCGTTCTCCAATCACATGAGTATCAAGCACGAATTGGAAAGGGCAGGAGTCGTTTTCGACAGCGAGAACGATACCGAGGTCGCCGCCCGCTTCCTGGCCCGGCAACTGGCCGAGGGCGCCGATCTGGAGAAGGCGCTGCGGCTGCTCGCCGAACGGTTCGACGGTTTCTACACCCTGCTCGTCGCCCACAAGGAATCGTTCGCCGTGGTCCGTGACCCGATCGCCTGCAAACCCGCGGTGATCGCCGAAACCGGGCGGTGGGTCGCGATGGCCTCGGAATACCGTGCCCTGGCGGATCTGCCGGGTATCGATACCGCCCATATCTTCGAACCCGTTCCGGAGGAGGTCTACGTATGGCACCGGCAGTGAGTGCGGTCCACCGGGAAACCGCCGAGGTCACCACGCTCGACCTGGGGGAGCGGACCGTGCGCGAGGTCAACGCGCTGTTGCACACACCGGAAGCGCCCCGGCGGGTGCGTGTGTCGAGCCCGCGCGGCGCGCATGCGGTGGCCTGCGGTCTGAACGATGACATCGACGTGACGATCGAGGGCCATGTCGGCTACTACTGCGCGGGGATGAACCAGCGCGCTACCGTCACCGTCCGCGGGAACGCCGGTGTCGGCGTGGCCGAGAACATGATGTCGGGCGTGGTGCGGGTCACCGGCGACGCATCCCAGTCCGCCGGCGCGACCGCGCACGGCGGCCTGCTGGTGATCGAGGGCAATGCCGGTGCGCGGTGCGGGATCTCGATGAAGGGCGCCGATATCGTGGTCGGCGGGGATATCGGGCATATGAGCGCCTTCATGGGCCAGGCCGGGCGGCTCGTGGTGTGCGGTGACGCCGGGGAGGCGCTGGGGGATTCGCTGTACGAGACCCGGATCTACGTCCGCGGGAAGGTCGCCTCATTGGGTGCCGACTGTATCGAGAAGCCGCTGCGCGCCGAGCATCTGGCCGAGCTCCGGGAACTGCTGGACGCCGCCGGTTTCGCTGCCGACCCCGCCGAGTTCACCCGCTACGGCTCGGCCCGCACGCTCTACAACTTCCACGTCGACAACGCCGGCGCGTACTGAGACCGGAGCAGGAGACCACCATGACCAGTCCCGCACAACTCGACCCCGCACTACGGGAGTCGGCGACCTTCCCGCGCCCGGTGATCGCCGAGATCCAGCGCGCCGCCGAAACCGGGATCTACGATATCCGCGGCTGGGGCGCCAAACGTCCACTTCCGCATTTCGACGATCTGTTGTTCCTGGGCGCCTCGATGTCACGCTATCCGCTCGAAGGGTACCGCGAGCGCTGCGATACCGATGTCGTCCTGGGCGACCGGTATGCGACGAAACCCCTGCACCTCGATATTCCGATCACCATTGCCGGAATGAGTTTCGGCGCGCTGTCCGGCCAGGCCAAGGAGGCGCTCGGGCGCGGTGCCGGCGCGGTGGGCACCTCGACCACCACCGGGGACGGCGGGATGACCCGCGAAGAACGCGGTCAATCGAAAACTCTGGTCTACCAGTACCTGCCGTCGCGTTACGGGATGAATCCCGACGATCTGCGCCGCGCCGACGCCATCGAGATCGTGCTCGGGCAGGGCGCCAAACCCGGCGGCGGCGGAATGCTGCTCGGCCAGAAGATCACCGAGCGGGTCGCGCAGATGCGCACCCTGCCGCAAGGCGTGGACCAGCGTTCGGCGTGCCGGCATCCGGATTGGACCGGGCCCGACGATCTGGCCATCAAGATCATCGAACTACGGGAGATCACCGACTGGGAAAAGCCCGTCTATGTCAAAGTCGGCGCCACCCGGACCTATTACGACGTGAAGCTCGCCGTCCAAGCGGGTGCCGATGTGGTGGTCGTGGACGGGATGCAGGGCGGCACCGCGGCCACCCAGGATGTGTTCATCGAACATGTCGGCATTCCCACCCTGGCCGCGCTGCCGCAGGCTGTCCGGGCTCTGCAGGAACTGGGCGTGCACCGGAAAGTGCAGCTCATCGTGTCCGGCGGGATACGCAGCGGCGCCGATGTCGCCAAAGCGATGGCGCTGGGCGCCGACGCCGTGGCCATCGGTACCGCCGCCCTCATCGCGCTCGGCGACAACAGCCCCCGCTTCGCCGACCAGTACGCGGCACTGGGTTCGGCGCCCGGCTATTACGACGATTTCCAGGCCGGCCGCGACCCGGCGGGGATCACTACCCAGGATCCGGAACTCGCCCGCAACCTCGATCCGGTCGCGGCCGGCCGGCGCCTGGCGAACTATCTGCGGGTGCTCACCATGGAGGCGCAGACCCTCGCACGGGCCTGCGGGAAATCGCATCTGCGCAATCTCGAACCCGAGGATCTGGTCGCGCTCACCGTGGAGGCCGCCGCGATGGCCGGAGTACCGCTCGCGGGCACCACCTGGATCCCGGGCCGGATATGAGCGCGGTGGGTATGCGGTCCTTCGACTCGCTGTGGGACGACATTCTGGACGTCGGCCGTGCCCCGGCGACCGGCGGCTACCGCCGCTTCGCCTGGAACGACGCCGATATGACCCTGCGCGAATGGTTCACCGGCTGCGCCGCGCAGCGCGGGATGCAGGTAGAGGCCGACCGCAACGGAAACCTGTGGGCGTGGTGGCTGCCACCGGGCTGGACCGGCGATCCCACCGGCGCCTTCGTCACCGGGTCGCATCTCGACTCCGTCCCCGACGGCGGCGCCTACGACGGCCCGCTCGGGGTGGTGAGCGCGTTCGCCGCCGTCGACCTGGTCCGGGAGCGCGGGATCGTCCCGCGCCGCCCGGTGGCGGTGGTCGCGTTCTCCGACGAGGAGGGGGCGCGGTTCGGGGTCGCCTGTATCGGGTCGCAATTGAGCACCGGTGCGCTGAGTCCCGAGCGTGCGCTGGGACTTCGCGACTCCGACGGTATTACGCTCGCCGAGGCATTACGTGCGGCCGGCCGCGATCCCGGCCACCTCGGGGCCGACCCGGCCCTTTCCCGGCGGGTCGGAGTGTTTGTGGAACTGCATGTCGAACAGGGCCGGGCCCTGGACCTGGTGGACCGCCCGCTCGCGGTGGCCTCCTCGATCTGGCCGCACGGCCGCTGGCTGTTCACCTTCACCGGCGAGGCCAACCACGCGGGTGCGACCCGGCTGGTGGACCGCCGCGATCCCATGCTCACCTACGCCACCGCCGTGCACACCGCCCGCCGGGCCGCCGAACTACACGCCGCGGTCGCCACCTTCGGCAAACTGAGCGTGCTCCCGAACGGCGCCAATGCCATCGCCTCGGAAATCCGTGCCTGGCTCGACGCCCGCGCCGCCGACGAGACCACCCTGCGCCGGCTGGTCGCCGAGATCGGCGACCGCACCCGCGCCGACGCGGCCGGCAGCGGCATCGGGCTGCATATCGAGGCCGAATCGGTCACGCCGATAGTCGAATTCCCGGCCGCCGTACGTGACCGGGTAAACGAGGTACTCGGCCATCTCGGCGATATCCCGGTCCTCCCCACCGCGGCCGGACACGACGCGGGCATCCTGTCCGCCGTGGTGCCCACGGCCATGCTGTTCGTCCGCAATCCCACCGGCATCTCGCATTCCCCGGCCGAATTCGCCCACCCCGCCGACTGCCATCGCGGCGCCGCCGCACTTGCCGACCTCATGGCGGAATGGGCAGTGGGGAAACCTGATTCGGCTGCGGTGCCCTGAACCGGCTCCCGCGACGGGCCCGGCTATGCGACATCCGGGCCCGTACCCGGCGTTCCGGCCGGGAGCACTCCGGAAGGTAGCGTGTACGCGACCGAGAAACGGTCCCGTTGTCCACCGACTTCCCGCGGCCGCGATTCTGTAATAGACGAATGACCACAGTGTCCACCGCCCGGGAACCTGTCCCGCGCAGAACCGTCCCGCAGCGACGAGGCATCCGCTGGTTTCTGTTGCTCACCTTCGCCGGAGCCTGGATTCCGTGGGGAATCGCCGGGGTCGCGGGATACTCCCTCGATGATCCGGTCGTCCAACTGCTGACCGGCGGCGCTTTCGTGCCCGCCCTCGCGGCCGTCATCACCCGCCGGTGGATCACCCGGGAAGGTTTCGTCGACGCCGGCTTGCGGCTGCGGCTCGGCAGACAGTGGCGGTCGTACGTCGTCGCGGCCCTCCTCCCGCTCGGCGTCCTCGCCGCCGCACTCGCCCTCGCGGTCCTCCTGGGACTGTGGCATCCGGAACCGGGCGATTTCGGGTCCGCCGCCGTGCTGTTCCTGGTGCTCACCCCGATGATCCCGGTGGTCGCGGCCCCGATCTTCTTCGGGGAGGAGTTCGGCTGGACCGCTTATCTCCGCGACCGGCTCCTGCCCGGCCGCCCCGTGGCCACCACCTTCGCGACCGGCCTGATCTGGGGTATCTGGCACTGGCCGCTGCCGTGGGTGGGCTACCTGGGCGCGGGCGGTTCGGCCACCGACGCGTTCCTCGCCATGCTGATGTGGCTGCCCCTGTCGATCGAACTGGAGTTCCTGATCGGCTGGCTGTGGGCCCGCAGCGGTTCGGTATGGCCGGCTGCTGTTCTGCACGGCGGCAGTAATCTCGTGCTGGCGGCCGGGCTCGAAGTGTTCGTCGGTGACGCCGGCCCCTCCGGCGCCACCACTACGCTGCTGATGTGCGCAGCGTATTCGCCGGTGGTCGCGTGGATCGTCGTGACCACGCGGCTCGGCGTCCCGCGGCAGCCACGGCCGGCGGCGGAGGCCGGGCCATGAACACCATGAGATCCGCGCTTCGGACCGGGCCGCGCTATTTGATCTCGCCGTGGCCGTGGCGCGCGTTGCTCGCTGTGATAGCCGGTAGTGTGCTGTCTCTACTGACCATGATCGGGTGCGTGCCGGTGGTATTCCTCGGCCTGACCCGCTCGCTACGAGCCGCACTCTGGGAACCGATGCTTCGGCTGCACTGCGCTCGGCTCCGGCTCGTCGACCCCGGCGCCGCCGCCCGCGCCGCCGCCGAAGTGCGCGAAGCGAGCGCCGGCCGCCGGATGCCCACCCTCCGCCACGTCGCCTTCCTCGGCATCGTCACGGTGTTCGGCGGTGCGGTGTACTTCCTGATAGCGCTGGGTTTCGCCGTCGCCGCGGTGCTGCTCGCCGCCCCCGTCCTCGTCCGGGGCGATCACATCGATTTCGGCCCCTGGTCGATCGACGAGCCGGCGCAGGCCTGGCCCGCCGCGGCCGCGGGGGCTCTTGCCACGCTCGTGCTGCTGGTACTCGTGGGCGCCTGGTCGGCGTTCGAGGCGAAGGTCGCGCGCGCCCTGCTCGTTTCCGATCCCGACCGCTGGCGGCACGAGGCCGTGCGAATCGAAAACTCCCGATCGGCGCTGCTGGCGGCGGAGGGCTTCGAACGGGAACTGCTCGAATCCGAACTGCACGACCGGGTCCAGCATCGGCTGGTCGCCTTGTCGATGACACTGGGGCTGACCGAATCGCAGGACGCGGACGGTCCCGCCGGGCGCGTCGCCGCCGAAGCGCATCGGCTCGTCGACGAAACCCTGAGCGAACTCCGGGCCGTGTTGCGCGGTTTCTCGCCCCGCGTACTGTCCGAACGCGGACTCGAACCGGCCGTGACCGACCTTGCGGCGGACCTGCCGCTGGATATCCGTATCGACCTGGACCCCGCCCCCGGCGACCGGCTACCACCCGCCGTCGAACACATGTCCTACGTTCTCGTCGCCGAATGTCTCACCAACGTCGCCCGGCACACCACGGCGACCCGAGTCGATGTGCGCGGCAGCCGCGCCGGTTCGCGGTGGATACTGACCGTCTCCGACGACGGGCCCGGCGGGGCGCATATCGTGGAAGGTCACGGCCTCGACCGTCTGCAACGTCGTCTCGCGGCCTTGGACGGACAGCTGACGGTCACCAGTCCGCCCGCCGGGCCGACCACCATCCGGATGGAGTGCGCAGTGTGACAGATAGACCCTCCCGGCTCCGGATCGTGCTGGCCGAGGACAGCCCGCTGCTGCGGGCCGGGCTGGAAAGCGTGCTCGCCTCGGCCGGTCATGACGTGTGCGCGACGGCCGGTGACGCACCGGGCCTGGTCCATGCCTGCGCGACCTACACACCGGACCTGGTGATCACCGATGTGCGAATGCCGCCGAACGGCACCGACGACGGCCTCCGCGCCGCGGCGGAACTCCGCCATCGGGCACCGAAGCTGCCGATCGTCGTGCTTTCCCACTACGTTTCGGTCGCCTACCTCGATGACCTCCTCGGCGACGATTCGACCGCCGGAACGGGCTATCTCCTGAAGGAACGTGTCGGGCATGTCCGGCAATTCCTCGGCACCGTGGCCCGGGTCGCCGAGGGCGAGACGATCGTCGACCCCGAGGTCGTCCGGGCGCTGGTCAAATCGGGCCGGCATCGCACGCCCCTGGCCGACCTCACCGCCCGGGAGCGGGAAGTGCTCGCGCTGGTAGCGGAGGGCCGCACGAACGCCGGGATCGCGGAGGTCCTGACGGTCTCGGAAGCAGCCGTGCGCAAGCATATCGGCGCGATCTTCGCAAAACTCCCCGTCCACGACGGTGATCGACGGGTACAGGCCACGCTCATCTATCTGCGTTCCCTCGGTCAGCCGCCGGACCGCTGACCGAGGGAACAACCTCCGCCCGTCCCACCCGACCGGAAACCGCATTCGCCGGCGCACCGCCGACCAGATCCGGTGGGCGGCGCGGTCGTCGCCGATACGGTGACACAGCGGATAGGGCTTGGGCCGTGAATGGCCGCCGAATTCGGGTATCCGGTCGCGGAGACTCACTGGAGGTGGTTGTGCAATGGGCGAATACGGTGGCCCCGAACGCGATACGGTCCGGCCGGTGGACCCCGTCGACCCAGGGGATCCCGGGACCCCGGTGGATCCCGCGACCGTGGTGAACCCGGCCGATCCGATGATGCCGCGGCCCGTGCTCGAGGAGAAGCCGATGCGGACCTGGCTCGGGCCGACAGTGCTGATCTTCGGGTTCGTCCTCGGGGTGGCGCTGCTGGTCATGATCGTGGTGAGTTCGGCGGATTACGACGACGAACCCGCGCGGGTGACACCGACTACGCCGGGGTCCTGCCAGCCGTTCTGTACGAATACCGGCACGCCGCCCGCACCCTGAGCCGGCGACGGCCGGTCAGGCCGAATGCGGAAGGCTGGTGAGGGCGCGTACGGCGTCGGCCAGCGGGATCATCCGCTCGGACTGCTCGGCCAGCAGGCCCATCTCGATGTACTGACGGATCAGGATCGACGGTGTGACCCCGTGTTCGGCGGCCTTGCGCCGGACCCGGTCGCGCATCTCGGGTGTCCATTTGAACGAGGTGGCCACCATGCCCTGTTCGATCCGGTCGGTTGCCGGCGGCAGGGGCGGCAGCGGTGCGGCATCGTCGTAGACGAGCCCGTCCAGGAAATCCACGGCGGCTTCCGGGGACCGGGGGTAGCCGGGGTCCGGTTCCTTATCGCTGTTCATCTCGGGTCGCCTCCCATGCGGTGTATTCGGCGAGTTGGTGGGGCCGCATCGGGCTCGCCAGCAGAATCTGCCACCGGGCGTCGGCCCGTAGCCAGCGCAGCAGCACGATCAGGGCACGGCCCTCATCGGTCCGGCCCCAGACGGTCGCGGTGGGTAGACCCTCGCGGCTGGTTGCCGCCCGGGGCCACCGCCGCGGCGAATACAGCACCTCCAATACTTCCCAGGGCTCGATTCCGCTGCGGTGGAGCAGGTCGTACGCGCCGATCCACCATTCGTATTGCCCGTGACCCACGGACCCCACGATAATACCTCGGTATTACCCGCGTAGCCCAGAGCCGGTACTGCGGGTGGTCAGCGCAACCGGACCACGGCGGTGGCGCGGCCGAAGATCCGGCGGCCCTGGTGGCGGGCGGTAAGCGCGATCGTCGCGGTGCGCTCCAGCGGATCGACGGATTTGACCCGGCCGCCGAACTCGACCTCGGCACCCTCCCGGGTGACGTAGACCGGACTGGTGAGCCGGACCGCGTACTCACGGACCGCGCCCGGATCGCCGAGCCAGGAGGTCACGTAGCCGGCGCCGAGACCGATCGAGAGCATGCCGTGTGCGACGGGGGCGTCCAGTTCGACCCGCCCGGCCACCTCGGCGCTCCAGTGGATCGGATTGGGGTCGCCGGATACACCGGCGTAGTTCACCAGGTCGCCGATCGTGAGCTGTACTGTGCGGGCCGGTAACTCGTCGCCGGCCCGGACGGAATCGAACTCCCGGACGGAACCACTGAGCAGCGGCTCGGGTGCCGGCGCCCCGGGTGGTGCCGGCACCGGTGCGCGGCGCTCCCGCGGCGGGGGTCCGGGCCGTTCGGTACCCGGCCGGAAACCGTGCATCAGGACGCCCGCATCGAGATCGCCGAGGTCCGGTCCCGCGCCGCTGCGGCCGACAACACTGATCTCCGAAACCAGCACCAGCGCGCCGTGCTGATCGGTGACCACGGTCTCGAACGTGATGAGATCGCCGCCGAAGGCGTGGCGCACCGATTCGAGGTGCACCTCGTA
Source organism: Nocardia carnea (assembly GCF_029869215.1). GTDB lineage: Bacteria > Actinomycetota > Actinomycetes > Mycobacteriales > Mycobacteriaceae > Nocardia > Nocardia carnea_B. The sequence goes on from NZ_JARWPM010000384.1 coordinate 12,333, forward strand.
GGACAGTTCGTCGCCGACGCGGATCGGCCGGTGGTAGCGGACCACCTGATCGGTCTGCATGATCTGGCTCAGGTCGTAGCCGGTGAGCACGGATTCGAACATTTCGGTCTGCGCCAGGTAGCCGGGCACGGAGAAGAACGTGAGCGGGGCGATCAGCCCGTCGTACCCGTAGTCGAGCGCTGCGCCCTCGGACCAATGGACCGGGTGGTGGTCCTGGACCGCGCGGGCGTATTCCCGGATCTTCTCCCGGCCGACCACATAGTGATCGCGCATCCGATACCGCAAACCCACCGGGAGCCCTTCCGTGACCACCTGGGTGCCGGAAGTGCTTTCGGCGGAAAGGGTTACCTCGTTCTGACCCATGCTGGGAAACCTTACCGATCGTGCTTGTGCATTGCTGAGCAACTGCCTCGCATCCGAGGGTGAGGGCCGTCACCCGGCCCCGGCGTCACCCGATATTGGCGGAGAGATCCGGCAGCATCCGCACCGCCTGATCGGCCCAGTTGTTCCAGGCGTGGATACCGAGGGCAGGGAAGTCGTAATGCACATTGCGGGCACCGAGCGTCGCCATCCGGACCTGGAAGGCCCGGGTGTTCACCAGCGCCAGCGCTTCCAGCCCCATGCCGTTGACGGTGCCCATGGTCGGGCCGTCGCCCGCGGTGGGCAGCCCGCTGGCCGCCGACACCCAGAGTCGTGTGTTGTTGGCGACGAGCCGGGGCGCGGCGACGAAGGGGTCGATCCGCAGCCATTTCGGATCCCACGGCGCGGCCATCGAATCCACGTTGTAGCCGCCCGCATCGATCATCGCCACCCGGATCGCCTCCCGCATACCCGGCGCGGAGATGTTCAGGTAGCCGGAATAGGAGCCGGCGAAACTGAACCGGTCCGGGTAGAGCGCGGCCAGGGTGAGCGCGGCGCTACCGCCCATGGACAGGCCGAAGACCCCGTTGCGCTGGGTCGAGAAACCCAGCCGGTCGCGCAGTGCGGCGGGGAGTTCCCGGGCCAGGAAGGTCTCCCATTTGTAGGTGTAGGACTTACCCGGACCGTCCGCCAGTACCTGCAATCCGCCGGAACCCGAGGCCGAACCGGAGGACGAGCCGTTCCCCGAGCCCGTCCCCGGCGGTATTCCGGCGAACGTACTGGGTGCATTCCAGTCGGTGTAGAAACTGGATCGGCCGCCGACCGGCATCACCACGTTGATATTCCATTTGGTGAATTCGCGCGCGATATCGGTATCGATTTCCCAGCCGCTGAGGTCCTCGCGGGCCCGCATACCGTCCAGCGCGTAGACGACGCGCGAGGTATTGCCGTCGGCGGCCCGGAACACCCGGGTCTTGATCGGGCCCATACTGCCGTCGACCCAGAAATCGATACCCGCGGGATCGAACGCGGCGCGCGCGGCGGGGGCGCCGCCGGAGACCAGGGACACCGCCTGGAACAGGACGGCGAGTGCGGCCAGGGCGGGCCAGAAACGACGGCGGCCGCGGGCGGCGAAGGTCGCCGGTGACAAACGCATGAGAGAACAGGGCCTTTCGTCCGGTGAGCAGATCGGGTGCGCGGCCTGCTGTCGCCACCACGCATTCCCCGGCCGGTGCCGAACATCGCGTGGCCCCGCCACGGCATCGGCATACCGAACACTCTGTCGTTTCCGGAAAGGCTCCTGTTACCCGATTGTGATCTTTCACGCGCCGGGGCGGGGCCGACTATGACCGGTTCCGATCCACGCTGCCCGCCGGTGATCCGCCGCTATTTGTGCGCCTTCTTGTATGCCTCGATCACCTCGGCGGAGATGCGGCCCCGAGCCGAAACATCCATACCGCTCTCACGGGCCCATTCCCGGATCGCCTGGGTCTGCCGGCTGTCGGTCGCGGCCTGGGCGGGTTTTTTGCCCTTGGTGGCCCGGCCGCCGACCCGGCGCGCATGCGCGGCCCATTCGCCGACGATCTCGCGCAGTTTCGCGGCGTTGGCCGCCGAGAGATCTATTTCGTAGGTGACACCGTCCAGCGCGAGGGTGACGGTCTCCTCCGCCGGGGACGTTCCGTCGTAGTCGTCGACCAGCTCAACGATGACCTTGCGCGCCATGCATTCCTCCGAAAAGTGGGCAGATTATCCGGATAATCGTAGCGATATGCGCCCGCGCACCCGAATCGGAGCCGCCCGGCCGAGCGCCGCAAACCCGGTGGGCGAGTGCGGGTCTGCCCGGCGGGGCGGTGATCAGGGCCGGACGAAACGGCGGATCTCCGCGACCACGACCTCGGGTTCGGTGAACGGGATGTAGTGAGCCGAACCGTGGGCCACGATATGGCGGCCGGTGGAGCCCGCCGCGCGGCGGGCATGGGCATCGTTGACGGCGGCCCGGATCCGGGCGTTCATCCCGTCCCCCGCGCGCCCGCCGGAAATCACGGTCACCGGGACAGCGCCCAGCGCGGGCGGTGACTCGCGCCAGGCGGCGAGTTCGTCGAGGAAGGTCCGGGCCTGCGCCGCCTGGGTGCGGACCGTCTGCGGGGTGAACGCCTCGCGTTCCATATCCGCGCGCACCTCGGCCGGAACGGCCGCGAGCATCCGGCCGTAGAGCCGGTGCAACAGTCCGAGCCGCGCGAGTGCGCCGTTCACGCCGATCGCCAGCCGTTCGACGCGCCGGAAGGTGCGGCCGAACAAGATCTCGGCGGCTTCGTCGGTGGGATCGACCAGTACCAGTCCCGCCATCCGGTCGGGCCGGCGCGCGGCCGCCAGGCGCGCGATGACCCCGCCCGCGCTGTGCCCGGCGAGGACGAACGGCCCGGCGCCGAGATGGTCGAGGACATCGAGCAGATCGCCGGCCATCCGATCGAGGGTGCGGCCCGCCGGATCGGCGGGGCTGCGGCCCAGACCCGCCCGGTCGTAGACCACGGCGCGAGCGAAACGGCCGACCGCGGGCTGCACCAGAGCCCACGACGAGCGGGTGGCCGCGGCCCCGGCCTCGAAGACGACCACCGGCGCGCCGGGGTCCTGCGGGCCGGGCAGGATCATGGCGTGTAACCGGCGCCCGTCGCGGGTGGTCACCCATTCCGGGACGCCCTGGATATGCTGATCGGGTCCGTGTGCGGCATCGGTACCGAGCATGCGGCTTCCCCTCGTTCTACGGCTTCCCCGACCCCCGGGCGGTTGCTCGCTGTCGAGCGGAAGTTTCCCGCCGTGCCCGTGACGGTAGCAGCCGTTCGCTACCTGCGCCGACGTCGGAGGCATTGGGGTTCACTGCATTCGGCGTATCCGGGAGACGAACCCGGCGGGAGCTCCGGTGCGAAACCGCATGGCGCTCCCGCCGGGCCGGGCGGACGAGCGGGTGCCCGGCGGTGGCGGCCGATCGCCTAGCCGACCCTGGTCGTGTGGAATTCCTGGAAAGCGTGCAGCGTGTCCTGCGGCGCTTCCAACTGTGGATAGTGCCCGATATCGGGCAACTCCACCACATCGGGTTCGTCGACCAGTTGCCGGTAGCGGCGCACCATCCGCGCCCCGGACACCGGATCGCGGAGACCGTCGATCATCCGGACCGGAACCTGGGGATGGACGAGGGCGCCCACCCAGCGCTGCCGGTGGGTGCGCCGTTCGGCCATATATCCCATCAGCTTGTGGCCGTTGCGTTTCCCGTGCTTACTGCACCACAGCAGCCAGAAACGGTGCATCTCGTCCGGATCCGGTGTGCTGTCCGGGCCGAACACCGCGGCGAGGCTGTGCGCGAAGGTGCCCTCGGTACCGAACCGGCCGACCAGCGGGCCGAGCGGGCTCGCCAGCAACCGCTGGATGGGCCGGGGCCGGTGTGACTCCGGGAAGAGGCCGCCGTTGAGCAGGCATACCGACTCGATCATCAGGGATCGGTCGCCGGCGGCGCGGCGTTCGGCATCGCGGGCCAGCAGTTCCTGGGCGACCGTATCGCCGTAGTCGTGGGCCAGCACATGGAATCGTTCGATGCCTTGTTCGCGCAGCAGTTGTTCACACAGATCCGCCTGATCGGCGATCGCGTAGTCGTAGTGCTGCGGTTTGGCCGACCAGCCGAAGCCGATGAAATCCGGTGCGAGCACCCGGGCGAACTGCTCGCACAGCTGCGGCCAGAGCAGATGCCAGTCCCAGGACGCCGTCGGAAAGCCGTGCAGGCACAATAGTGCCCCCGCGGAACCGGTTCCGCCGGGGCGCCAGAAGATCTGGTGTCCGCGATGGGTGAAACGCTGTCCGTTCGACCGCCAGCTCGCAAACTCGTCCATGGTCTCAGCATGCCCCGCGCCGGCCTCCGGGTCGAGGAGGTTCTGGGCGCGTCGGCGGTGCCGGCCCGGTCGATTCCGCCGGCGCGCCGCGCGGCCGGTGTACGGCCCGCCGCGGGGGCACCGCACGCGACCTCCAGTAGGGTCGGTGCGCACCGTTCGACGACAACCCCTACGAGCCAGGAGGCCCACCGTGCGGATCGGCATACTGCTCAGTGAACGCACCGGAAGCGACGCCCTGCGCGCGCTGACCGATGATCTGCGCCGCACGGCCGACGAAGGATTCCACTCCGCCTGGATGTCGCATATCTTCGGATTCGACGCGCTCACTGCGCTCGCCGTGGCGGGCAGCCAGGTGCCGGATATCGAACTCGGGACCGCCGTGGTGCCCACCTATCCCCGCCATCCCGGGGCGCTGGCCCAGCAGGCGCGGACGACCGCGCTGGCCGTGGGCCCGGACCGCCTGACCCTGGGGATCGGGCTGTCGCATCGCGTCGTCATCGAGAATATGTTCGGGTACGGGTTCGAGCGTCCCGCCCGCCATATGCGCGAATACCTGTCGATCTTGGAGCCACTGCTGCACCGGCAGCCGGTGTCCTTCACCGGCGAAACCCTGACCGGGAACCTGGAGCTCGGAATCCCGGACGAGGGCCGGATCCCGGTGCTGCTGGCCGCCATGGGGACGCAGATGCTGCGCCTGGCCGGGCGGCGCGCCGACGGAACCGTGCTGTGGATGACCGGACCGGCCACGATCCGCGACCATATCGCGCCGACCATCACCGCGGCTGCCACGGAGGCCGGCCGGGCACCGGCCCGGATCGTCTGTTCCCTGCCGGTGCTCGTCACCGACGATGTCGAGGGCGCTCGGGAACGCGCCGCGCGCACCTTCGCCGCCTACGGCACGTTGCCGTCCTACCGGGCGATGATGGATCGCGAGGGTGCGGCCGGGCCGGCGGATCTCGCCGTCATCGGGTCGGAGGAGCAGGTGGCCGCGCGCGTGCGGGAGGTTTTCGCCGCGGGTGCCACCGATTTCGTCGCCTCGGTCTTCGCCGGTGGTGCGGAGGCGCAGCGCACCCGCGCCCTGCTGGCCGGAATGATCGGCTGACCGGCGCCGGGCCGGGGCCGCCGGTCAGGCCGGCCGGGTGATCATCACCGGGCAGGCCGCCCGCTGGATCAGGGATTGACTGGTGGATCCGAGCAGCAGGCCCCGGAACCCGCCGCGTCCCCGGCTGCCCACCACGACCAGCTGCGCCCGTTCGGACCATTCCCGCAGATGCTGCGCGGGTGTCGACGGATAGACCTCGCGGCGCACGGTGACCTCGGGATAACGCTGCTGCCAGCCGGCCAGCCGTTCGGCGAGCACGGCCTGCTCCGCTGTCTGCAGATCTTCGGCCGGGATCTCGATGAAGCCGGTACTGGCGAATTCGGTGAAGGTCAGATCGCTCCAGGTGTGCACGGCCACCAGTTCGGCTCCACGTTCGGACGCCTCGGCGAAGGCGGCGGCCACGGCGGTATCGCTGACCGGACTGCCGTCGACGCCCACCACCACCGGTCCGCTGGTGATGTCCTCGGCGTCCTCCCGGACCGCGACGATGGTGCCGCGCCCGTGCGCGGCGACCGCGAGAATCGTCGAACCGAGATGGGCGATGGCGCCACCGCGGCGCGAGCCGAGCACCACCATATGCGCGGATTTCGACAGTTCGATCAGCATTTTGGCGCCGCTGTGCTCGGAGAGCAGGGTATCGGGCGCCAGGCCCGGTGCGGCCTCACGAGCGACCTGGACGCCGGTCGCCAGGGCCTGTTCGCCGTGGGTGCGCAGGGTTTGCACGGCCTCGTCCACCATCGGCTGGTAGGCGACCAGCCAGGTCTTGGCCGGCGTCGAATTCATGCCGTAGGCCAGCACGAGCCGGCGCCCGCGCCGGGCCGCGACCAGGGCGCCCCAGCGAATGGCCGAATGGGCGGCGGGCGTACCGTCCACGCCCACCACCACGGCAGCGGATACGAGCCGATGCGGATCCTCCGGGTTATCGGTCATCTCCCGAGTATCCACCCGGCAAACCGGAGCGGTCCTATACTGCGGGCGTGTCTTCACAATCGGGTGCCGCGGATATGTTGCTCGCCGACATACATTGCGCGACCTGGGATTTTCGTTTGCGGCGCGCCGCGGGCAGGGCTTGTCGAATGCCGTGAAATATGCAGATCATGATCACGTGCTGATATCGGATGGGGTGATCGGGCTACGACCGATCGAGGTCGCCGACGCCGCCGCGTACCTCGCTGCCCGGGATCGGGAGCCGGTGCGCCGGACAAGCGGGCCCGGCACACCGAATATGGTGGCCGAATTCGAACGCTGCGCCGCGGAATGGGCCGCGAACGGACCGCGCAAAACATTCGCCGTGGTGGATGTGGCCACGCATACGCTGGCCGGGGTCGTCGATGTGACGCTGGAGCCGGAATTCCTGGCGAAACGCCAGGCCGATATCGGATACGACATTCACGCGTCGTGGCGCGCCCGCGGCGTGGTGGGCCGGGCCATCGTGCTGGCCTGCCGATACCTGGCCCGGCACGATCTGGCCGACGAGGCGGTGCTGCGCCTCGATCCGGCCGATACCGCGGCGCTGGCGCTGGCCCACCGGCTCGGGTTTCACTATCACCGCAGCAGCACCGGGCCCGAAGGCGCGCTCGACTGGTTCCTCCAGGCCCTGTAGAGCTGGTCAGGCGCCCTTGCGGGTGCGCTTCTGGGCGGTTTTCCGGGGCGCGGACTTGCGGGCTTTCGCGGTTCCGGTGCCCTTTTCCTCCGCGGATTTCCCACCGCGACCGGTGGATTTCCCGCCGCCGCGGCCGCCACTGGCCTCCAGGCTGCGCTGGAGAGCCGCAACCAGATCCACCACCTCGGCATCGGATTCCTCCGCCGGAGCTTCGGCGCGTTCGGGTGCTTTCCCGTCGCCGCGGGCGATCGCTTCGTCGAGTAGTCGCTGGAGTTCGACCTGGTACTCGTCGGTGAACTGATCGGGGTCGAAATCGTCCGACATCGATTCGACGAGAGTTTCGGCCATTTTGATCTCCTGCGGCCGGGGTGCCTTGGCCTCCTCGAGCGATTCGAACGACACCGAGCGCACCTCGTCGGGCCACAGCAGTGTCTGCAATACCAGCATCCCGTCGCGGACGCGCATGGCGGCCAGCCGGGTTTTCTGCCGCAGGGTGAAATGGACGAGGGCGGTCCGGTCGATCCGTTCGAGCGTGGCCGCCAGCAGGACGTAGGCCTTGGGTGTGGTCGAATCCGGCTCGAGATAGTAGGTCTTGTCGTACAGGATCGGATCGATCTGTTCCGACGGGACGAATTGCAGCACCGGAATCTCGTGCTTCTCCGCCACCGGCAATTGGGCGAAATCCTCGTCGGTCAGGACGACCTTCTCGCCTTCGGGGGATTCGTATTGCTTATCGATATCGGCGAAGGCGACCGATTGCCCGCAGACGGTGCAGACCCGGTCGTATTTGATCCGGCCCCCGTCCTTGGCGTGGACCTGATGGAACTTGATGTCGTGGTCCTCGGTGGCGGTGTACACCTTCACAGGGACGTTCACCAGCCCGAACGCGATAGAGCCCTTCCAGATGGACCGCATCACTCCATGATGACCGAACCCGACCGCCGGTGCGAGGGAGCGGGCATATGGAGTGTCGCCGCGGCCAGCCGGGCCCGGGTGCGCCGGGGTAGCGCCGCGAACAGGCGGGTCATCGCCGCGACGGTGCCGATCGGATCGGTGCGGCCCGACAGATAAGCGCGCTGCAGGTCGATATCGAGCTCGAAGAACGCGTCGAAGAAGCCGGGCAGCTCGGCGGGGGGCAGCGCGAGCAGCGCGCGCAGCCCGGCCAGGCGCAGGTGGTGCACCGGCCGCGCGGCGGCCCACGGATTCCGGCCTGCCGCGAGATCATCGGCCGCGGCCAGGGCGGCGGCCACGCTGTATCCGGTGGCCGGATGCAGATAGGCCCCGGCGGCGCCGAAGCGCCGAGCTCCGGGCGAGCCGCCCACCACCGGGAAGCGGACGCGTTCGACGCGTTCGTCGCCGCGTAGCGCGATCCCGCGGGCCCGCAGCCGGTACCGCAACCGGCGGGCCAGTTCGGCGGGCTCGATGGCGGGCGCTCCGGCCAGGCAGGTCTCCTCGTACAGCATCGCGCCACCGCCCAGCGGGATCGTGTACAGGAAAGAGCGGGGTGCGGTGGGCCCGGTGCCGTTGTCGTCCCGCCAGTCCATGAACCATGCCGGATCGGCGGGCCCGGGGCGTTCCAGGACGAGCCCGTACGCCGTCTGTTCGGCGCGGCCGGGCCGACGGGCCAGGCCACGGGCGTCGATGACCCGTCCGGCGGACAGCGTCCGGCCGGTGTCGAGCGTGACCTGCCGCCGGTTCACGGCCGTGGCCCGGCCGGTGAGCACGGTGGCGCCGGTCAGATCCAGACTGCGCTGCAACCCGGCGGTATCGAGCACTGTGTACGACCGGGGAATCGCATGCGCACGCCCACCGTAGGCGAGGGGTTCGGCGACCGTTGCCGCGATCGCGGCGTCGTCGAGCCACGAGGGCAGTTCATCGGTCCAGGCGGCGTAGGTGGCGTGCCACTGCCGGTTGGGGTTCGGGTCGACCGCGATGACCGACAGACCATGCGCCAGACAACGGTGGGCGAGTGCCCGCCCGGCCGGGCCGAGTCCGCAGATCACGATATCGGTGCTCACCGGGCGATCGAAACATTCCGGCGGGATGCGCGCCGCGGTGGGGCCGGATACCGCGCCGGGACGCGGACCCGGACGCCCCCCGGCGCCCGCGGGGGGCGCGGCCCGCGGGGGGGGGCCCCTCCCCCCCCGGGCGCCGGCCCCCCCCCCCCCCGGGGCCCCGGGGGGGGGGGCCGCCCCCGGGGGGGTGCCGCCCGGGCGTGGCCCGCCGGACACCCAGAAA
>NZ_JARWPM010000385.1 GCF_029869215.1 Nocardia carnea
ATCCGGGACCAGCTGGGATCGATGGCGGTGCTGTCGGGGGGGGGGGCGGCGGCGCAGCCCCCGGGGCGCGCGGGGCGGCCGCGGGTGAACCGGTTGGGTAATCACCCCCCCCCCCCCCGGGTCCCCCACCCCCCCCCCCCCCCCCCCGCGGGGGGGGGGGGCGGGACAAACCCCCCGGTCCCCCCCGCCGCCCCCCCCCGCGCCCGGGGTGGCCCCCCCCCCCCCCCCCCCCCGACAGCACCGCCATCGATCCCAGCTGGTCCCGGATCGCGGCGGGCCGCCACAATGCGGCCCGATCGAAATCGCCGGAGCGGCGCAGGTAACCGGATGCGGCCAGCCCCACCGCCACCAGCCCGGGTATCGGTGATTTCCCGCGGAACGCCCGGTTGTACAGGGTGGCACCCCCGAAGAACAATGCCCCGTATTCCACAGCCAGATAGACGCGCCGCCACCGCCGGATCCGCACTCGCCCACCCTATCCGAACCCGGCCGGAAAGGCCGGGGCCGACGAATTGCCGCCGGACCTAGGAGAAGGTTTCCAGGAATTCCCGGACGAAGCACAGCGGGCAGATCGGATCGAACGGTGCCGTCACCGGTCGCTGGGCGGGCGCGGACGACTCCACCGGGATTCCGGCCGGGGCGGCCGATGCCGGCGGAAGTCCCACCGCGAACGAAACCATGCCCGCGGCAACGGCACTCAGCAGCAAACGTTTCATGATCACTCCTCGGGGTCCGCCGATGAGCTGCCACGCTACCAGCGTCATGAACCCGGGCACACGCCCCGAATCCGGGGGTGCAGCTGCCGGGCGCCGGGCCGCAGAGCCGGCACCCCGCAGACAACGACGAAGGCCCCCTCCTGAGAGGGGGCCTTCACCACAGCGGAGCCGGACCGGATCCGGCTACGGACGCACCACTCAGGCGGCCGGGGCGTTCACGTCCGCGGGCAGCGCGGCCTTCGCGACGGCGACCAGGCCGGCGAACGCTTCGGCGTCGGAGACGGCCAGCTCGGCGAGGTTCTTGCGGTCGACCTCCACCCCGGCGGCCTTCAGGCCCTGCACGAAGCGGTTGTAGGTGATGTCGTTGGCGCGGGCCGCGGCATTGATCCGCGCGATCCACAGCTTGCGGAAATCACCCTTACGCGCCCGGCGGTCCCGGTAGGCGTAGGTGAGCGAATGCAGCTGCTGTTCCTTGGCCTTGCGGTACAGGCGCGAGCGCTGCCCGCGGTACCCCTTCGAGGCCTCGAGGATGGAACGGCGCTTCTTCTGAGCGTTGACGGCCCTTTTGACGCGTGCCACTGGTCAGTCCTAATCGATCTTGGGGGTGCTGGTCGTATCTGACGCACCCGAGTGGGTCGGTTCATCGGCGTCCGGTCGCGTAGGCGGTACCGGACTGTATCTCTTCCCGGACAGGGAATCAGATACCCAGCAGCTTCTTCACCCGGCGGACATCGGCCGGTGCGACGGCCTCGGTGCCTTCCAGACGACGAGTCCGGCGGGAGGACTTGTATTCGAACAGGTGCCGGCGGTTGGCCTGCTGACGGCGCAGCTTGCCCTTACCGGTCACCTTGAATCGCTTCGAAGCGCCGCTGTGGCTCTTCATCTTCGGCATGGCAACCTCAATCTGTGTCGTGCCCGCGCAGGGGCGGACCAGGTGTACTGATCAGCGTTATTGCAGGCTCGACGCAATAGCGCTGCGGCGTGGGCCGCGTTATGTGCGGCTTCGCGCCGCAGTGTGCACGGCTACGCCGTTGTTATTGCGCGACCGGCCGGCCGGTGTTCGGCGCCGCGCCGCCGGGCTGCGGCCGGGCTACCGAATCCTGCGCGGCCTTGGCCCGCGTCTTCGCACCCTTGTGCGGGGCGAGGACCATCGTCATGTTGCGGCCGTCCTGCTTGGCCGAGGTCTCGACGAAACCCAAATCCGCCACGTCGGAGGCCAGCCGCTGCAGCAGCCGGAACCCGAGTTCGGGCCGGGACTGTTCGCGTCCCCGGAACATGATGGTGACCTTGACCTTCGACCCGGCTTCCAGGAACCGCACCACATTGCGCTTCTTGGTCTCGTAGTCGTGATCGTCGATCTTCGGCCGCAGCTTCTGTTCCTTGATCACGGTCTGGACCTGGTTCTTCCGGGACTCGCGCGCCTTCTGCGCGGTCTCGTACTTGAACTTGCCGTAGTCCATGATCTTGCAGACCGGCGGACGGGCGTCCGGCGCGACCTCTACGAGGTCGAGGTCTGCTTCCAGGGCGACGCGTAGTGCATCTTCAACACGCACGATCCCAACCTGTTCACCGCCGGGTCCGATGAGCCGGACCTCGGGAACACGGATGCGATCGTTGATGCGGGTCTCAGTGCTGATGGGGCCTCCTAGGTCTAGCGGTGTCATCCGACGACCGCTCGCAATGAACCCCTTGTTCAACACGAAAGCCCCGGTGCGGTATTTCACCGCCACGGGGCCCGATGTCGACCGGCCACGCAGGTAACGACACCTACGCCACCCTCTCGCCGCGCGAGATGATGCACCCACCGATAGGTGGGGGACCGGACCGTTTGACCAAGCGATCACTCGCCGGCAACGGTGGGAGTCGGGCTCCACTTGTCTGCCCCGGACAGGCCCGGGACGGTCGTCGCCGAAGAGTCTAACAGTTCCGGGCCGGATGAACGAATCGCGCTCCCGGGGTCGGCACGAAAACGAGTTGCCCCGGCCCGGGCGACCTGCCAGGCTCAGCACCCGTGAGCAGCCGACGTGACCTGCTGCGCTGGCAATTCGACCTGATCTGGTCGCTGTCCCAGCTGCATTTCGAGGCCCTGACCGACGACGATAGCCACTGGGAACCCGCCGGGGTGATCTGGACGGTCCACCGCGGCCCCGACGGCCGGTGGCGGCCCGATTTCGCCGATACCGAGCCCGACCCGGTTCCCGCGACCACCATCGCCTGGCTGACCTGGCATATCGGCTGGTGGTGGAGTTCGGCGATCGCCCACGCCGAGGGCCGTCCGATCCCCGAGCGCACCGAGGTCTTCTGGCCGGGCGATACCGCCGCCGCGCTGACCTGGCTGAACGAACTACGGGAGCACTGGCTCCGCGTACTCGACGGTTGCGACGACACCGAACTCGAACGGGCCACGTCGTACCCCTGGCCCGCCGAGGCGGGCCTCACCGTCGCCCACCTGGCGGCCTGGGTCAACGTAGAACTACTGAAGAACGCCACCGAGATCGGCCAATTGCGGATCCTGCGCGCGGCGCGATCCACCGAATCCGCCGGATCACTCGGCGGCTGAGAGCCCGGACCGCTCGCCGTGCGACCCGGTCGCCACGAAACGAGTCGCGGCGCACATCACCCACGGCCCCGGCAGATCGGCGTTCGGGACGCGCCTAGGCTGATGCGCATGACCGAACAGCCCGAGGGCGACGTGCGCGAACTGGCCGATATCCCCGCCGTGGAGGTGATCAGCCGGGCCGCGGTGATGCTGATGAGTTCGGCCGCGGAGAAGCTCGGGCTCAGCGACGCCGACCCGGAGAACAGTCCGCACCGGGATATGGACGAGGCGCGGCGGGTCATCACCGCGCTCGCGGGCCTGATCACCGCGTCGGTCGAATACCTCGGCCCGCACGCCGGACCGCTGCGGGAGGGCTTGCAGTCGTTGCAGAAGGCGTTCCGGGAGGGTTCCGCCGTGCCCGACGCCCCCGGTGCCGGGCCCGGCGAGAAGTACACCGGCCCGGTCTACTGACCTGTCCCCGGCAGCAACTCCCGCGCCGGGGACGAGGGGGGTGTTCAGGCGGCCGCCTTCCGCACCAGTTCGCCGATCCGCGCTTCGTCCGCGGGTCCCAGCGTGGTCAGCGCGTACGCCGTGGGCCAGATCGCGCCGTCGTCGAGCCGGGCCGAATCGTTGAAGCCGAGGGTGGCGTAGCGCGCCTTGAACTTCGCCGCGCTCTGGAAGAAACAGACCACTTTGCCGTCCCGGGCATAGGCGGGCATGCCGTACCAGAGCTTCGGGGTGAGCTCGGGTGCGTGACCGGTGACGAGGGCGTGGATCCGTTCGGCCATGGCGCGGTCCGCGTCCGCCATCTCGGCGATCTTGGCCAGTACATCGGCCTCGCCGTCCGCCTTCCCGGCTCGTCCGGCACGGCGGGCGGCGGTTTTCAACTCCTGGGCGTGTTCCTTCATCGCGGCGCGTTCCTCGGCGGTGAATCCCACCGCAGACTTCGCGGTGCTGCGGGTCCGAGTGCTCATGGTGACTCCTTCGTTCCTGGGTCGGGGTGAATTGTTCGGGTCGGGTGAATGCGATCCCCGGGCGCGGGCCGTCCCCGCGGATCGCGGTGATCGAATGCGGGTCCGCCGGGGCGGGCACACACGCGGTGGCTCAGCGGTCCTGGAGGAGGCCGAGCACGTTGCCGTCGGGGTCGGTGACCGTGGCGACCAGGCGGCCCTCCCCTACTTCGCGCACCGGTTCGCGCACGGTGGCGCCGGCGGCGAGGACCTCGGTCAGCTTCGCCTCGATATCGGGCACCTGCCAGTAGGCCACCGGCGCGGTCATACCCTGCGGCCCACCGCCGGGCACCAGGCCGATGTGCTGGCCGCCGATATCGAAACCGATGTAGTAGGTGCCCTCGGTCTGCGGTGCGATCCCGAGCAGGGCGGTATACACCTTGCCCGCCTTCGCAAGATCGGATACCGGGTGCAGAACGGTGGCGATTCCCGTGGTGGACGCGTTGGTCATCGGTACTCCTGGTGTCGGGTTGCGTGCGGCCCCTCAGGCCGAATTACGTTGTGTTGTAAGCTTTCCCGCCGGTATTGCTGCCCGTCGGGTGCGATGGGAACAACGTTATTGCCGATGGCCGACCCGCACATCCGTGCCGGCCACGGAACCCACCACTGAGTCCGCACGTACCCGGGGCCACCGAGTGGTACGGGGCCGTACGCGACAATGACGCGGTGTCGAAACAGAAGGTCACCGGTGGGATCTCCGGCCGGGAGGCCGAGGTGCTGGCCTTGGTGGGGCAGCACCTCAGCAATGCCGAGATAGGCGCGCGCTTGTACATCTCGGTGCGGACGGTGGAAACGCATGTTTCCTCGCTGCTGCGCAAAATCGGGGTGCCCGACCGGCGGGCACTGGCCGCGCGGGCGGCCGACTACCCCGGCCCCGCCCTGGCGGACGAGCCGGTGTCCGTGCTGCCGGCACCGCTGACCTCGTTCATCGGCCGCGACCGGGAGCGCGCCGAACTGCGGGCGGCCGTCACCACACAACGCCAGGCGACCGCGCTCGGCCCCGGCGGGGTCGGTAAGACCCGGCTCGCGATGGCGGTAGCCACCGAGGTGGCCGCGCAGTTCGCGGGCGGGGCCTGGTTCGTGGACCTGGTGCCGGTCACCGACCCCGCCCTGGTCGGGTCCGCGGTGGCCCGGGCGCTCGGCCTGGGTGAGCAGCCGGGACGCGGTATGGACGATTCGGTCCTGACCGCACTCGCCGGCCGCCACCTCCTTCTCGTCCTCGACAACTGCGAACATCTGCGCGACGGCGTCGCGCCGTTCCTCGAGCGCCTGCTCGCGCACTGCCCCCGGGTGACGGTCCTGGTCACCAGCCGGGCCCGGTTGCTGGTTCCGTTCGAACAGGTCTACGAGGTTCCGCCCCTGGTACTCGACGGCGAGGGGACGGCTGGCCCAGCCGATGCCGTCGCACTGTTCCTGGACCGGGCCCGGGCCCTGGGGAGCCGGATCGAGGACGCGGACCTGGACCGGGTGGATGAGGTATGCCGCCGACTGGACGGTCTGGCCCTGCCGATCGAGCTCGCCGCTGCCCGGCTACCCACCCTCGGCCTGGACGGACTGACCGCGAGTCTCGCCGATCCGCTGCGATTACTGGTCGGTGGACGCCGCGCCGACGAACGGCACCGGTCGGTACGGGCGATGCTCGACTGGAGCCAGACCCTGCTGACCGACACCGACCGGCTACTGCTGCGCCGGCTCGCGGTATTCACCGCCCCGTTCACCGCCGCCGACGCCACCGCGGTCGCCGGGCACCCCCCGCGGGGTGCCCCCGCGCTCGCGGCCGGCGTGGGCCCGGGGGCGGGACACACTGTGGTGACCATGGTGGCCCCCGCCGGGCTGGGCGGGGGGTCCCGGGGGGGGGGGCCGGGCGACCGCGGTGGCGTCGGCGGCGGTGAACGGGGCGGTGAATACCGCGAGCCGGCGCAGCAGTAGCCGGTCGGTGTCGGTCAGCAGGGT
>NZ_JARWPM010000386.1 GCF_029869215.1 Nocardia carnea
CCACCCCGCCCGTAACCGCCCACCCCCACCCCACGACCGCGATGGGCTGGGCTGATCCGGCCCGCGCCCGTCCCGGCGCCCGCGGCGGCGGCGGCGGCGTGCCCTCCCGCTGTGCGGCCACCGCGGCCGCGAGGGCCGCGGGTGACGGATGATCGAAAATCGCGGTCACCGGAAACGAGACGCCGGTGGCCCGGCGCACTCGGTTACGGACCTCGAGCGCGGTCAGCGAATCGAACCCCAGATCCCGGAAATTCCGGCCGGTGTCGACGGCTTCGGGCCCGTCGTACCCGAGCGCCGCCGCGACCTCCGCGGCCACCACCTCGAGTACCGCTGTCCGCCGGGCGGACGCCCCGAGCCCGGCGAAACGGCCACCACCGGGCGCGGGGGCGATACCAGCGGGCACCGCGGGACGGCCGACGGGGGCGAGGGTGTTCCAGATGGGCGCGGTACGGCCCGCACGGGCCCGCGCCCGCACGGCATCCATGTCGAGTCGCACGGCGACGACATCGGGCCGGTCCACGCGGAGCGCCTCGTCGAACATCGCCGTACCCGCGCCGGCGGACAACGAGGCGAAACCGAGCCGGCCGAGCCTGGAGGTGTCCACCGTGGCCGTCATGCCGCGGTCGATGTCCCAGGGGCCCCAGGCGATCGAGGTGGCGGGCAGACCGCTCGCGCGCCGATACCGCGCCAATCCGTCCAGAAACGCGTTGGCTGCCGCGTAATTCGCCTGGCCGGGCGCTCCGGCGACCCCGGCGACCGACGAGAACAGCACGAACAACCGGAGGTTCCGGCCCTCGGTGAGTTCGTGCAGATGCCATGCCCCGTCCACCTTGGGCCGCAGCACCCGCCGCAGATCGCCGGGCGTGAGCGTATCCGTCACTCCGTCGGCCAAGACTCCCGCGGCGTGGATCACCCCGGCGAGCGGCGCGTCGTCCGGTATCGCGTCCAGCAGCGCGGCGACCGATCCGCGGTCGGCGACATCGCAGGCGGCGATGGTCACGGTCGCGCCCAGACCCGACAATTCGGTCGCGAGGTCGTCCGCACCCGGTGCCGCACGACCGCGGCGGCCGACCAGCAACAGATGACGAACGCCGTGGTGCCGCACCAGATGTCGGGCCAGCACCGCACCGAGTCCACCGGCGCCACCCGTGATCAGAACGGTTCCGGCGGCCGGCGCGGGCGACAGCACGGCCGGCGCATCGCAGGGCACCAGTCGAGGCACGTACGCGATGCCGTTGCGGACGGCCAATTGCGGTTCCCGCACACCGGCGGCCACGCTCACGAGCTCGGCGCCATCGGCGTGGTTGTCGGCGTCGACGACGACCACCCGGCCCGGCTCCTCGGCCTGGACGGAGCGAAGCAGACCCCATATCGCCGGCCCGGCGAGATGGACGGGATCGGTCTCGCCGACCGAGACCGCCCCGCGGGTACACACCACCAAGGTGTTCCCGCCGAACTTCTCGTCCCGGAGAAACCGCTGCACGCCATCCAGCACGGTGCGCACGGATTCGTGCACCGCGCCGACGACGTCGTTCTCGGCGCCCGCCGCCCGTAGATCCCACACCAGATGACCCGGCCCCCCGCCGTCGTCCACGCCGTCCCACTCCACGAACGGCACGACCGCACCGGCAACCGGCGTGGCGTGCCATGCCAGCTGCCGGAGCGGCACCGGCGTGGTGACCTGCCCGGCGATGTCCGGGATTTCGCGTGCCGTCAGCGCACCCACCGACAGCACCGGCCGACCGTGCGGATCGGCGATGTCGAGGACGAGCCCACCCCGCGGCCGGGGCACGATCCGCGCGCGGACCGCGGTCGCACCCGAGGCGTGCAGGCAGACGTTCTCCCAGAGGAACGGCAGCAGGACCGGCGCGCCGGACTCGCGGGTGAGCAGATGAGCATGCAGTACCGCGTCCAGCAGGGCCGGATGCAACCCGAACCCCGCGGCGGACACCGCATCGGGCAGCGCTGCCTCGGCATACAGTTCGGCACCGCGCCGCCACAGCCCGGTCAAGCCGCGGAACGCCCTCCCGTAGCGGTAGCCCGCGGCCTCCAGATGTTCGTAACAGTCGGTCAGGTCGACCGGGACCGCATCCGACGGCGGCCACTCCGACTCATACGGCGCACCAGAGCTATTCGATACCAGAACGCCTTCGGCGTGTAGCTGCCGGTCCGCGTCGTCCGCGCGCACCGGCGAATAGATCGACACCGGACGGCGCCCCATCTCATCGGCCGCGCCGACATGCACCTCCACGACGGTTCCCGCGCCGGAGACCGGCAACGGCGCGGCCAGCGACAATTCCCGCACCACGGGGCATCCGACCTCGTCACCGGCCCGGATGGCCAGTTCCACGAACACCGAACCGGCGACCACCACGCGGTCCCCGATCCGGTGATCGGCCAGCCACGGCTGCTCGTCCGGGGACAGCCGGCGCAGCAGCACGACGCCACCGGAATCCGGCACCGGCACGATGGTCGTGTCCGAAGGCCCGTCCGCTGCGGACGATCCTACCGGCGCGGCCGTATCCGGTACCGCGTCGGCCTCGACCCAGAAATTCCGGTGCGCGAACGCATATGCCGGCAGCGGCACATAGCGGGCCGGTCGCCCGGCCGCCGGCGCACGCCACTGCACCTCCGCACCGTCGGCGTACAGGGCGGCCACCGCCCCGACCAGGGCACGAACCTCGTCACGTCCCTTGCGCAGCAGCGCCACCGACACCGTATCCGCGATATCGAGGGTCTCGCGCACCAATTCGGCCAGTCCGCCATCCGGGCCCAGTACCACGAACCGGACAGCACCCGCGTCCGCCAGGGCGCGCACCCCGTCGGCGAACCGGACCGGCTCGCGAATTTGCCGGACCCAGTACCGCGGATCCATCAGCTCCGTCCCGGTGAGCGACCCGGAGACGGTGCTGGCCACCGTAACAGCCGGTTTCCGGTACTCGATCGCCCGGGCCACGGACGCGAACTCGTCGAGTATCGGTTCCACCGACGCCGAATGGAAAGCGTGGGAGACCGCCAGCCGGTCCACCCGGCAGCCGTGCTCGCGGAACATCGCGGCCACCTCCTCCACCGCGTCCGCCGACCCCGACAGCACGACCGACTCGGGCCCGTTGATCGCCGCGAGTTCCACCCCCGGGACGAGCGCCGACCGCACCTCCGTCGCACGCGCGTGGACCGCCACCATCACGCCCCCGGCAGGCAGCCCCGCCAGCAACCGGCCGCGGGCCGCGACCAAACGCGCGGCCTCGTCGAGGGTGAAAACGCCGGCCACATGTGCGGCCGCGAGTTCTCCGATCGAGTGTCCGATCACGAAATCCGCCCGTACGCCGCAGGATTCGAGCAGCCGGTACAGCGCCACCCCCACCGCGAACAGCGCCGGCTGCGCACCGTCGGTGCGATCCAGCGCCGCGGCGTCGTGCCACATGATCCGCGACAGCGGCGGCGTCCCGGCCTGTTCCAGCGCGACGGACACCGCGTCGAATGCTTCGGCGAAGGCCGGATACGCCGTGTGCAGATCGCGCGCCATCCCGGTGAACTGGGCACCCTGCCCCGGAAATACGAAGGCCGTTTTTCCCGGCCGCGCCGCACCGCTGATCACCGAGCGCGCCGGCCGGTTCTCCGCGAGGGCGGCGAGTCCGGCCGTCAGCTCGTCCCGGTCGGCGCCCACCACCACCGCGGTGTGTTCCAGCTGTGAGCGACCGGCGAGCGACCACGCCACATCCGACTCCGAGGTATCCGGGCGCGACCGCAGCCAGTTCGCCAGGCGGGCCGCCTGGCGTCCCGGACCGGCCGCATCGCGGGCCGAGATCACCCACGGTACAACCGGTGCACCATTCCCGCCGTGCTCGATCACATCCTGCGGCAGTGGACCCTGCTCGACGATCACATGCGCGTTGGTCCCGCTGATACCGAAGGAGGACACCGCCGCGCGCCGCGGCCGGCCGTCGGTCTCCCACGGCCGCGCCGCCGCGGCGAGTTCCAGCGCGCCCGCCGACCAGTCCACGCGCGGGTTGGCCGCATCGATATGCAGGGAGCGGGGCACCCGGCCATCCCGCATGGCCACGATCATCTTCAGCACGCCCGCCACGCCGGCGGCCGCCTGGGTGTGCCCGATATTCGATTTCAGCGACCCCACCGTGACCGGCCGGCCGGGTTCCCGGTCCTGCCCGTAGGTGGCGAGCAATGCGTGGGCCTCGATCGGATCACCGAGCCGGGTGCCGGTGCCGTGGGCCTCCACCACATCGATATCGCGCGCGGACAGGCCCGCGGCCGCCAAGGCTTCCCGGATCACCCGCTGTTGCGAAATACCGTTCGGTGCGGTGAGCCCGTTGCTCGCGCCGTCATGGTTGATCGCACTGCCACGAATCACCGCCCAGATGGTGCGGCCGTTGCGCTGCGCGTCCGACAACCGTTCCAGCAGCAGCATTCCCGCGCCTTCGGCCCATCCGACACCGTCGGCGGCGGCGGCGAACGATTTGCACCGGCCGTCGGCGGCCAGGCCGCGCTGGCGCGAGAAATACAGGAACATGGCGGGCGTCGCCATGATCGTCGCACCCCCGGCCAGTGCGAGATCGCATTCCCGCGACCTCAGCGACCGGCTCGCCTCGTGCAGTGCCACCAGCGACGACGAACACGCGGTGTCGATGGACAGCGCGGGCCCGTGCAGTCCCAGGTGATAGGCGATCCGGCCGGACGCGACGCTGAGTGTGCTCCCGGTCAGCCAGTGCCCCTCGATCCGCGGCCACTGCGCGCCGCCCAGCAGGCGGGCCGAGTAGTCGTTGGCCGTGGCGCCGGCGAACACTCCGGTCCGGCTGCCCCGCAGCGACAACGGGTCGATATCGGCGTATTCGACGGCTTCCCATGCGGTTTCCAGCAACACCCGCTGCTGCGGATCCATGGCCAGCGCCTCGCGCGGGGATATTCCGAAGAACTCGGCATCGAACCCGGCGGCATCGGCGAGGAAGCCACCGCGGCAGGAGTACGTCCGTCCCGGCGCGTCCGGGTCGGAATCGTGGAGAGCGACCTCGTCCCAGCCTCGATCCGGTGGGAAGGAGGTGATCGCATCGCGTTCCTCGTGGAGCAGATCGCTCAGTTCATCCGGGGTGGTGACGCCGCCCGGGAGGCGGCACGCCATCCCGACCACCGCGATCGGTTCGGACTGTTCCGCCCGCAGCCGATGGACCTCGTCGCGTGCCTCACGCGCCTCCGCGAGCGTTCTGCGCAGGTAGGTCCTGAGCTTGTCCTCGTTCGACAATCCGCATTCCACCGATCGGTCACACAGGTGTTCGACGATGCCGCATCAGGAATGCCGGAACACTCCCCGGCGGGAACCCCTATCGGATCGCCAGTGCTCTACGCACAGGCACTGACCCGAATACGGTGTCGAACACGCAATACTCGCTCCGCGACGGCATCAGGCGAATTCCGGGGAAGAACCCCGGATCCACCGGCCGTCGGCAGCCGGGAACCCGAATCCGCCGTGCTGCGAAACAGCACAGGCGCGACAGCAGACCCGGCGCCGCGCAAATCCAGGCTCCCTTCCCGCACCGCGACACAACGCGGGCCATCATATCCGTAACTCAGAGTTTGTGGTTCCAGTCACGCGAAACAGGCGGTCCGGGGCGGTTTCTCACCCGCGACCCCGCGGCCCGACCGGCCCGCACCAGCGGAAAACCACTGCCACCTGCCGCGACCTCGCCGCGTGGACGCCCGGATCAGTCGACCGCCAAGGCCTCGACCACCGGCATCCGAGCCGCCCGCAACGCCGGGGGAATCGCTCCCAGCATCGCCAGAACCAGCCCGGCCACCCCATAACCCACGAGCATCGGACTCGGTTCATAGCTGATATCTATCGACATCGCATGCCCGATCGCCAGCGCGCCCAAGTACTGGATCACGGCGCCGCCCAGCAGTCCACCGGCCGCACCGATCATGCCGATCCCGGCCGCCTCGGCCAGCACCGAGCGCAGCAGGAACCGGCGGCTCACGCCCATCGCCCGGAACACACCGATTTCCCGGCGCCGATCCAGCACCGACAGCATGAGGGTATTGAGCAGGGCGATCGCGGCGACCAGCATGACGATCCACAACGTATTCGTGGCCAGCGCCGTCCCCTGACGCAGACTGCCGGAGGTCAGGGCGACGGCCTCCGCACCGGAATCGATGTGCAGATTGCCCGGTACCACCCGGCGCAGCGCGGCACCGACCGCCGCCGGATCGGCACCATCGGCCACATCGATCGCCAGCATGGTCTCCCCCGGCCGCTCATACCATTCGCGCAGGCGTGGCAAATCCATCATGACGGTCCCCGCTACCGCGGCGAAGTACGGGATCACCTGAACGATCCGGACCTCGTGCCGGCCGGTCGGCGTGGGCAGCGTGAGCGTATCGCCCTCGGACACCCCGAGGGCGCGCGCGATATCGCGGGACACGACCACCCCCTCGCCCGACACGAGTGCCCGGGCCGCCTCCGGCGTCATCGCCGTGTTGATCCGGCCGGGATCGGCAGGCGCACCGGCCGCGGGCGGCGGAAACCCCTGCAGCATCACCCGCAGCGAACCTACGTTCGCGAAGGCCAGCTGCGCCGGGTTGACGGCCGCCACGCCCGGCACCGCCGCGACCTGCTTCGCCAACCCGTCCGGGAGCAACGGGCCGACCGGAAACTGGTCCATGGACGCGGGTGTCACGAAAAAATCCGCCGCGGACAGATGCTCGAAACTCTGCGCCGCCGAATCAACCACCAGTCGCGTGGCGCTACCGGTCGACACCACCGCCGTGACCCCGATCAGCACCGTCATCGCGGTGGCCCACACCCGGCGCGGCGCACGTTCGAGGCTGGTCGCGGCCAGCGCACCCGGCGCACCGAAGCAGCGGGCGATGGCCGCGGCGGCCCGCACGATATGCGCCGATGCGGCGAACCACAGCACGATCACCGCACCGAATGCCAGCGATATCGATGCCAGCGACAACAAGCCCAGATCGGCCCGTGCCACAGCGATCGAGGCGACCGCCAGCACCACCCCCAGTGCCGCCGCCGCGCACCGCACGGCGGGCCGGACCGTCTCGGACGTGGCGACCTCCACCGGCGTCAGCGCTTCGATCGGCTGCACCCGGTATATCCCCCGCGCCGCGAAGGCGGCCGACACCACACTGGCCAGCACACAGAGTCCGACCGCAACCGGAATCGCGTACACGGGTACCAGATATTCGGTCCGCGCTTCGATGGATTGCACGATGGCGGCCGGCAGCGCTCCGATCGCGATCCGGCCCGCGACCACGCCGATTCCCGCGCCGACGAGGCCTCCGCACACCCCCACCGATACCGCCTCGGCCAGCACACCCCGCACCATCGGCCCCCGCCGGCCGCCCATCGCCCGCAGCATCGACAGCGTCGGCCGCCGCTGGGCGATCGCCATCGCCATCACGTTGTAGACGAGGAACGCCGCCACCGCCAGGGCCGCCACGGCAGCCATCAGGCTCGCGTACCGGATGAGCACCACGGCGCCACCGGATTGCGCGCTCCGGAAGCCGGGTTCCGCGACCACGGCTCGTCCGTCCACCACCTGGGTCAGCGTCGTCCGCAGCCGGCCGACATCACTTCCGGGTTCCGCGATGATCTGCACCGAATTCACCTGCCCGGGCCGGTCGCTCAGCGCCTGCGCAGTCGCCAGCGTCGTCGCGATGAGGTGGCCGTCGTTCAGTGCACCCGCGCCGTCACCATCCAGAACTCCGGCGACGGTGGCCTTTCCGCTACCCAGCGCGACGGTATCGCCCTCCTGAAACCCCATGGCCGCGCCGGTGAGCACCCCGTTGGGCACGGTCAGCAGTTTTCCGGCCCGGGCTCCGAACGATTCGGTGAGCGAGCTGCCCAGCTCCGCGATCCGCGCATCCGAGCCGACCAGCAACGCCCGGTCCGCGTTCGCCCCGATTGGTACCCGCAGCATCGGGACCGCGACCCGCACCCCCGGCACGGACTCGATCTCCGGCACCAGATCCTGTCCGAATCCCGCGTCGGTTATTCCACTGACCTCGAGCACGGCGTCACCGTCGAGTCCCTCGACGAGCTTGTCCATCGACCCGGTAAGCGACCCGGAGATGCTGAACACCGCCACCAGCATCGAGGCCGACACCCCCAGCACGGTCAGCGACATCGTCGTCCGCACGGGATGCGCCAGCAGCTCACCGAGGTTGAACAACCGGAAGCGATCCCACACCGCACTGACTCGTCTCACACCACCACATCCCGACCGGCTGTCCAGCTCGCCCAACTGTATCGGTCCGCCGCGGATCATCGGTGCCGATCGAGCCACGCAGCCCGGCGCCGTCACCGTTCTCCAGGCGCTCGGTCTGGCCTAATATCCGGATGGTGGGACTGCTGTTCGAGACGCGGGCGTCGGATTCGCCGTGGGTCGAGTCCGTCTGGACCTGTCGCAGCGAGCGCGTCTCGGAGATGACGTCGGTCGCGTCCGAGACCTGGGGGCTGGTGTTCTGGGAGCAGGAGGGGCGCCGGTACGCAGCGATCAGCGGCCCGGAGAGCCGCACCGGTACCGCGCCGGTGCCGGAGGGCGCGGGGTTCGTCGGAATCCAGTTCGCGGTCGGGACGTCGCTGCGCGCGACGGCGACATCGGCCCTGGTGGACGGCGGGATCGTCCTGCCCGGGGTGACCGGCCGGACCTTCTGGCTCGATGGTGCCCACCGGGAGACACCACGCCCGGACGATGCCGAGGCACTCGTCGACCGGCTCGTTCGCGAGGGAGTCGTGGTGCGCGCCCCCGTGGTGGCGGCGGCCCGACGGGGGGCACCGCCGGGCGGGGGCGCGCGGGCGCGCGCACG
>NZ_JARWPM010000387.1 GCF_029869215.1 Nocardia carnea
ATGCGATGCGCCGCTGGCGCGAGTGTCGAGCGCTGACAGCCGGGACCAAGGGGGCCAAACCCCGCGGCGCCGCAGGCGCCGCAAAAAGACACAGCTACCCTTTCTACCGTGATCCTGCGTCGTGACTCTGCCGGTTCGGACGTGTCCGCCGGTACCCGTACAGTCCGCCCGCCGGCGCCGCATCCTTCCGGGGCGCGGCCGCCCGAGATCCCGCCGGAGCTGGTTCCCCGGCATGTGGCGCTGGTGATGGACGGGAACGGCCGGTGGGCGCAGGAGCGGGGGCTGCCGCGCACCGCGGGGCACGAAAAAGGCGAGGCCGTGCTGATGGACACCGTCGAGGGCTGTATCGAGATCGGTGTGCAGTGGTTGTCGGCGTACGCGTTTTCCACCGAGAACTGGCGGCGCAGTCCGGAGGAGGTGCGTTTCCTCATGGGCTTCAACCGGGATGTGATCCGGCGGCGGCGCGACGAAATGCACGAGATGGGGGTGCGGGTGCGCTGGGCGGGGCGGCGGCCGCGGTTGTGGCGCAGTGTGATCCGGGAACTCGAGATCGCGCAGGAGCTGACGCAGGACAACACCGTGATGACGCTGACCATGTGCGTGAACTACGGTGGTCGCGCCGAAATCGCCGATGCGGCACGGGAGATCGCGCGCCGGGTGGCGGCCGGGGAGGTCGATCCGGAGAGGGTGAACGAGGCCATGGTGGCCCGGTATATGGACGAACCGGATATGCCCGATGTGGATCTGTTCCTGCGGCCGTCGGGGGAGTTCCGGAGTTCGAACTTCTTGATCTGGCAGTCCGCGTACGCGGAATTCGTCTATCAGGACACGCTGTTCCCGGATTTCGATCGGCGTAATCTGTGGGCGGCCTGCCTCGAGTACGCGCGGCGTGATCGCCGGTTCGGTGGTACCAAATGACGTCCGAGCCCGATTCCGGTGAGCTGGCACCCGATATCGAGTTGAAGGCGCGTGCGGGGGCGGGCCTGGGTTTGCACGATATCGATGTCCGGGTCGACAACGACGGCTCGCTGCGCTTCGACTTCCAGGGCGCGTTGTGCTCGCTGAGCGCGTTCACCTTGACGCCGGGCCTTGATGTGCTGTCGCTGACCTGCGTGCTGGCCTGGGATCGCCCGCTGAAACCGCAGCTGCACAAGCGGGTCGCCGAGCGTAACGCGGCGTTGCAGTTCGGGTCGATCGCGCTGATCGCGCACGGGAAACTCGCCGATGTGATCCTGCGCTACACGTTCCCGGCGGCAGGGCTCGACGATCAGGCGTTGACGACCATGCTGCTGCTGGTGCTCGGGGGTGCCGGCGAGGCGCGTCAGGGATTGCTGCCCTGACCGGATGAATCGGCCGGCGGTGTTCCCGGCTCGTACGGTGGTCCGTAGGGGAGGAGCGTGGCGACGCCGCGGATGTACTGGTCCGCGTCGATATCCCCGATGATCAGATGCTGCAGGACGTAGCCCGGTAGCAGGCCGAACAGGGCGGAGGTGACGGCGTCGAGATCCGCGTCGGCGGGAAGCCAGCCCTGTTCGTGCATCCGTTCGACATAGGTGCGCCACATCGTCCGGATACCCGCCATGGTCAGGCGGACCGGTTCGGCGGCGTTGTCATCGATCAACGCGAGCGACCAGGCCTGCGGTGCCAGCCGTAGCCGGCCTTCCGGGCCGGTCTGGGTGTCGATCCAGCCGGTCAGATGTGCCACCACCTCCGCGGGCGGGGGGAGCGGGTCGCGGCGGATCACCTCTTCCATCCGGGCGCGGATATCGCCCGCCGCGGTCGAGGCCAGCGCGACCACCAGTTCGTCCTTGCCCTTGAAGTACCGGTAGACCGCGCCCGCGGACAGCCCCGATTCGGTGAAGACGTCCTGCATGGAGGTCTGGTGGAATCCCTTGCGCACGAAGCAGATGCGGGCGGCGTCGAGGATCTGCTGCCGGCGGCGTTCCAGGTGTTCGTCACTGACTCGGGGCATACCCCAAACTAAAACGAATATTCGTTCTTGACAAGTGCGGTGCCCGGTGCGACGGTAGGGGCATCGTTAAAAAGAACGAGCCTTCGATTTTCTGGGAGAACGTCATGAACGTCATCCAGCGCGCCGTGGCCATCGGGCTGGGCGCGGCCCTCCTCCAAGCGCTGATGCTGATCGCCTTCGCCTGGCCCGCGACCAATATCGCCCCGCGGGACCTGCCGCTTGCCGTCGCCGGGCCCCAGGCGGAAATGGTCCAGGCCCGGCTGACCGGCCAGAACGCCGATGCCTTCGAGCTGACCATCGTGCCGGACGAAGCCGCGGCCCGGGAGGCCATCGGCGACCGCGAGGTCTACGGAGCGGTCGTCACCGGCAACGGCGCCCCGCGGGTGCTGATCGCCTCTGGTGCCAGCCCGGCGGTCGCTCAGCAGCTCACTCAGATCGGCCAGCAGATGTCCGGGGCGCCCGTGGCGCCGGTCGAAGACGTGGTTCCCGGCGACCCGGACGATCCGCGCGGTGCCGGGTTCGGCGCGATGGCCCTGCCGCTGGTGATGGCCGGTATTGCCGGGGGAGTGTTGCTGGCCTTGCTGGTTCCCTCGGCCCTCGGCCGGATCGCGGGGGTGTTCGCCTTCGGAATCGCGGGCGGCTTGCTGAGCATTCTGGTCACCCAGACCTGGTTGTCCATCGTCCCCGGCCCGTATCTGGAGCTTTCGCTGGTCGCCGGTCTGGTCTCGTTCGCCGTCGCCGGTACTGTCGCGGGCCTGGCCACCGTGATCGGCCGCGCCGGAATCGGCATCGCCGCGCTCACGATGCTGCTGATCGGCAACCCGTTCTCCGCCGCGACCTCGGCGCCGGAACTGTTGCCGCAGCCCTGGGGGACGATCGGTCAGTTGCTGCCGCCCGGTGCTGCCGCCTCCCTGATCCGCTCGGTCGCGTTCTTCGATTGGGCGGGGGCGCAGGGGCCGCTGCTGGTGTTGCTCGGATGGGCGGCCCTGGCGCTGGTGCTGCTCGGAATCGGTGCGCTGCGGGACGGCCGCCGTACCGAGCAGGTACCGAGCGGCCCGGAAGCGGTGCCGGTACCCGCGTGACCGGGTGAACGGCGCGGCCCGCCCCTTGATTCGGGGGGCGGGCCGCTCTCGTCTGCCCTCAGCCCCGGACGCCGGCGCAGGAGTGACAGGTACCGAAGATCTCCAGCGTGTGGCTGACCTCTGTGAAACCGTGGTCGGCGGCCGTGCTCGAGGCCCACTTCTCGACCGTCGGCCCGGCGACCTCGACCGTGCGCCCGCAGTGCCGGCACACCAGATGGTGATGGTGTCCGGTGGAACACTGCCGGTACACCGATTCCCCGTTGTCGGTGCGCAGCACATCCACCATTCCGGCGTCGGCGAGCGACTGCAGCGTGCGGTAGACGGTGGTCAGCCCGATACCTTCACCACGTTTGCGTAGTTCGTCGTGTAGCTCCTGGGCCGAGCGGAACCTGTCGATATCCTCCAGGAGCGCGGCGATCGCGTTACGTTGCCGCGTGGTGCGAATACCGACTGCTTTCTGTGTGGCGGTCCCTTTCCCGGTGACCAGGTTCTCGGACACGAATTACCCTTCTTCTTCGGCGTGCGCTACTGCGTCGACCACGATATGCGCCAGGTGATCGTCGACGAGCTCGTAGAGGACCTCCCGGCCCGAACGCTCGCCGTGTACCACCCCGGCCGATTTCAGGATCCGTAGGTGCTGGCTGACCAGCGGTTGTGTGACACCGAGGGCATCCACCAGTTCGTGCACACAGCGCGGCGACTCCCGCAGTTGTAGCACGATGGCGATGCGCACGGGGGCCGCCAGCGCACGCAGCAGCTCGCCGGCGTTCTCCAGTACGGTCCGCGACGGTATGGGGGCCGGGGCGGGGGACCGGTAGGGGTTGTGGGCGACGGCGGCGGTATCGGTTGTCATGGTCCACTCCTTATTGGAAACCGGTCCCATTTTGATATGCACGGATATGCATGTCAAATGTCCGCGCCGGTGCGGGTGCAAAAGCGGTTGGCACCGGCCATTAGGCTGTACCCGATCAGCGGTGCACGATCGAGCAACACCGCGGCAGCCGCGATCACGTGCGCCCGCTCCGGGCAGCGTAACTACTGGCGATTACGTAGTGGATGGAGAGTTCTCGCGTGGCACCCAAGTCGAAGGTGGACACCGTTGCCAACCTCGCCAAGCGCCGGGGTCTGGTGTACCCGTGTGGTGAGATCTACGGCGGTACCAAATCGGCGTGGGACTACGGTCCGCTCGGCGTCGAGCTCAAGGACAACATCAAGAAGCAGTGGTGGCGGTCCATGGTCACCGGCCGCGAGGACGTGGTGGGCCTCGACTCCTCGGTGATCCTGCCCCGCCAGGTCTGGGTGGCCTCCGGCCATGTGGAAACCTTCACCGACCCGCTGGTCGAATCCCTGCACACGCACAAGCGCTACCGGGCCGATCACCTGCTCGAAGCCTACGAAGCCAAACACGGTCATCCGCCGGCCAACGGGCTGGCCGATATCAACGATCCGGAAACCGGCCAGCCCGGCAAATGGACGGAACCGCGGAACTTCTCCGGCCTGCTGAAGACCTACCTCGGCCCGGTCGACGACGAAGAAGGCCTGCACTACCTGCGCCCGGAAACCGCGCAGGGCATCTTCGTCAACTACAAGAACGTCGAGACCACCGCGCGCAAGAAGCCGCCGTTCGGTATCGCCCAGATCGGCAAGAGCTTCCGCAACGAGATCACCCCCGGCAACTTCATCTTCCGCACCCGCGAGTTCGAGCAGATGGAGATGGAGTTCTTCGTCAAGCCCGGTGAAGATGCCGAATGGCACAAGTACTGGATCGACACCCGGTTCTCCTGGTACACCGACCTCGGTATCGACCCGGAGAACCTGCGCCTGTTCGAACACCCGAAAGAGAAACTGTCGCACTATTCGGCCGGTACCACCGATATCGAATACCGCTTCGGCTTCGCCGGTGGCGAATGGGGTGAGCTGGAAGGTATCGCCAACCGCACCGATTACGACCTGTCCACCCACGCCAAACATTCGGGTGTCGACCTCAGCTACTACGACCAGACCGCCGAGGAACGCTATATCCCGTACGTGATCGAACCAGCGGCCGGCCTGACCCGTTCGCTGATGGCATTCCTGGTCGACGCCTACGCCGAGGACGAGGCCCCCAATGCCAAGGGCGGCGTCGACAAGCGCACGGTCCTGCGGCTGGACCGCCGGCTCGCGCCGGTCAAGGCCGCCGTGCTGCCGCTGTCGCGTAACGCCGACCTCACGCCCAAGGCCAAAGACCTCGCCGCGCGGCTGCGCCGGAACTGGAATATCGAATTCGACGACGCCGGCGCCATCGGCCGCCGCTACCGCCGGCAGGACGAAATCGGTACCCCGTTCTGCATCACGGTCGATTTCGACACCCTCGAGGACCAGGCGGTCACGGTCCGCGAACGCGACACCATGACCCAGGAGCGGATCGCCCTGGATCAGGTCGAGGGTTATCTCGCGCAGCGCTTGCTGGGCTGCTGACCCGCATCTTTGCCGATTCCTGCCGTTTCCGGCGCCCGTTCGCGGGTAGCCGGAAGGCAGGAGCGGAGAGGAGCGGATCATGTCCGATCACGACCGCAACGATTCGGCGGTGATGCCGTCCGATATCCACGGGCAGGTCTCGGTGTTCGACCGTTTTGCCGGCCGGGTCAGCGGCTGGGTGTCGCGGGCCTGGTTCTTCTCGCTGTGCGTCGCCATCGTGGTGATCTGGGCGCCGTCGATTGTGCTGCTCCCGCTGGACACCTGGCAGTTGATCATCAACACGATCACCACGATCATCACGTTCCTGATGGTGGCGCTGCTGCAGAACACCCAGAAGCGATCCGACGACGCGGTGCAGCAGAAGCTCAACGCCATCGCCGACAGCCTGGCCGACCTCATGGCGACGATCCCCGAACTGGAACAGGACCGGCGGGAACTGTTGCAAGCAGTGGGGCTGGAAGACCGGGAAAGCACGGCCTGACCGAGCGCTCCGGCACCCTCTGGGGCGCGCCTCCCGGTGGGCGTTCCATGGTGGTCGGTGATAGCGGTGCGGGTCTCGCTAGCATCGGGGTGTGATCACCATCGAAACGACCTACACGGGCCACGTCGAATCGGGTGGCGCGGCGCAACGCCGGGAGGTTCCGGGCGCCCGGGTCACCAAGATGTCGGTCGGCCCGATGGACAACAACACCTACCTGGTGCAGTGCGCGGCCACCGGCGCGACGCTGCTCATCGACGCCGCCAACGACGCCGACCGGATCATCGAACTGGCCGGGCAGGCGGCACCGGACGGGGTCGGCCTGATCGTCACCACCCATCAGCATCCCGACCACTGGCAGGCCCTCGCCGCCGTGGCCGAAGCAACCGGCGCGCCGACCGCCGCGCATGCGCTGGACGCCGAACCGCTGCCGGTCACCCCGCAGCGCCTGCTCGCCGAGGGCGATACCGTCACCGTCGGCGACCTCACGCTCGAGGTCATCCACCTGGTCGGGCACACTCCGGGTTCGGTCACCCTGGCCCTCACCGACGGTTCCGGCCGGACCCATCTGTTCACCGGAGACTGCCTGTTTCCGGGGGGTCCTGGGCGGACAACAAATCCGGAGGACTTCAATTCGCTGTTCACCGGCTTGACCAGCAAGGTTTTCGACCGGTTCGGCGATGACACTGCCGTGTACCCCGGGCATGGAGATGACACCACACTCGGCGCCGAGCGGCCACATCTGGCGGAGTGGAAGAGCCGCGGATGGTGAGTGGATCGCGAGTCTCCTCGGGACAGCCGCGGCGGATTGTCGATTCACAGTGTTGCCTGCCGCTGCAGGTCGATACCGTCGAATCATGAGCGGCGGCGAGACTCCCGAGTGGGCCGAGAGGCTGGCGCGCACGCACCTGGCACCTCTACCCCGGCGATTGGCTCATGTGGAAGGGGTGGCGCGGCAGGCAGCCCGCGCGGGCGCGGTTGTGGACGATCCGGCACTACTGGTCGCCGCGGCGTGGCTGCACGATATCGGCTACGCGCCGGATATCGAGCGGATCGGATTTCACCCAGTCGACGGCGCCGAGTTCTTGCGTGACCGCGGTGCCAGCGAGCGGCTGTGTGCCCTGGTCGCGAATCACTCCTGCGCATGTGTCGAGGCGCGTCGCCGCGGTGTCCGAATTGAATGGGCAGATGAGGAGACCGAGCTTCGGGACGCCCTGTGGTGGGCCGACATGACCACGACACCGACCGGGGAGATCACTGCGGTTCGTGAGCGGATTGCTGAGGTCCAAGCCCGCTACGGCCCCGAACACGTTGTTGCTCAGTCTGTGGCGGAGGCTGCACCGCATCTACTCGGAGCGTCCGACCGGACGGAATCGAGATTGGGCACCCGATCGGTCAAGTGAAGTACGGGCCGTCGGCTACCTCGAGTCCTTTCTGAATTCTGAGCCTGATGGACGGGTGTATGTCCCGGTCAGGTAGTTCCGCTGGCATCACCCATTCGACCTCGGTGGATTCGTCGCTCGTGCGGAGGCTTCCGCCGACCGGCCGTGCGCGGAAGCAGATCGAGAATTCCTGACGAACCTCGCCGTCGTCATAGGCGATGACATGCTCGGGGTTCGAAAAGACTCCCACCAGCTCGGTTACGTCTACGTCGATGCCGGTCTCTTCGCGAACCTCTCGTACGACAGCCTGGGCGACTGTTTCTCCTGCTTCGAGCCCACCTCCGGGTACGGAGTATTTGCCGTTGTCAGAGCGGCGGATCAGCAGGATTCGGCCCTGGTCGTCCTGAACGAGCGCGCTCACCGCAACTTTGACGCTGTTGGGCGTCGGTGCTGCTGGATCGTGGAAGTAGTCCGTGCGGCTCATGCTCGACGTCCGAAGTCGGCTTCGTAGCTTTCCGTCCACACCTGCTCGAAGCTGGTCGTATATGTCTCGAAGAGATCGGCTGCCGGGAGCTGCCGCAGATGGAGCGCCGGCGCATAGGCGCCCGGCTGCCCGTAAACATGCATGTTGACAATCATCTCGTCGTCGAACCTGAAGATCGAGTTGTAGAGCGTCGTTTTGTGGTACCGGATATCGACCCCGTCGATTGCCGCCAGCGGTTCGATAAGAGCGAGTGCGTTCCGGATCCGCGCCGGCACCGTAGCCGAGGCGAGCCGCTCTTCCGCGCTCCTCTTGGTCGCTTCATCTTCGTCGGGGTCCCCGAACAGCATCCGGACTTTCATGCCCTCGCGCGTCTTCTGCTTGATCGACCGCGCGAACAACGGCTCTTCGGCGAGAAACAGTCCGGCAAGAACAAGGACGTCGATCCGTTCGGTTGCCTGCGACAGCAGCCGAGTCCACAGGTCGTGCGGAATCGCACTGCGGTGTGGGTAGACGTTGATTACCTCTGATTGCGCCACCTCGGTGCGGCGCTCCGGCGCAAGCGCATCGGGCCATAGGTAGTTCTCGGTCTCGCGCACCATAGCGGCGAGCTTGTGGCGGTGGCGCGGGTAGGGCGTTCGCCCCTTGGTGATCCACCGCTCGACCGTCTTCTCCTCGACGCCGACCTCGGTCGCGACATCGGATATGTCCAGGCCATTGCGCAGAAGCGCCTCTCGCAACCGATCGTTCGGCATCGCAACTCCCAAGGGACGACTAGGGACTTCTTCAGTGTATGTGAGACGTCCTTAGTCGTCCACCTATGCGGTCATTGCGACAGCCAATTTCCCGAAAAGTAACAGCTTGCAATCCATTTCCCACTTTTCGAAGGAGACAGAACGTGTCACACAAGCCCAACGGTCACGTCAGCGGTTCCGATGCCCGCCGACTGATCAGCCTCAAGACCGCGGCCTCGCTGGTCGATGTGGACGCGAAGACGATCCGGAACTGGATCCACGCCGGGCAGCTCCGCGGATTTCGCGTGAACGGTCACCTGCTGCGGGTCAACCACGTCGAGTTGCTGGCGCTGGTGCAGCCCGTCCCTGCCTCGGCCGGGGAGGACGCGTGATGACGAAGCAGCGGCAGGCTCTCGGCCCGCGTAAGCGTGAGGCGGTCCGACTGGAGGAGTACGTGGCGCAGGTCGTCGCTCAAGCACCTCCTATTTCAGCTGTAGCCCGGGCGCGGCTGGCCGCTGTGTTCAGCAGTGTGAACCGGAGGGCCGCATGATGCGCGCCCGGACATTCGGTCTCGCGATCGCGGCCGTTTCGGTCGGCTTCCTGGTGTTGACGGCGCCGGAGGTTGTGGGGTTCACGGTGATGCTGCTGGGCGCTATTGCGTTCTGGCGGATGCGTCCCCGGCGGGGGGTGCGGCGGTGAGCGGGTACGGCTACAACCGGCCGCAGGATGGTCCGTCGCATTTCGAGCGGGTGCGTGGTCATCAGGCGTTCCACAGCATGGCTGGTCCGGAGTTCATGGGTACGGGTGCTGTGTTCGCGCCGATTCGGGCGTTGCCGGTGACGGGCCAGTTGGTGGCGTGGGCGGTGCTGATCCTGATCGGGATCGGTGGGTGCTCGATTGCGTGGGTTGACCAGCAGTCCTATGTGCCCTCGCCGAATATCTGCCGGGCGCACGAGACGGCCCGAACCGATTGTGTGCAGCCTGATCGGCCGGCGTCGCCGGTGGGGGTGGGGCAGTGACCACGCCCGAGCAGCAGCAGCGGGACGGGGTTCCGGTGTTCGCGTGGCGCTGTGCGCCGTCGCATCTGCGGACCCGCCGTCAGCTGGCCGCGGAAGGTCTGCGCCCGAATGGGCAGGACATTGCGGGTCTGGTCGAGCGTCCGCGTCGTCGTGGTGAGCCGTTGACGGCCTACCTCTACGACATTCGTCTCGCGGCGGCGAAGCGGGAAGCGTCCCCGGCCCAGCTGGAAGCACTGGCGCGGGCGACGCGGGAGCGGCAGCTACGTGCGGCGGAGCGCCGCGGTATCGACCGGTCGGAGATGGAGACCGAATTCGATCCGGGCCCGGCCTGGACCAATACGGGCAACGCGTTCGCGGGTCTGTCGACCAACGCGTTCGCGGCAGGTCAGGAGCGTAAGGGGCTGAGCCGGTGAGCCGCCGTCGATCGAAGCCGAATGCGGTCCGTGAGCAGTCCCAGGCTCACGGGCAGCGGATGGCGCCGGTCAGCGAGTTACCGCACTTGGCTGAGGCCGCCGCGCGACGGGGTGAGTCGGACCGGAAGGTGCTGGTCGATCTTCCGGCGCCGCAGCAGGTCCGGACCCCGGGCAGATCGGTCGGTACGTGGCTGGGGTCGGGCAAGGCGTTGCCGCCGGTTCCGCCCCAGTACGTCACCGAGGCAGATATCGCCGCCGCCGAGCAGGCGCGACAGAAATCGGAGTCCAGCAACGCCTTCGCGGGTCTGTCGACCAACGCGTTCGCGGCTGGGCGTGATCAGAAAGGAATGAGCCGATGACGACAGGTCTGCGTTTGGGCCCGGTCGATATGACGATCTTGACGATCCTGGCCGAGCAGTACGGCACATCGTTGGATCGGGTGGCCGCGATGTTGGGCGTGTCGATGAAGACCACCTACCGCAAAACCGCGAAGTGGCGGGCCGCGCATATGGTGTCGAACCTGCGTATTCGCCCGGTGCCTGGCCCGATGTGGGTGTTCCCGACCCGTTCGGCCACCGAGGCGCTGTTGCCGTTCTACGCCAAGTACTGGACCCCGACCCCGAAGATGGCCGCGCACGTGCGCGCCGTGCTGGACGTGCGGCTCGCGCTGGTCGGGCTGGATCTGGACCGGTGGGTTTCGGAGCGGGAGTTGCGGGCGCAGCTGGGCCCGACCAAGCCCGGTGTTTCCCGCCCGCATGTCCACGACGGCCGGTTCCTCGATAGCGAGGGCCGGTGGTGGGCGGTCGAGGTCGAGATGACCGCGAAGAACCAGGCCGCCGCCCGGGTAGCGGTGTCGAAAGCGATCTCGGAAGCCGCCTCGGCGGAATGCGCCGGAGTGCTCTACATCTGCGCGGACCCGGTGATCGTGAGCAAGTCCGGCACCGAGACCGACCGGCGTAGCGACGAGATCCGCAACGTGATCCGTTCCGCGGTCGGCCAGGTGCTCTCGGGTGCGGAGAACGAGCCGAAAGTCCGGATTCTCGGGCTGTCGGAAGTGCTGCCCGAGCAGAAGACCGATACCGCCGCGGTTGTGCGGCCCGGTCTGACCGTGATCGAGGGCGGAGCCTCTGATCACCGCGGCCAGGCCACCAACGGAAAGGCGGTGTCGTGGTGAGCACCGAGTACTTCGCACAGGGACCGGAGCCGGAGTGCACACCGCTCATCACCCCGGGTGATTGCGGCCCGTTCGTCACGTCGCTGCCGGGCGTGCCGGTCGACCCTGCGGAGTCCCAGCCGCAGGGTGACCCGATGCCCGAGACCAGTCCGTCGTTGCCCGGGATCGACCCGGACGGCGAGTGGTTCTCCTGGTTGAACATGCCGGACTGGACGTGGGACGGCGTGGTCGACGGCACGGTGGTGACCGCGTCCGGGCTGGTGTTCGTGCTGGTGCTGACGCTGTTGCTGCTGGTCCCCGGGATCCAATTGGCGTGGACACCGGCCAAGGCCCGCAACTGGACGCTGGCCTCGCTGGTGGCGTTGCCGGGCGGGGCGATCGTGTTCGCCGGTCTGGACCCGCTGGCACCGTTCGAGCAGTTCGGCGACGGTGCAGCGGAATTACTGGCCGGTTCGCCGGTGCACGGGCTGTTGCTGATGGCGGTGCTGTTGGTGCCGGCATCGTGGATCACCGCCACCGCGGCGATCACGAACCGGCGGGTCAAGGCCGCCACGAACGGTTTCCAGTCCCCGGCCCGCACCGAGCGGGTGTTGTGGGCGCAGGCGCAGCGGGAGCAGCGGGCCGCGGCCCGGCTGTCGCGCTACCGGCTGCCATTCACCACCGGCGGCCTGGATCCGCATCCGGTGTTCGGCCGCCTGGCGCGGGAGGACACCCAGGCCCCGCCGACCAGCCGGTTCAAAGCGCTGACCGCGCGCACCGAGACCCGGCTGATCGTGCCGTGGATCAACATGCGCGAGCACATGGTCACCGTCGCCTCCTCCGGTAAGGGCAAGACCACGCTGATGTTCCGGGCGATCCTGTCCTGGTACGTGACCGCGTGGCTGCGGCACCGGCAGTGGTGGCGGCGCGATCGGCCCGGTCGGCCGCTGGCGATGGTGATCGACTGCAACGGCGGCCCGGAGTCGATCAAAGCGGCGCATGAGCTGGAGCGGTGGATGCTCAAGCTCGGTGTTCCGCAGCAGCGGATCGGGATCTTCCCGTACAACTGCCAGTTCGATCTGTGGCGGATGAACCGCGACGATATGCGCTCGGTGCTCTCGGCGATGGTCTCCGGCGGCGCCGCGCCCACGACGTCGACGGAGAAGTATTTCCACGAGGGCCGGGAGAACCTGATTCACCTGGTGGTGGATGCTCCGGCGAAGGTGGTCAACCGGGAACCGGTGGGGGAGAACCCGCCCCGGTCCTGGATGGAGTTTCTGTCCCGGTTCGACCCGCAAAAGCTGGCGCAGTTGTGGGGCGGGGTGTTCGATCCGGGCCGGGGCGGCTGGACCGGTGTGGTCGGTGCGGATCAGAAGATCGCGGCCACGATGCAGGGCGAGCAGCCGGTGCTGCCGTCCACGCTGGCGGAGTTCTCCAACCTGTATCGGCTGCTGGGTGATGCGTTCGATGGGGACAAGCAGCTCACCGACTACGACTGCCTGTATGTCGTGCTCGACGGTGTGACTGCACCGGACCGGGCCCGGTCGCAGTTCGGGGCGCTGGGGTGCCTGTTCGAGCAGCTGGCCGACAAGGACCACGGCCGAGAATCTCTCCTTGCCGTGGACGAGTTCTCGGCGGTGTCCGATGGCAAGACGCGGGCGGACAAGTGGGTGATGCGGCTGCGTAAGGCCAAGATCGGCACCTGGTGGTTCGCCCAGGACTGGAACGGTCTCGGCTACGACGACGAGCAGCGCGAATCGCTGGTCGGCGCCGGTTCCGGTGGCGCGGTCATCGGCGGGCACCAGTTCAGCGAACGCATCAGCCAGGCGTTCGGGACGAAGAAGGGTTTCGACCTGTCCCGCAAGCTCGTCGGCGGCTCAGCGGCCGGGGACGAGGGCAATATCCAGGCCCACGACAAGCACCTGATCGACCCGAACCGCATCCGCCGCATGGGCAAGGGCGAGATCGTGCACGTCGCCAACGGCCGCGCCCGCTGGGGCCAGGTCTCCCCACTCGACCAGGCCACCTACGACGCCCTGCGCCCCTTGCCCGGCCTGGACCGATTCACCGAACCCGAACCCGAACAGGTCGCCCCGGTCATTGACCTGGTCAAACGCCGCCCGGCCTGACACGAAAGGAGAAACCGTCATGGCCATGCCGAATTTCAACCCCGAAGATCACGGCGAAGAGATCACCGCCGCCTCCGCCGCCCGCCGGGCCCACGAGGCCGATGTGCTGGCCGCGATGACCGCGGACCTGGAAGGAACCCCGGCCGCCAAACTCGCCCAGCAGCTGGTGCCCGTCGTCCCGGACGGCGGCGCGATCGGCCGCCAGCTCACCCCGCACGTCAAGAAGGCGGCGAAAACCCGTGACCGCCTGCGGATTTGGGCTCCCGCGATCGGCGCGACCGGCGCGTTCGGAGTCGCGGTGGTCGTGCTGCCGGTCACCGGACCGCTCGCGGTGTACGGGATCGGGCTGGTCGGGTTCGGCTGGTGGCATTCCGCCGGCCGACCCGGACCGGTCGAGTCGATCCAAATGCTGTTCTACACCGGCGCCGACGCCTTGGCCCGTATCCGGGCGTGGGTCGCCCGCCTCACCGCACGCCGCGCTGCGCACGAGGACCGCCGCACCAGCCGGAAGGAGGAGCCGAGCACCGACTGATTTCCCCTGAAATTCCCCGCGAATTCCCCGAGAAAACCAGACGTAAAAGGAGCACTGAAAATGTCTGAACGCCCTGTTGAAGACGAGATTATGGACGAGGCCCGCCGCTTCGGGTACAGCATGGCGCGCCTGATGCGCATGCACGCCCAGGCCAATGGATGGCTGGAGAAGCGCAAAGTGCGCCGCCAGATCAGCCTGGAGATGCGCCGGCAGCAGCGCACCGAGCAGGCCGAGCGCGTGCACCACAAGGTGTGGACCGCGCAGATGATCCACCGCTACCAGGTCGCCGCCCAAGCCCGGTATGAGCGGTGGACCGACCCGAACACCACCATCGAGCAGCGCCGCCGCGACGACGAGGCCGCGATCCGGCATATCGACGATCTGCGGGAGCGGATCGCGGGCAATACCCGGCTGACCGAGGTTGAGCGCGGGATCGCGCTGGATTGCCTGGAATCGGCGCGGATGTGGCCCTACAAGAAGGACCGCACCCCGGAAATGCTGGCCCGCGCCCCGAAGGTCCGCGGCCTGGATGCCCTGCGGTATCGGGCGGTACTGGCCCGCGAAACCGAATGGATCCAGCGGCGACGGTTCGAACGCGAGACCACGCAGCGAGATCGAGGCGTTCCCGCCGAGCAGCAGGAACCCGTCTGGCAGCAGCAGATCCAGCCGCAGCTGGTAGGGCAGGAGATCCCGCGGCCGACCGGGGAACTGGACCTCGCGCAGCAGGATGCGGTGCAGAAGATCCGGCACGCCGTTCTGGAGAACCAGCCTGATCATCTCCGGGCTGCGGGGGATTCCGCGGTCCGGGCCGGGTTGACCCCGCAGCGTGTGCAGTGGGAGATGCAGACCGCGGAGCAGAACTCGAAATACGTCAGCGAGGTCTCCGCACTGCGCAACGGCAGTATCACCACCTGGCGCACGTACAGCCCGACCGAGGCCGAAGCGGCGCAATGGGCCGCACACAACACGCGCACGGGGAACTGGCTGCCTGGTGTGCAGCTCAAGGCCACGGTCCGTGAACGCGGCAACCAGGCCCCGATCCGGATCGCTGCCGGCGGAATCGAGCACGTCACCGCCCGCACCACGGAATGGGCCCAGCCCGAGCAGATGGCACAGCGGGTGCAGAGCCGCAGCAATGACGAGCTGGAGTCGCTGAAACAGCGGCATCGCCTCTCGATCGAGCACAACGCCGATCTCGCGGACCAGAACGCCACGTTGACCCGGCGGTTGACCGCGCTGCGCGCCGAGCGTGACGAGCTGGTCGCCGAGCGCGACCGGTACAAGACCGAGCGCGACGAGTCCGTGCAGAAACTCGCACAGTTGACGCCGGCATCCGAGCGGCTGGGCAGCCCGGAACGACAAGCCGCCGAGCACCGATCGGCCGCAACCACAGCGGCGGCCGAGCCGCAGCACACCAACGGCAATGCGTTCGCCGGTCTGTCGACCAACGCGTTCGCCGCCACCACCAACCGGAAGGGAATGAGCCGATGACCACACCCGACCAGAACCAGCAGGGCAACCGCCCGACCGACCCGATGGACCCGCGGTACTACGC
The DNA here is from genome assembly GCF_029869215.1 of Nocardia carnea. Lineage (GTDB taxonomy): Bacteria > Actinomycetota > Actinomycetes > Mycobacteriales > Mycobacteriaceae > Nocardia > Nocardia carnea_B. The sequence goes on from NZ_JARWPM010000387.1 coordinate 15,388, forward strand.
GGCCCGCGGCGTGACCAACGAGCTTGAGCAGCAGATGCGCGCCGACGCCGTGCGGCAGTATCGGTTGCTGGAGGAAGCCCGGAACGTCGGTTCCCTGGAGGAATTCGACAAATTTTCCGGTCAGGCCGAGGAGATCGAAGACCGCTGGCGCACCCACGATTCGGCCACCGCACAGGCGGACTGGGCATATCTGAACGACGCCCGCCACGACTGGAGCCGGGCGCCCGGCACGATGGAACGCCTGTATGAGCAGGTGATCATCGACCGGGTCGATGGTGTCACCGAAGGAATGACCCCGGCGGAGTGGCGGTCCCAGCGGCAGGCCCGGGAGATGGCTGGCCACGGGGATTGGCCGGAGATGCGCGGCCCGTACAGCGCCGAAGCGCGCCGGTCCCGACCGACCAGTGCGGCGGATCCGACCAGCCCGAACCATTACACCGATGCAGCGGACTGGGCCGAACAGGTGATGCGGGCCGATTTCGCCCGGGTATATCAGCTGGACAAAGAGCGGAACCAGACCGACACCGACCGCGAATATGTGCAGCTCACCGAGCAGATGCACGAAATCTCCGAACCGTGGATCACCCGCAACGATCGGCTCGCGGAGACTTGGCGCGATATGCGGTGGCTCTCGTCCGGTAGTTACGGCAGCCGCGGCGAATACGGCGATGCGGTCGAGCGGATGGAGCAATACCGACGCGACGACGACCCGCTGTTCACGCGCAGCGTGAACCAGGTCGGCGAACTGACCGGGATCGTCCCTCGCCGCCAGTCGACCACCACCCAGCGCAGCACCGAACCGCCGGTGTCGTCCGCGTTCGCTGCGGCCCGCACTGCCGAGCTCGCCCGCGGCAACGCGTTCTCCGGTCTGTCGGCCAATGCGTTCGCTTCCGGACCGGAGCGCAAGGGGTTGGCCCGATGACCACTACCGATGTCCGTCAGCAGTCCCAGGCTGACGGGTTCACCCCACTACGTCCCTACGGCCAAACCGCCACGAGCGGTGATGTGGAGGCCCGGTTGGTCGCGGCCAACCAGCGTGCGGCGGAACTGGAGGAGAAGCTGGCCGCCGTGACGGCCGCACTCGATGCCGCTGAGCATCGGGCCGCGGTGCTGGAGGACCGTAACCGGGAGCTTGCCAGCGATCTTGATGACGCGCTGGATCTGGCCTCCGAGCACGCCCTGGATGCCGATCACGAGCGGCTGGCCCCGTCGCCGCGCTACTGCGACAACGCGTTCGCCGGTCTGTCGGCCAACGCATTCAGCCACACCCGAGGAGGTATGCAGCGATGAACGACACCATGTCGCCCACGCACCCCGACCCGTCGCCCACTGTCGCCCACCGGGCCGGGGCGGCCCCGCCGGTGTCGCCTCAACCGGCGGGCACGGCGTGGAACGTCGCCGAAGTCGTCGCCTTGCTGTCGCTTGCGGCGGTGTCGATCGCGGCGTTCGCGTGGAGCGCGATCGCGCTGCACGGGGTCGCGGTAATGGCCGGCATCCCGTCCGGATTGGCGTGGGGCGCCCCGGTGATCGTGGACGGGCCGATCTTGCAGGCCGCGTTCGCGCTGGTCGCGCTCAACCGGCGCGAGCAGGCCGGGGTGGTGATCCCGAAGGCCACCCGCCGGTTCTTCTGGGCCGAACTCGCCGCCGCTGAGCTGCTGTCTTTGGTCGGAAACGGGGTCCACGCCTGGACGTCGGACGGGCTGAAACTCCCGCAGCTGGCCGCCGCCGCGGTCGCGGGCGCCGCCCCGGTCGCTGCCCTGGCGGTGACCCACGCGCTGACCGCGCTGATGGAAGTCCCGCGCACCCCGGCACCGCAGGCCGCCCCCTTCATCGGCGGGGCAACAGACGGCGACACAACGGCGACACCCGGGCGACACGAGGCAACACCGGCCGATATCGAGGCAACACGCCCCGAACCGGAGGCGACACCGGCCGTTGCCGACACGACACCCGACCGCGACACCGAGATTTGGCGGCTACACCAGCAGGGCCTGTCGTACCGCGAAATCGGTCCGCTCGTCGGGCTGCACTTCGGCACCGTCGGCAAGATCGTCGCTCGGCTCCGCGCCGAGTGCGACGCCACCACCATCGAGCCGCTGGCCTTGCCCGCCGCTCCCACCAACGTCCGGTCGCTGGCCGGATAACCCCACCCAACCAGGTAACCAAGGAGTAACTGCTATGACCTCGTGGATCATGTCCGATGAGCCCAAGGTGATCCGTTCGGCGTTCGGCAAGAACGACGAACCCGGCACCACGGTGGCCGGTCTGGTGATCTCCCAGCAGCTCACCGACCAGAAGGACCCGAAGACCGGCAAACCCAAGATGCGCGGCGGCAGAACGGTCCCGCAGCTGGAAGTGGTCATCTTGACCCAGGAGCGGACCGACCCGGACGACGACGGCGCCCGGAAACTGTTCGTGCGCGGCAACCTTCAGAAGGCGATCAAGAAAGCCATCCTCGCCGCCGGCGACGACGACCTGCGCAACGGTTCCCGGATCACCGTCCAGTTCACCGGCACCGGGACCGCGTTCAGCGCCGACTACGCACCGCCGAAGCTGTACCGGGCCAAGTACGAACCGCCCACCGAGGACAGCATCGCCGAAGTGGCGGCCTACCTCGGCCAGGACGACGAGTAACCCGTATCTGTCCTGACCAGTAAGAAAGCCCCTGCCGAGTCCCAGTCGGCAGGGGCTTTCGCATGTCCGGAACCGGAATGAGCCGGCCGGACACAAATCATTGTCGACCCACCACGGGACCGCAACGACCGCGGGTCTTTCTGCTCCTGGTGTGGGGCGCGTGCGCCCCACCCCGGGGGGGGGCCCCGGGGGGCCGGGGGGGGCGGGGGCGGGGGGGGGGGGGGGGGGGGGGGGGGGGGGGGGGGGGGGGGGGGGGCCGCGGCGGGGGGGGGCGCGGGGCGCGGGGGGGGGGGGGGGGGGGGGGGCGGGGGGGGGCCGCCCCCCCCGCGCGGGGACGGGGGCGCCGCGGGGGGGGGGGGGCGGG
>NZ_JARWPM010000388.1 GCF_029869215.1 Nocardia carnea
GCCCGGGCTGGTGCGCACCGCCGATATGGTTCGTTTCCTGGTGTGACGGGAAATGCGAAGGGGGGGGGCGGGGTTTTAACGGCCGGCCGCCGGACGACCGGGGGCGGGGGGGGGGGGGCGCGCGGGGGGGCCGCGGGCCCGGGCCCCCGGCCCCCCCGCGGGCCCCCCCCCCAGGGTCTCGCGCTGCCCGGGGGCGGGGGGTTAAAAGCCCGGCCGCCCCCTTCGCATTTCCCGTCACACCAGGAAACGAACCATATCGGCGGTGCGCACCAGCCCGGGCAGTGCTTCCGGGGTCGACCGGGGATGCAGCACATGCACCGCCAGCCGGAAGATCACCGCGCGCAGCAGCATCTGCGGCCATTCCGGCAGATCGGCCCACCGCTCCAGCAGCCCGTCGTCGGCCCCGCCCCACGACAGCGCGTCCACCACGATCACCCCCGCCGCCCACGCCGGCGGCCGCCAGTACGGGGTGATATCGGTCAGGCCGGGGGTCTGCGCGCCGGCGAACAGGACCGTCCCGAACAAATCCCCGTGGACGAGTTGCGCGGGGCTGCGGACCGGTTTACGCAGCGTGGCCAGCTGACCGATGAGGTCCACACTGTGCCGGCCGTCCGGCGAGTTCTCCATCACCGCGCCCGCCGCGCGCAACGTCCGCAGCGGCACCGTCTCCCAGGCCGCCCGATCCGCGGCCACGAAAACGTCCACGTCCAGCCACGGGGTCACAGGCGGCTGGGACAGGAAACGCGGCCGCTCCAAGGTCGCGGTCGCCTTGTGCAGGCGTAACGACACCGAGACCACCTCGTCGTGCCGCGGTTCCGGCGCACCGGGCATATAGGTATCGCACCGCCAGCCCGACACCACGTACCGGCCGTCGGTCGCCCGCACCGGCCGGGCCAGCCGCAACCCGTCCACCCGCAGGCTCTCCCGGACCTTGGCCGACCACGCCGCCCGGGCGTGATCGGCGACGGGGCTGAGCACCACGTCACCGAGGCGCCAGCCGCCCTCCCAGTCACCGAGGGCGACCGGATCCAGTTCGCGCAGACCGAATGTGGCCCGCACATGCTCGGGGGGTTCGACAGTGGTGGTCACGGGCCGTACCGTACTCCCGGCGCCGACCCCGTCCAGTGCGCCACACCGGGCCGTGGCCGGGCCGCGACACGCCGCCGCCCGCTGCGGTATCCCCCCGGCCCGGACGGTATTCCGGTACGGTCACCGCCCTGTCACAGACCGATCACCCGGGCCTTCCCGAGCGCCGGGAAGTCGACCCGGCTCCGGCCGGGCCCGCACGGACGGCGGCCGGTGGTCCGCCGCCCGCCTGCCGGGATCAGTACACCGGCAGTGAGGGATCCACCTGGTGAGCCCAAGCGATCACGCCGCCCTGCAGGTGGGTCGCATCGGCGAAACCGGCGCGTTTGAGCGCGGCCAGGGCTTCGGCCGAACGCACCCCGGTCTTGCAGTGCAGCACGATCTTGCGGTTCTGCGGAAGTTCGGCGAGTGCCTCGCCGGAGAGGATGCGGTCTTTCGGGATCAGCGTGGCGCCCTCGATATGCACGATGTCCCATTCCACGGGTTCGCGGACGTCGATCAGTTCCACATCGCCGGCGTCGAGCATGTCCTTGAGCTCACGCGCGGTCACGGTCGAGCCGGCCGCCGCGGCCTGGCCTTCCTCCGACACCACACCGCAGAAGGCCTCGTAATCGATCAGTTCGGTGATCGGCTGCCGGGCAGGGTCGCGGCGCAGCTTGATGGTCCGGTAGCTCATATCGAGGGCGTCGTAGACCATGAGCCGGCCGAGCAGCGGGTCCCCGATACCGGTGATGAGCTTGATCGCCTCGGTCACCATGACCGAACCGATGGACGCGCACAGCACGCCCAGCACACCGCCCTCGGCGCAGGACGGCACCATCCCGGGCGGCGGGGCCTCCGGGTACAGGTCGCGGTAGTTGATCCCGCGGCCGTCCGGGGCGTCTTCCCAGAACACCGAGACCTGGCCCTCGAACCGGTAGATGGAACCCCAGACATAAGGCTTACCGGCCAGCACGGCGGCATCGTTGACCAGGTAGCGGGTGGCGAAGTTATCGGTGCCGTCGACGATCAGGTCGTATTCGGCGAACAGCTGCACCGCGTTCTCCGGTTCCAGCCGGATCTTGTGCAGCCGCACATCGATCCCCGAGTTGATCTCCAGGATGGAATCGCGGGCGCTGTCGGCCTTGGGCCGGCCGATATCGGATTCGCCGTGGATGATCTGGCGCTGCAGGTTGGAGGCGTCCACCTCGTCGAATTCGACGATGCCCAGCGTCCCCACCCCGGCGGCGGCCAGATACAGCAGGGCCGGCGAGCCCAGCCCGCCCGCGCCGATCACGAGCACCTTCGCGTTCTTCAGCCGTTTCTGCCCGTCCATCCCCAGATCGGGAATGATCAGGTGGCGGCTGTACCGGGCGACCTCGTCCCTGGTCAGCTCCGCGGCAGGCTCCACAAGTGGGGGCAGGGACTTCGGTGATGACACGTCTGCGAACTCCTCGTATCGAATGGCCGGGTTGCGGTTGCGCGGTACGGCCGAACGGACGGTGACCCGTGGCCGCTGCGCCGACCGGTCGCACCGGCGTCGGTTCCGGGTACAACGCGGGTGCGCCGAGCATTCTTCCCGGCACCCGTCGGCACCCCGCGCCCAGGGCTCGGCAGTCGTACCGGCCGGCTCCCGGGCTGGGCGCTACCGGTCCCGGGGGGCTCGGTCGCCGGACCGCGACCGGCGGTCCCGCCCGCGGGTGAGCGCCGCGGCCGGGCTCAGCCGCGCGGATAGGGCCAGGGATTGAAGCGGCAGGTTTTCCCGTCCATCGGCACCACGCCGGACGGGTCCAGGGCGGCGATCTCGTTGTTCGCGGTGCCGAAGGTCTGCTGCATCATCACCGGCGCGAGCCCGCCCTCGGTCGCGCACGGCTGATGCGCGTGGTAGCCGATGGCGTGACCCACCTCGTGATTGACCAGGTATTGCCGATACGACCCGATATCCCCGGCGAAGGCCGGCGCACCGCGCACCCAGCGCGCCTCCGAGAGGATGACCCGGCCTTGATCGGAGTTGTAGCAGGACGAGTCGATCGGAATCTCGAAACCGCACGCCGTGCGGGTGGTGGCGCGGGCGGTGAGCGATACCCGGAAATCCGGTTCGCCGCGATCGATGCGCTGGAACGCGAATTTCCGGTCGTGGATCCAGCTCTTCGGATTACCGAGGGTGGATTCCACCAGCCGGGCCACCGATTCGTCGCCGCCGAACTCCCGGGTATCGATCCCGTTCTCGATCTCGACCGTGTAGGTGAAAGTGAACTGCTCCCCCGCACCGACCCGCTCGGAGGTGCCCGGCACGATCCGCCAAGTGCCCTTACCCGCCTCGGTGAACTTCCCGCCCGCGGGCAGGGCCCCGACGGGCAGGTCCGCGGGGAACTCGCCGTCACCCGGCGGCGCACCGATGACGCCGGCACTGGCCGGCGGGGTCCCGAGCACACCCGGTGCCGGGTCGGCGGGTTCGGCCAGGGTTCCCGGCCCGGCGCGGACCGCGTCGAAGACGACGACGCCGGTGAGGATCAGCAGCAGGGGCAGCGCGTAGGCCCGCCAGCCGTAGCGCGCGGTGAACCGCCGCAGCCGCGACCGGCCGGTACGGGAAGGCCCAGGAGTCGGCGGATCCGCGGTGGGATCCCAGCGCGCGGCGAGCGGCTGCCGGGATTCGTCCACTCGCACCAGCGCGGAGCCGGATCCGGTCGCCTGGTCGGCGACCGCGGCGTCCGGATCGTGGGGGCGGTGCGCGTCGCGCCCGCCGCCGGAGGAGCTGTCCGGTCGGTCGGTCACACAGTCCAGACTCTCACAGGCCCGGCGGACCGGGGAAACGGCGGCCCCCGGGGCTCCGGATACCGTCCGGTCCGGACCGATTGGAGCATCTGCGCAGCACAGGCATATCGCCGCTACCGGCACCGGGTTCGCCGACCCGGGTCGGCAACAGCCCGGTGAGCGAGTATGGTGCTCGAAAGACCCGGTACACACCCCTTTGCCGGGGAATCGACTGGGAGATCCGAATATGACCGACCTCGTGGACCGGATGACGTCGCGCTCCTCGTCCGGCACCGCCCCCAAACGTGGCACCCGGCTTCCACGTGACGAACGACGCCAGCAACTTCTGGCCGCGGCCAGTGAGGTCTTCGTGCTCCGCGGCTATCACGCCGCCGGAATGGACGAGATCTCCCAGTGCGCGGGCGTCAGCAAACCGGTGCTCTACCAGCACTTCACCAGCAAGCTGGAACTATATCTGGCGGTGCTGCAGAACTATGTGGACATGCTGGTGTCGAGTGTGCGCCAGGCGCTGCGCTCCACCACCGACAACAAACAGCGCGTCCGCGCGGCCGTTGCCGCCTACTACGATTTCGTCGACAACGAGATGCAGGGCTTCCGCCTCGTCTTCGAATCCGACCTCACCAACGAACCCCAGGTGCAGCGTCGCGTGGAACAGGCCACCGAAGCCTGCGTGGACGCCGTATACGACCTGGTCGCCCACGACTCCGGCCTCGACCCCTACCGGGCCCGGATCCTCGCCGTGGGCCTGGTGGGCGCCAGCCAGTTCACCGCCCGGTACTGGCTCGAGGCCGACCGGCCGATCCCCAAGGACGAAGCCGTCGACACGACGGTCGCACTCGCCTGGGGCGGTCTCAAACACGTACCGCTGCATCCGATCGGATAACGCACGAAGCCCCCGCCCATCGGGCGGGGGCTTCGATGTTCTCCGGCGGACCTAGACCGCGGCGAAACCCACCCGGCCGCCGGTGGCGGCGCCGATCTCCACATAGGCGACCTTCGCGGCCTGGATCAGGTACTTGCGGCCCTTCTCGTCGGCCAGCGTGAGCACCCCGCCGGCGGAACCCAGAGCTTCGGACACCAGGGCCTCGACCTCGTCCGGGGTCTGTGCACTGGAGATGACGAGCTCGCGCGGGCTATCCGAAATACCGATCTTGACCTCCACGGCCAACCTCCGAACTATGAGTCCTGTGTGCTGTCCTGGCAAGGTTAGTTGAGCCCGGTACACCGCGGGTACAGGCCGGGTGCGCCCTCAGCGAACAACGCCGTACACCGGCCGAGCCCACCCGCGGCGCGCGACCGATCGGGGCAAAGTCGGCGGCGAGTCCGGCGAGGCGCCCAGATGGGCCCCGGCAGCTCCCGCGTTCGGAAAGGGCCAGGGCGCCGCAGCAGAGCATCCCGGCGAGGATGGTGCGGGCCGAGCCACGGGTATCGGCCCGCCGGAATCACAATCCGAGGACCGCCATACGTTCCGAATGAGCGGTCTGCATGCGGTCGAAGAGAGTGGCGATGCCGTTGAGGTCGCCGGTGGCGGCCAGCACCAGTTCGGTGAGCTCGTCGCGCTGCGCCATCACATACTGGGCCTGGGTGATCGCCTCGCCGAGCAGGCGGCGGCCCCACAGGGTGAGCCGGTCGCGCTCGGACCGGCTCGCGGCCACCGCCCGGCGGACCTCGTCGATCACGAACTCCGAATGCCCGGTCTGCGCCAGCACATCACGCACCACCTCGGCCACATCAGGGCTCAGCACCCCCGCGATCTCCCGGTAGAAATCCGCGGCGATACCGTCGCCGACGTGGAATTTCACCATGGATTCCAGCCAGGTCGACGGGTCGGTGGAGCGGTGGTAATCGTCCAGCGCCCGGGTGAACGGCGCCATCGCCGCGTACACCTCGGCGCCGCGTGCGGTGAGCGCCGCTTCCAGCCGTTCGAAATGCGCGAGTTCGGCGGCCGCCATCCGGGCCACCGCGACCTTGCCGTGCAGGGTCGGCGACAGCGCGGCCTCCTCGGCGAGCCGGTAGAAGGCGGATATCTCACCGTAGGCCAGTACGGCGAACAGATCCGTGACACCGGGATGATCGGCGGGGATGAGTGCGGTGGCCTGCTCGCTCGGCGTGACACCCGGCGCGGCGGGTGACTGTGGTGCTCCCATGGAACTCCAGCGTAGTACCCGCCCGCGCCCGGCGATCGCGGTCACACCGGTGTGGTGAGGAACTTGTCGAGGTAGCTCCAGGTGGTGTCGCGGGCGGTGGCACCGGTCAGGATCGCCAGATGCCCGCCGGGTGCGGTCTCGTAGTGCACCGCCGCGGCGCCGGTGAGGGTACGCACCCCACGTTCGACCGCACGCGCCGGAGTGATCACATCCGACGGCCCGCCCACCAGCAGCACCGGCGCAGTGATATCGGCCAGCCGAATCGGCCCCGAGCCGAAATCGACCACGCCCCGGCCGATTTCGTTACGCAACACCAGATGGTTCCACAGCTGCTGATACATCCGCCCCGGATAACCCGGCATCTCCGACATGAACCGGTCGACGGCCTCCATCCGGGCCAGCGATTCGGTACGCGCCAGATTCCCCGCCACGAACCACGGCCGTTTGACCTCCCGATCCCACGCGGTGACGCGATAGGCGAACCGGGTCAGCGGCGCCGGCACCCCGCCCACCGCGCGCAGCGCCGCACCCACGGCGGCCCCGGTCCCGGTGCGCCGCGCCAGCGCCGCCAGGTGCGGTGTCCCCGGCATCGCGTTGTAGTCCAGCGGCGATCCGACCGCCGTAATGGACCTGATCGGCAGCTCGGCATCCGCGGCGGCCGCCAGCAGCGCCATGGTGCCGCCCAGCGACCAGCCCACCAGATCCACCCGCGGATCGCCGTCCGCACCCTCCCGGTCGGCGGCGGTGCGCCGGATGGCCTCGGGAATGATGTCGTACACCCAATCCTCGAAACCCATCCGGCGATCGGCGTAGCCGATCTCGCCGTAATCGATCACGTACGGCGAGCGGCCGGTCGCCAGCAGGAACTCCGCCAGGCTCTGCCCCGGCCGCAGATCGAAGCAACTGGCCGGCGCCGCCAGCGGCGGCACCAGCAGCACCGCGGGCCGCGACCGGCCGCGACCGGCCACCGGCTCGGGTTCGAAACGCCGCAACTGCCGATGCGGTTCATCCCACAACACGGTCGCGGGAGTCGGCCGCCGACCCTCCACACCGTCACCGAACGTCAACGCCCACGCATTGCGCGCGGCCCGCTCGACGGTCCGCGTCAGCTCCCCTTGGGGATCGACCACCCGCACCGCGCGATCCGCCAGAGCAATACCTCGATCTGCGATTCTCACTGTGTTATTTTGCGGCGCCTGCGGCACCGCGGGTTTTTGCCCCTGTGTTTTTGGTGCCGCCTCCGGCGGCACGGGTTTTGGCCCCCCTTGGTGGCCGCGGGGGGGGGGGGGGGGGGGGGGCGCCGCCCGCCGCCCGCC
>NZ_JARWPM010000389.1 GCF_029869215.1 Nocardia carnea
CCGCCCCCCCCCCCCCCCCCCCCCGCGGCCCCCCCGCCCGCGCCCCCCCCCCCCCCCCGGGGGGGGCCCCCCCCCCCCCCCCCTCGCCGGTTTCCGGGCGGACCGCTCATGACTGCCGGTGGACGCTCATGTGTCCCTGGGCCCTTGTCCTCCCGGCAGAACTTTCGCCGGCGACAACGTCTTCCCGACGATTCGACCGCGGTCCGCCCTGGAATGCAGTTGGATGGTTTGATGTTGCTCGACCTCCAGTTGGATGCCCGCCCGGACCGTTGTGCGGAGCGCGCCCGAGTTCTCGTCGAGGCAGGCGCCGCGGGACTGTTCACCTTCGAAGGCCCGCACGACGTCATGCTGCCGCTGGCGGCGGTGGCGGGCCGGGTGGATACCGATCTGATGACCAATGTCGCGATCGCTCTGCCCCGCAGCCCGATGCATCTGGCACATGCCGCCTGGGATCTGCAATTGATGTCGCGCGGGCGGTTCCGGCTGGGGCTCGGCTCGCAGATCCGGCCGCATATCGAGAAGCGTTACGGCGCGACATGGTCGGCTCCGGCGGCGCGGATGCGGGAAATCGTGCTGGCCGTGCGGGCAATCCTCGCCTCATGGCAGGACGGCACTCCGCTGGATTTCCGGGGCGAGTACACCCGGCACACCCTGATGCCGCCGACCTTCGTTCCCGGTCCCAACCCGTACGGTCCGCCGCCCGTGCTGCTCGGTGCGCTGGGGCCGGTCATGACCCGCACCGCCGCCGAGGTCGCCGACGGGCTGCTGGTGATGCCGTTCCACAGTCACCGCCATTTCCGGGAAAGAACCCTGCCCGCGGTGGCGGAGGGGATGAAACGGGCGGGCCGCTCGAAGTTCCCGCTGTACCCGCAGGTGATCGTCGCCATGGGCCGCTCGGCGGACGAACTCGCGGCCGCCTCGACCGGTGTGCGCGGTCTGCTGGCCTTCTACGGTTCGACACCGGCGTACCGTCCCGTCCTGGATGTCGAGGGCTGGGGCGATCTCCAGCCGGAACTCAACGCCCTCTCCAAATCCGGCGACATCATGACCATGTTCGACCGGATCTCGGAGCCCATGCTGGAAACACTCGCGGTGCGTGGTACCCCGGAAGACTGCGCCGCCGAGATCACACGCCGTTTCGCCGACGTCGCCGACCGCGTGTGCTGCTACTTCCCCGGCTACGACCCACCGGCCGAGCACATCGCCGCGCTCGCCACCGCCCTGCGCTGACGGGCCGCTTCTCAGCAGGCGGCCCGCCACCCCGCGATCGCCCGTCCGATCTCGGTCGTGGGGGCCTCGTCCTCGAGCCATTCCCGGGCGATCCGGTGCCAGTTGTTCGTGGTGACCAGCTGGCCCAGCACCGCGAACGTGAACAGGTCCGCGCGGCGGGAGAAGACGTGTTCGGGGGGCAGCGACTGCTGGTGCATACCGCGGAATTCGGTGGCCCGTGGATCCATGGCGAGAACCACGGCGCCGGTGGCCAATTCGGGGGTTATCGTGACCTCCTCGTCGAGCAGATGCCAGCCCGCGGCCGCCCAGACGTAGTTCAGGCATTCGTCCACGGTGACCCCGGCCTGCGGGTCGATGATCCCGCGGCCGACCCAGGCGTCGTAGAGGTCCCGGCCGCGTAGTTGCCCGGCGGCGCGCAGGCAGTCGCGTTCGAAATCGGCGTGAACCGGGTCCATCCGGTGATAGAGACCGAAGTCGACGAAGGCGAGCCGCCCGTCGGCGGCGAGCATCATATTGCCGGGGTGCGGGTCGCCGCAGAATTCGTAATCGGTGAACAGGGTGTTGATGTAGAAGCGGTAGATGAGCTCGCCGAGGCGGGCCCGGTCGTCGTCGGGCAGGGCCCGCAGGGCATCGAACGGCTGCCCGTCCACGAATTCGGTGACCAGAACGTTGGGGCCGCAATACTCGTCGACGCAGTCGGGAACGGTGACGAAGGGGTGCCCGCGGTAGCGCTGCGCGACGCGGCGCTGGTTGCGGGCCTCGCGTGGATAGTCGAGTTCGCCGCCGATATTGCGGGCGATCTCGTCGAGTACGCCCGCGTCGGCGGCGCTGGGCAGCGCGGCTTTCCACAGTTTGCCGAACATCTTCAGGTTGCGCATATCCGCGTGCACGGCCTCGTCGACGCCGGGGTATTTGACCTTGACCGCCACGAACCGGCCGTCGCGCAACCGGGCCCGGTAGACCTGTCCGATGGAGGCGGCGGCGATGGGTGTCTCGTCGATATCGGCGAAGACCGCCGAGAGGCGGCCCAGATCGTCTTCGATCACCGCGCGCATCGCCGAGAACGGGAACTCCGGTGCGCGGTCGCGCAGTTCGGCGAGTTTGCGCCGGAACAGTTCGCGGTGGGATTCCGGCACGAGGTCGAGATCGAGCACCGACAGCATCTGCCCGAGTTTCATGGCGGCGCCCTTCATACCGCCCAGCACCGTGACCATCTGCTGCGCCGCCTGCAGGGTCGATCGTTCGGCCAGCGCGCGCTGCGCCTGTTCCGGCTTGCCCAGCATCGCGACCTTGGTGCCGGCGTCCCGGATCAGCTGGCCCGCGGCCAGCCTGCCCAGCGTGCTTCCCCGGACCAGACGCCCGCGGGGAACCCGATCCGTAGCCATCCGCACCTCCGCACTCCCCCGTGTAACGGCGGTCACACTACCGTCGGCGCAGCCGATACGCGAGGGGCCGGCGCCATCGCGACGCGGCCGGCCCTTCCGGAAATCTCGGCAGGCGCACGAAGCGGCGATTTCACCGTCCGGCAATCCATCCCGCACTAAGCTGGGCAAGCTCGTCTTCGCGCAGGAACAGGAGGAAGCGGTGCCCGCCAGAGCAGGTCAGCGTAGGCGCCCGACCCAGGAACGCGCGCGGGCGACCCGCGAGCACATTCTCGACACCGCCGCCCGGCTCTTCGGTGAACGCGGTATCGCAGACACCTCGACGAACCGGATCGCGGCGGAAGCCGGTGTCAGTATCGGCACCGTCTACCGCTACTTCACCGACCGGGCCGTGATCGTCGACGAGTTGCTCGAACGGCTGCTCGGGACCATCGAGCAGCGGATCACCAATCAGCTGGCCGGGCCCTCGGGTTACTCGCCCGAGGAACTGGTGGCCGGATTTCTGGAGATCATCACCGAAGAACTGGTGGCCAACGCCCCGTTGGTCCGAGCACTGGTGGCCGGGGTGCAGTTCTACAACAGCGGCATACCGGAGTTCGAACCCCGCCTGCGCATCCTGGTCAAGGTGATGCTGATCCAGATGCTGGGGCCCGGTGACGATCGCGAATACGACACCATGACCTTCGTTCTGATCAACACGATGTTCGCGGCGGTACTGCGGGCGTCGGCCCTCGAGGTCGACGACGGCGAGCGCCGGGAGGCACTGAATATGACCGCCCGGATGATCGGCCGCTGGATCGAATCCGAGATCGAGCGCCGCCCGGCCGCGTGAGCGACTCTGGCGAAAAGTGAGTAGTCGGGGCAATCAGCTCGACCTAACACACCATTGCCGATCAGGAATTCACATCCTTCCTGGTCATAAGCGTAATTTAGAGGTTACCGCCGGTCACCCAAAGCGGAGTAGAAGGTGAGCGGTCGCTCAGATTACCGTGTGATCAGAACCGGCGCCCGCCACACCGTGACCGGCGTCGGCTCGGTCCCCGGCCGTCGCGCCGGGCATACCGATTCTGCGGTGACAAGGAGGTCCCCGGTGATTATCGAGAGCGCCGTTCGCCACGAACTCGATGCGGGCAAACATCTCCCCATCCCACCGGCAACCGATACGCATCGGCTTGCCCGTGAGGTGGTGGCCCACCTCGGCCGGTCCGGAGCATTGTGCGTGACCGCACCGGACAACGCGCTGCGGGGCGAGCTCACCGCGGTGATCCGGGTATGCCTCGGCTGGCTGATCCAGCGGCTGCGCGGTGAACGCCCGCCCCAGCACCTCGACCGGCTCGCGGTCGCCGCCGCCGGCTGGGCACGCGACGGTATCGCGATCGGCACCGTACTGCACGCCGCCCACGAAGGCGTGAAAGGCGGCCTGGAGTTGCTGATCCCGCGCACCGGCCACGAGCCCGGCGTCGAGATCACCGCGGCGATGACGGCCTCGGTCGAATTACTCGCCCTGATCACGTCCACGGTCAGCAAAACCTATATTCGCGAACTCAAAAGCGTTGCCACCGAACACCACACCGATGTGCACACGGTGACTTCGGCCCTGCTCGGCGGCCACAGCGCCACCGCCATGGCCCGCGACGCGAGTATCCCCATCGCCGACCGGTATCACGTGCTCGCCCTGGCCGTGCCCGCCCACCGGGACGAGAACGATCCGCGCCTGGACCGCCAGGTCGTCGCCCGCCGCAAACTGCGCAGACTGCAATCCGCCCTGGCCACACTGCTCGACGGCCGGGCGCTGCCGCTGCTCTCGGTGGACGGCGGGACCATCCTCGTGCCCGCCGACGCGTGCACCGAGGACGGAATCGATGATCTTGTCCGGAACCTCTCCGCCGCAACCCTCGTGGAAATCACCGCGGCCGTCGTATCCGCCACCCCCGACGACATCCCGGCCGCCACCCGCCAGGCCCACGAACTGCTCGACATCGTCGAACAGCTGGGGCTCGAGGCCCGGGTCCACCGTTTCGCCGAACTGGCCCTGGAATACCAGCTGACCCGCCCCGGCGTCGGCCGCACCCACCTCGACCGGCTCCTCGACCCGCTGGACAGCCACCCCGAACTGCTGCAGACCTTGCAGACCTATATCGACACCAACCGCAACCGCACCCGTACCGCCCGCCAACTCGACGTCCACCCCAACACCGTCGACTACCGTATGCAACGCATCGGCGAACTCACCGGCCTCGACCCCACCGACGCCCGCACCTGGTGGTATCTCTACAGCTCCCTGGTAGCCCGCCGCTCCCGCGGCCCGGCCATCGCCTGACCCGGCGCCACTCGCCGGGCCACCGGACCCTCGATATCCGGATCAGTTTCCGGCGAAGCGCGGGAAATCGACCGCGACCACGAGCAGACCCGACATCACCGGGAACAGCAGTATCACCAGGTGTCGGCCGGACAAGTACCCGCGGGCCGCTGCCTGGCGGGTGATACTCGGCCGAGTTTGGTCCAACCTGTCCAGCCACGCGTCCGGAGTAATTCGATCAACCGGCGAGCCGGTGGCGCGGTGTCGAATGCCATTGTGTCCAAGAGCTCGGCGAACGGCGCCGGCAGCTCGGAGTCGTCGAGATAGTCCTCACCGTGCTCAGCGGCCAGCTGGGTGATGTAGGCGGCCATCGAATCGGCCAGTTCGACGAGTGCCGGATCGTCGTCGGGCAGATCGAGAACCCGGCCCAGCGTGCGATAGAAGTGGACGAGCCGCGGGTCTGTCAGCTGCTCCTGTTTACGGGCGATCCACTCCGGGACCCGCTCGGGTGAGCGCGCCGCCAGCGGAATCCAGCCGTCGCGTTCGAAGCGGACGATCCGCTCGTCGATGCCGAGCGCCCGGAGCCGGTCGAGAAAATCCACGACCTCGGGCGGCAGTACCAGGCCATCGCCGGCGGTGAGACGGGCGATCCGGTCCCGGCGCCGCTGCCGCTCCCGGATCTCCGCATGCAGTCGCCGGTCGATCTCCCCGACCGCCGTGGCGAATTCGGCTGCACCGGCAGCCAGCAGTTCCCGCACCCGCGCCAGCGGTACACCGGCTTCGGCCAGTGTCCGGATCTTGATCAGTTCGATCACCGCCTCGGCGTCGTAGCGCCGATAGCCGGAGTGGTCGCGTTCCGGTTCCGGCAGTAGGCCCTTGGCGTGGTAATGCCGCACCGCGCGCACCGTCACCCCCGCATACGCGGCGAGTTCGCCGATGGTCAGCACCGGTTCAGTCTCCCGGATCCGGCAAGCAGGCGATACGCTCCGCGACGATCCGCGCGATCTCCGGCGCATGGGTCACCACCAGCCGGTGATCGGCCTGCAGCCAGGTAGTCGTGATATCCGGCCGCTCACGGGACAGCCGTTCGATTCCGGCCCGCCAGTTCCGATTGCGCCACCGCGTCCGCTCGTCACCGCCTCCGCCGGCCATCACGGCCGATAGCACCATGCCGATCGGAACACCGATATTCCGGTACCGGCCGAGTAGCTCTCCGGTCCGGATCATGTCGAGCTCCAGGTTCAGGTCGAGCGCCTGTGTTCCGGTGAGCAACACCCGGCGGGCAGCGTCTTCCGGTCCGTCCGCGTCCGCCGAGTTCTCCCACATCGCCCGGAACTCCGGCACCTCCGCCGGCGGAATGAACGGCTCCGGTATCGGATTCGCCCCGTCGATGAGGACGAGCCCCGCCACCGCGCCGGGATGCTCGGACGCGTAGTGCACCGCCAGGTCCGCACCCAGCGAGTAACCCACGAGCACGGGCGCCGGCGCGGACGATTTCAGCTCCGCCAGCACCGACACCAGATCTGCGCGGAACCCGGCGAATGTGTACTGCCCCGCGGCCGAACTGAGCCCGTGCCCGCGGAGGTCGAAGGCCACCACGTCATGGTCGCGCCGCAGTAACTCGATCAGCACCTGTAGCCCCGCCTGCGTGGAATACAGGCCCGGGCAGACAACGACAAGTCGCCCACGGCCGCCACGCGATACCGAGATGGTGACGTCGTCGTGGCCGATCGAATAACGATGCACACCGGGATACTCGCCCTGCCTTGCCGAGCTGTCTTCGATTCCGTTGATCACCCGGCCATGGTGCGAGGTTGACCCAACGTCAAGGTCAACGTACGCAGGAGCCAGTTGCCGGACGACACGGCACGGATTCCCCGCCGCGACACCTGTGGAGGCACATCCCTGGTCACCACACTGCCCGCACCGACAACCGCGTTCGTGCCGATCGTGACCCCCGGACAGACGATCACACCGGCGCCGAGCCAGACATTGTCACCGATGGTGATGGGCGCGGCGGTCTCCCAGCGTTGTCGCCGGAGTTCGTGGTCGTTCATCGGATGCAGGGCGGTCAAGATCTGGGCGCGCGCCGATCGGGACGTCGTCGCCGATCTTGCGGAATCACGCCCCATACTCGCCCGGTCTTCTGCGCGATGTACGTCGCGCACGCGTGAATCGGTCATCGGAGTCGCGGAAATCGGGACGCGACCAGCGAAAACGCTTGGCTCGACCGGGAACCCGGAGCAAGATCCCGGAACCCGCTGTGCCGCTGCCGCGCGGCTGTGAGGATCGATCCCCGTTCGGTGCTTTCTCATCCACGCAAAAGGGGAACGTTTTGACGGAGCGGGACAGCAGTATCACCAGACGCCAGCTGGGCAGGTACCTGCGGGAGGCCCGGGAAGCGGTCGGTCTGACGCTGGCGGATGCGGCGGGCCTCATGGAGTGGAGCCGCAGCAGTCTGCAGCGCATCGAGACGGGGCAGAACCAGAAAATCCGGATCCGCGATCTCGACGGGTTGATCGAGATCTACGGGATCGACAACGATCGCGCCGCGGGGCTACGGGGATTGGCGCAGCAAGCCGCTGAGAAGTCGTGGTGGCATGAGTACGGCGGGGTTATTCC
Source organism: Nocardia carnea (assembly GCF_029869215.1). Taxonomy (GTDB): domain Bacteria; phylum Actinomycetota; class Actinomycetes; order Mycobacteriales; family Mycobacteriaceae; genus Nocardia; species Nocardia carnea_B. Next base: position 7,534 of record NZ_JARWPM010000389.1, read on the forward strand.
GGCCAACTTCAGCGTGTACATGGGTTTGGAGTCCGCCGCGCGAACTCTCACCACTTACCAACCCGACCTCGTACCCGGTCTACTCCAGACAGGAGATTACGCACGAGTTCTGGCACAAGTAGCCAGTCCGGGGGACAGTCGCGACGAACGGGAGAGCCGGGTACAGCTCAAACTTCGTCGGCAAACACTGATAACCCGGAAGAGGCGCCCCGCGCATCTGGAGGTTGTCCTTGCGGAAACCGTGCTGCGCAGGATGATCGGAAGTCCGCGTATCATGGCAACTCAGCTGCGACACCTGGCAGACGCCAGCACACTCACCAATGTGAGCCTGCGTATCCTGCCCTTTTCGGCCGGAATGCCTGCGGGCGAACAGATCGGCCCATTCGTGATCATGGAGTTCGCCGCGGACAGCCACGGCAAACCGGTCGAACCGACGATCGTGTACGCCGAGAACTACACCGGGGACATGTACAGCGAGAAAATCGGTATCGTACGTCGGTATACAGAGGCATACGACCGCATCCAGCGGGCAACACTGGACGCGGTCTGCAGCCGCAATCTGCTGCGTAATCTCGCGAGGGAGCACCACCGGTGAACATTGACCTATCCGGCGCCACATGGTTCAAGAGCAGCCGCAGCGGCGGCACCAAGGAATGCGTCGAGGTCGCGTTCCTCGACGGTGGACACGTCGGCGTCCGAGACTCCAAGAATCCCACCGGCCCGGCCCTGGTCTTCGGCCCGGGCCAATGGGACACCTTCGCCGCAGCCGCTCGAAACGGTGCGTTCGACCAGATGTAGACCCCGAAACCGAGCGTTCCGGGGCCGGTCCCGGATGGTGTTGCGAGCCGGGCGGCGAATGTGGTCCCCGTGCGAGTCCGGCTCCGGCGATTCACCAGCAGTTTTTCCCATAGAAGTGTACTTCTTAGAAGTATAGTTCTAACCATGAAGTGGACGAAGCCCGAGCGGGTGTTCAACCGCGACCGCGAATGGGACGGACTCGTGCGTTTCGCGACCTCACCGAGCCCGGATGTCCGGCTGGGTATCGTGAGCGGCCGGCGACGCCAGGGCAAGACGTACCTGCTGGACGCGTTGGCAGAAGTGGGTGACGGTTTCTTCTTCACCGCGACCGACGCCGCGGAGGTCGAGGCGTTACGTGGATTCGGCGAAGCCGTCGCCGCGTACGCCGGCGGTGGGCGGTACGCGTTCCGCGACTGGGACGAGGCGCTCGAACGATTGTTCGCCGTCGTGGGGGACGGCTTGATAGTCATCGATGAGTTCCCGTATCTCAGTAGGGCCAGTCCTTCGCTCCCGTCGATATTGCAGCGTGCGCTGGACCCCCGCGGCAACGCGCGGAAAGCCGGTTCGCGAGTGCTGTTGTGCGGATCGGCCATGGCGGTGATGGGCAAGCTGCTGGCCGGCAGCGCTCCCCTGCGCGGACGGGCCAGCCTGGAGTTGGTCGTCAAACCGCTCGGCTATCGGGAGTCTGCGCGGTTCTGGGGAATCACGGACCCGCGACTTGCGGTGCTGGTACATGCGATCGCCGGCGGCACACCCGCGTATCGGCGTGAATTCGTCGCCGGGGATACACCCGGCTCACTTGCGGATTTCGATTCCTGGGTGCTGCGCACCGTGCTGAACCCGCAGGTCCCCCTGTTCCGCGAAGCCCGGTATCTGCTGGCCGAGGAAACCGATATCCGGGATGTTGCCCTGTATCACGCGGTGCTCGGCGCGATCGCCGGCGGAAAGACGACCCGCGGCGGGATCGCGAACGCGATCGGCCGCAGTTCCACCGATATCGGCCATCCGCTGTCGGTACTCGAAGACGCACAGTTGATCACCCGGGACGCCGATCCGTTCAACCGGGGGAAGACCGTGTTCCGAATCGTCGAACCGCTGATCGTGTTCTACGAGGCGATCATGCGCCGGGAATGGACCCGGCTCGAACGGGGTAATCCGGAAGCCGCCTGGCGTAATTCCCGGGTCACCTTCCTGTCGCAGGTGGTCGGCCCGCATTTCGAAGGGCTCTGCCGGGAGTGGGCGATGTCGGTGGGGCCCGAGGTCTTCGGCGATCTACCCGGGCAGGTGGCAGCAGGCACTCTCAGCGACCCCAAGGACAAGCGGCAGATACAGGTCGACGTCGCGGTGATCGCCGCCGAGGAACCGGGGAAACCGCGACGCATCCTTTCTCTCGGTGAGGTCAAGTGGGACACCACCATGACCCTCGGCCATGTCGACCGGTTACGCCGGGCGCGAGAATTGTTGTCGGCGAAGGGGTACGACACCCGAGAGACGGTTCTCGCCTGCTACAGCGGAGCCGGTTTCGACGAGAATCTGCGCGCCGTAGGTGCAGGACCCGGGGAGCGGGCCGACGATCCCGAGTTACCCTTGCTGGTCGATCTCCCTACCCTGTACTCCGCGCCCTGACCAGGAGTAACCGCCGAACAATAGCTGGTTTCGTGACCGAGCCGGCGCAGCGGACGCGAACCGGTGGGCCCGCACGCCGGTGCCCGGGCAGCGAGGGGTTCCGGTAGTAACCGCCGAAAAACCAACGGATATGGCGTAGCCGCAGCTGACTGCCGGTGAGGCCCTGGTTCGGTCTGCGGCGATGGCCGGTTGCTGGTTGGCTCGGCTCCCAACGTTATTGGTTGGTGTGGGAGGTCGGTTTCGTGGCGACGCGGGTGTTCGCGGATGAGGAGTTGGCTCGTCTGCGGGAATTCCCGGAGATCGTGCCGCGAGGAGCTGTTCCGGTTCTTCACGCTCTCACCGGCGGATCTGGCGTTCGTCGATCCCGGTCGCGGTCGTGGTCCGGCCGATCGGCTCGGTATCGCGATCGCGTTGTGCACGTTGCCGTGGTTGGGGTTCGTGCCTGATCGGGTGGTGACCGCCCCGCCGGTCGCGGTATCCCGGTTGGGGTAGGGGCGCCCTCGACTCCGATCCGCAGCTTGTCGGCGGTGATGCCCGCCCACTGGCGTCCGGAGGGCCAGATGATCACCCGCCACACCCGGCCAGTGGCGAGCCCGACATATGCACAGGTTAGGACTTACTGCGTGCGAAAAGAATCGCTTGCTGAGCTTTCGCATCCGGGTCGAGCAGCATCTGGGCCTCGACCACGAATCCGGCATCGTGCAGCCAGGATGCCACCTGGTTCGGCTGACGGTGGTGGACATGGACCTTCATCGGGTGACCGCCGTAGCCCTCCGTCATCAACCGCGACTCGTCGCCGACGTGAAACAGGAGTTGCAACGGTCCGCCGGGACGCAATGCTCGGTGGAAGCGCCCGAATACGGTCGGCACCTCGTCGTCGGGGATGTGGATCAACGACTGCCAGGCGAGCAGGCCGGCCACCGAAGCGACGGGCAGGTTCAGCTCCGTCATCGAGCCCACCTCGAACCGCAGGCCGGGGTGGTCGCGCCGGGCCACGTCGATCATCGCCGGGGAGAGGTCGATACCGAAGGCGTCGACACCGAGCTCATGCAGGTGGGCGGTGACTTCACCGGGGCCGCAGCCGACGTCCGCGACCGGTCCGCCGCCAGCGGTCCGCACGCTGTCGGCGAACAACGCCAGAGCCGCGCGAAGGTACTGGTGTCCGGCGAGGGCGCCGCGCACGTGGTCGGCATAGCTGACCGCGACCGTGTCATAAGAGGTTCGGGTGTCGGCCAACCAGTCATCCGTGGTCATGACCGGCACGATATTCCATGATCGCGGCGGACTCGGCGCTACCCGGGAACGACAAAGGTCCCCAGATGATCCTCGCCGCACGCAGTGCGCTACGGGCGGCGACGGACGGGGTACGTGCATGCGCGTAGGGACTTCCCCGCCGGCTACGTCGCTCGTCGTATGCGGTCGCGCGTGCAGGGGGAGCCTGCGCCGCGGCGGATGACGTACTGTCGCCACATGGATCTGCGGGCGGTGTCACGACAACTGTCTGCCCGGTTCACCTGGTTTCCGGATGTGGTGCTCGCGCTGTTCGTCATGGTGATCCAGGTGCTCGGTGCGATGGTTGCGGTACCGGTCGAACCGGCTTCGGCACCTGTGTCGGGGATCGGGTATTTCCTGCTTGTCGTGAGTGGGCTCGCGGTGGTCGCGCGGCGGCGCACGCCCGTGGCGGTGTTCGCGATCACCGGGGTGTCCAGCCTGATCTATTTCGCGTTCGATTTCCCCGACCGGATGTCCTACCTCGGGCTTTTCGTCGCGCTGTATACGCTCGCCGCCTACGGCGACGGGCAGCGGTCGCTGCGGATCGCCGGCGCGGGGATCGCCGTGCTCTCGGTCGGCTGGCTGATCGCGGGGGCGGATGTGGAGCCGGTTTCGGCCATCGGCTGGGTGTTCTTCCGGATCGGGGCGTCGGTGATCAGCACAATGCTCGGTGAAGCGGCCAGGTCGCGCCGGGTGATGGCCGCCGACGCGCAGGAGCGGGCGGAGCTGGCGGAGCGGTCGCGGGAGGACGAGGCCCGTGCCCGCGTCGATGCCGAACGGTTGCGGATCGCGCGCGAGGTGCACGATACGGTGGCCCATGCCGTCGCCATCATCAACGTGCAGGCGGGGGTCACCGCGCATGTGCTGGACAAGCGGCCCGAACAGGCCCGCGGCGCCTTGCGCACCATCGAACAGACCAGTTCCCGCGCGTTGCAGGAGATGCGCGCCATCCTCGGTGTGCTGCGCGACGGGGACGAGCGCGAGCCGTTTCCCGGACTCGACCAGATCCGGGATCTCACCGGCAAGGCCCGCGACGCCGGGCTCGATATCGCGGTCGAGCAGCCCGAACCGGTGCCGGTGCTGCCGAGCGCGGTGGGCAGCGCCGCCTACCGCATCGTCCAGGAATCCCTCACCAACGTGATCCGCCATGTGGGACCGACCAGGGTGACGGTGACGCTGGAGCCCGTGGTCGATGCCCTGCACATCCGGGTGATCGACGAAGGCCCGCGCACACCCTCCCAGACCAGCACCGGTTCGCCGTCGGGTCGCGGAATCGCCGGGATGCGCGAACGCTGCCGGCTGCTCGGCGGGGAACTCGACGCGAAACCCCGGCCGAACGGCGGGTTCGAGGTCACCGCCAGCCTGCCGCTGGTCCCGGTGGGGGCGCACCCGTGAACGCGACACCGCCGATCAAAGTGCTGCTCGCCGACGACGAACGGCTGGTGCGTTCGGGATTCAAGGTTCTGCTGGACCTGGAGGACGACATCACGGTGGTCGGTGAGGCCACCGACGGAGCCGAAGCCGTCGAACTGGCGCGCAGCACCCGCCCCGATGTCGTGCTCATGGATATCCGGATGCCGAAGCTGGACGGGATACGCGCCACCGGCCGGATCGCCGAAACCGCCGGGCTGGAGCAGGTGCGGGTCCTGATCCTCACCACCTACGACACCGACGAGAACGTTTTCGAAGCGTTGCAGGCGGGTGCCAGCGGGTTTCTGCTCAAGGACGCGGGTCCCGCCGAACTCCTGCACGCCATCCGCGTCATCGCCGCCGGTGACGCGCTGCTCGCGCCCCGGATCACCCGCCGTCTCATCGGCCAGTTCACCGCGCAGCGCCGGGCCGCCCGAACCGCGGAGGACCGGCTGGCGGTGCTCACCGACCGCGAGCGGGAAGTTCTCGCACTGGTGGGACGGGGTATGAGCAACGACGAGATCGGCAACGCCCTGTTCCTCAGCCCCGCCACCGCGCGCACCCATGTCAGCCGCGCCATGACGAAACTGGGTGCCCGGGACCGCGCTCAGCTGGTGGTGATCGCGTATCGCACCGGGCTGTGTGATACGACCCCGTAGCGCGCCGCAGTAGCGATAACCGCTGCCCGGCAGAACTTTCGGCCGGCACCGAACGGCCGCGGGACTGCATGTCGAATGCTTTGCGCCCGATTCGCACCGGCGAACGGTACGTGTCACTGCACCCGCCACCCCGCGTTCGGCTTCCGGCACGTCTTCGCGCTGAGCCCCGCCGGACAACCTGATTCGCGCAGCCGGTTACGCAGCCGGACGTAGCCGAAAGCAGCTGCGGTACACCGATTCACGTAGCCGGCGACGATCATCGCCGGACGCGGGTCGTGGGGGCCGAACGTGAGTATCGACCTAGGAGCTGCGACTCCCGGACGCTCCGGCGAGACCCGTCGCTCCGCGATCGGCGCCACCGGCCTGGTCGGCGCGGCACGAAAGGCAGATCATGCGAGGCAGAGTTCCCCTCCGAATGCGTATTCTGAACAAGCTGCGGCCGGCCCCGGATTGGGATTCGGTCACCCCGGAGCAGTTCCTCGAACACCGCGCGGCACAGGACCGTTTGCGCGGGTCGGTGCTGCTGCGGCCCCTCACGGGCCGGCCCGATCGCGGGGCCCGGATCACCGAGGACACCGTCGATCTTCCCGGCCGGCGGCTGCCGCTGCGCGTGTACCGCCCCGAGCGAGAAGGTCCACCGCTGCCGCTGGTGATCGCCTTCCACGGTGGCGGCCTCATCAGCGGCGCACCGGATCAGGACGATTGGCTGCTCAGCCACCTGGCCGCGCGGTGCCCGGCCGTGGTTGTCTCGCTCGTCTACCGGCTCGCGCCCGAACACCCGGTGCCGGCCCCGGTGCACGACGCCTACGACGCCGTCCCCCGGCTGGCCGCGCTGGCCGATCGGTGGCGTGCGGACCGGCACCGGATCGCCCTGCTGGGTTCCAGTGCCGGGGCCACGCTGGCGGCTCTCACCGCGATCCGGGCAGTGAACGCAGGACCCGAGCTGCGCACGCAGGTACTGATCAATCCCCAGCTGGACTGGACCGACCGCGCCTTCGAATACCCCTCGTTCACCGAGAACGCCGGCAGCCCGACGGCGTCTCCGGCCGAATGCCGCGCCGTCCCGCGTCTCGCGGTCCCCGCAGCCTTCGATCGCCGGACGATTTCCCCGATGTACAGCGAAGAGTTGCCGGGTGTGGCGCCGGCGCTCATCCTCGCCGCGGGCCTGGACCCGCTCGAGGACCAGTCCACGGCGTACGCCGATCGCCTGCGCTGCGCGGGGGTCGAGGTGACACTGAGCCGTTATCCCGAAGCGACACACGCCTTCCTCAGCATGCCGGGGGCGGTCCCGGCGGCCGCGGCCGCCCGGGCCGATATCCTCGCCCACCTGCGCAGCCGCCTGGGCGGGGTACCGGGACCCCGGGCGGTCGCCGGTGGGCAGGTACGTACGGCCCCCGGTACGAAATCCGCGACCACACCGGGCGCGACCGGAAGGGCGCGGCGATGACGATCACCGATGCGGCCGCGGTCCGGCCGGACCCCCGGGCGGAGACCGATTCGGCGCGGGCACCCGGAGTTACCGAACTGCTCCGCGGGCATGTGGGAAGTTTCGCCGCGGTGGTGGTGACGCAGATCGTCGGCGCCGTCGCGGGTCTCGCGCCGTTGCTCGCGGTCGTCGAACTGGGGCGCACCCTGCTGTCCCCTGGGCCCGTGGACGAGGGGCACGTATGGCTCGTCGTACTCGGGGGCGCGCTCGGCCTGCTGGTCCGGCTCGTGTTCACCGGCGCCTCGTCGGGTATCGGGCATCTGCTCGACACCCGCGTGCAACTGTCGCTGCGCCGGCTGCTCGCACAACGGCTGGGCCGGGTACCGATCGGCTGGTTCTCCCGCCGCCGGACAGGTGAGCTGGCGAAAGTGGTCGGCGAAGACGTGAGTGCGGTACACCCGTTCATCGCCCATACCCCCGGGGAGCTCGTTTCCGCGTTCGTGGTGCCGCTGGTGTCGCTGGCCTACCTGTTCACCGTCGACTGGCGGCTCACCCTGATCACCCTCATCCCGGTGGTGCTGGCGATCGCGCTGGTTCCGCTCATGATGACCCCCGCCCGGCTCCGTGAACAGCGGGCGTTCGACGCGGCGCAGGGCCGGATCGCGGATTCGGTGCTGGAATTCGTCCGGGGTATCGCCGTGGTGAAGGCGTTCGGCGAAGCCGGCCGCGCCCATCACCGGTTCCTTTCCGCCGCGGACGATTTCGCCGATATCTTCCTGCGGATGGTGCGTGGTCTCGCCGGGATCGGCGCCGCCATGCAGGTGGTGGTGTCGCCGCCGTTCGTGCTGCTGATCGTGTTGATCGGCGGAACGGTCCGGATCACCTCCGGCGGTCTGCCCCCGGCCGACCTGCTGCCGTTCCTACTGCTCGGCCTGGGTTTGACGGCCCCGGTAGCGGCGCTCGGGCACGGTTTCGACGATATGCAGGCCGCCGGGCGCGCGATCGGGCGGATCCGGGCGGTACTCGCCGAGCCGCCGCTGCCGCAGCCCGCGCACCCCGTCGCGCCGCGGGGACACCGGGTGGAATTGCGCGGCGTGCGCTTCGGCTACGACGCCGGCCACGAGGTGCTGCGCGGTATCGATCTGGTGCTCGAACCCGGTACGGTCACCGCGGTCGTCGGACCGTCGGGCAGCGGAAAGTCGACACTGGTCCAGTTGCTGCCGCGGTTCTTCGATCCGGCCGCCGGTTCGGTGCGGCTGGGCGGGGTGGATCTGCGCGAACTGGCCGCCGGCGACCTCTATCGCAGGGTTTCCTTCGTCTTCCAGGATGTGCGGTTGCTACGCGCTTCCGTCGCCGAGAACATCGCCCTGGCAGTGCCGCGGGCCGGCCGGGACGAGGTGGTGAACGCCGCCCGGCGGGCCGGTATCCATGACCGGATTCTGGAACTGCCGCACGGTTACGACACCGTGCTCGGTGTGCAGGCGGGCCTTTCCGGTGGTGAGACCCAGCGACTCTCGATCGCCCGGGCGCTGCTCGCCGATACACCGGTGCTGGTACTGGACGAGGCGACCTCCTTCGCAGACCCGCGAACGGAGGCGGCGGTCCGGGATGCCCTGATGGCGGAGCGTGGTGACCGGACACAGCTGGTCATCGCCCATCGCTGGGAGACCGTAGCCGACGCCGACCGGGTCGTGCTGTTGGTGGACGGGGTGATCGCCGAACAGGGCACCCCTGCCGAATTACTGGACCGGGACGGGGAATTCGCTGCGTTCTGGCGGTCGCAGCGAATGACGAGGAGCGCGCGATGATCCGGATGCTGCTGCGAGTGCTGGGCCCGTCGTTCGCCCGGCCGGTGCGTCGCACCATTGCCCTGATGACAACGGCGGCCGTGGCCGAGGGGTTGTCGTATGTGCTGCTGGTCCCGGTGCTCCGGGCGCTGTTCGGCGGTACTCCCGGTGACGCCCGGCCGTGGCTGCTCGCGTTCGGTGCGGCCGTTGCGGTATTCGCGGTGTTGCGCTATCGCAGCGATCTGGCCGGTTTCCGCGCCGGAACCACACTGCTGCGCGGCGTCTATCACCGGCTGGGTGACCAGCTGGCCCGGCTGCCGATCGGCTGGTACACCGCCGACCGGATCGGTGCGGTCTCGATGCTGGCCGGTCGTGGTGTGCTGCAGGCGATGAGCGTGATCGCCCACCAGTTGGCGCCACTGATCTCGGCCACGGTGACCCCGCTGACGATCGTCGGGGTGCTGTTCGTCTTCGATCGGCGGCTGGCACTGGCGGCGCTGGCCGCGGTACCGGTCGTGGTGCTCGTCCAGCGCCGCGCCGGCCGCGCGATGGCGGCGGGTGATGCCGAGCGGCATGCCCGGGATCAGGAGGCCACCGGGCGGGTGATCGAATATCTGCAGGCCCAGCCGGTGCTGCGGGCCGGCGGCCGGACCGCCGAACGGTTCCGGATGCTCGACGACGCACTGCACGAGGCGGAACGCTCGTCGCGCGGATACGTGCGCTCGGCACTGGCCGGGGCCGTCGGCCTGACGCTGGTCGTGCAGGCGACGTTCACCGCCCTGCTGGCGCTGGGCGCCTATCTCGCGCTCGGCGGTGATATCGGCGCCGCCGAACTCCTCGCGGTCCTGGTACTGGCCGCACGCTGCGCGGATCCGCTGCTGGCGCTGGCCGAGATGGGCGGGCAGTTGCGCGCCGCCCGGGCGGAACTGACCCGGCTCGACGACGTCCTGCGCACCGAACCGCTACCGGAACCGGCGGCACCGATCCGGCCGCGCCGCCATGATCTGGCGTTCGAATCGGTCACCTTCGCCCACGGTGACCGGACGGTGCTCGACGATTTCTCGCTGGCGGTGCCGCAGGGACAGCGGCTGGCGATCGTCGGCCCCTCGGGCGCGGGTAAGAGCACGCTGCTGCAACTGCTCGCCCGCTTCTACGACGTGGACGCGGGTGCCGTCCGGGTGGGTGGCGTGGATGTGCGGTCGATCGAGACCGAGACCCTGATGACGCAGTTCGCCATCGTCTTCCAGGACGTCTATCTCTTCGACGGCACGCTCGCGGAGAACATCCGCCTGGGCCGGCCCGGCGCCACGGACGACGAGGTCCGGGCGGCCGCGCGCGCGGCCCAGCTCGACGAGGTGATCGACCGGCTACCCGAGGGCTGGAACACGAACGTCGGCGAAGGCGGTGCCCGGCTCTCCGGCGGCGAACGCCAGCGAGTCTCGATCGCCCGGGCGCTGTTGAAGGACGCGCCGATCGTGCTGCTCGACGAGGTGACCTCCGCGCTGGATCCGGCGAACGAGGCGGCGGTGCACGAGGGGATCGAGCGTCTGATGGCAGGCCGGACGGTGGTACTGGTCGCGCACCGGCTGTGGACGGTTCAGCGTGCCGATCGCGTCGTATTCCTCGACCGCGGCCGAGTCGTGGAGGACGGCAGTCACGACGAACTGCTGCGGGCGGGTGGCCGGTACGCGGACTTCTGGGCCCTCGGGATGACACCGGTCAAGGAGTGACGACCGGGGACTCATCGGGTAGCCGGTGAGTCCCCGCCGCTCCCGCCGACCGGTCCGATCCACCCCGGGTGCGCGGGGATTGCCGCCTGCCGGACCGTTTCGATCCAGAGATAAGCTCCCCCCGCGTGCACGGGGAGCACGGCAGCTTATCGCGACGCATAGGTCCGCAATCCCCTGCACAACGCTGCGATAGGGGCGGCGACCCGGCAGTTCAGGAACGAAGCGCTGCGGCGAGGGCCGGGTTCACCGCCGTCGACAGCGCCAGCAGCGACTCCACCAGCAGGTCGATCAAATCGTCTCGGGTAATCGTTTCTTCGCTCAGCCACGACAGTGTGGTTTCCTCGGTGAACGCGACCCAACCCCGGACCGCCAGCAGTAGGCGGGAATCGGCGCGCTCCTGATCCGACAGGGGCACCTCGGAGAGGATGATGTCGACGATCGCCCGCCGGGTTTGTGCCACCATATCCGCCAGGTCGGGATCGGAGCTGGTGGGGCCGCGCAGCAGGGCCATGTATGAGGTGCGGTTCTCGCTGACATAGTCGATATAGCGGCCCACCGAATCGCGCAGCATATCTGCCAGGCCCAGCGTGGGGTCGGGTACGACTCGCACCAGCAGTTCCGCATTCGCCTGTTGCACCACCGCCAGCTGAAAGGCTTGTTTGGTGGGGAAATAGTGGAACAGCAGCCCGCGGGAGATACCGGCCTGAGCGGCGATTTCACTGACCGAAATATCCTCGATGGCGCGTTCGCCGAGCATTTTCACGCCGAGGGTGATCAGCTGTGTCCTCCGCTCGTCCGGGCTCAGGCGGACGCGTTTGGCGGTTTCCTGCGGACTCGTGCTCACGAATTCATCCTACTGAACGCTGCTCAATACTGTTGACTCCGTCTCAATAGAGCCTTAGTCTGGGGTACATGAGTCGCAAGGTTACAGACAATGCTGTCGCCAACCAGACCGCCCGCCACCTGCGGACGATCATCATCGGCAGCGGTTTCGCCGGCCTCGGCCTTGCCATCCGGCTGACCCAGCAGGGCCGGGATGATTTCCTGGTCCTCGAACGCGGCAGCGATGTCGGCGGCACCTGGCGGGACAACACCTATCCGGGCGCCGCCTGCGATGTGCCTTCGCATCTGTACTCGTATTCGTTCGCGCTGAACCCCGACTGGTCGCGCTCGTTCTCCCGGCAGGGCGAGATCCAGGCGTATATCCGCAGCGTCGCCGACAAGTACCACGTGCGCGACAAGCACCTGTTCGACTGCGATGTCACCAGCGCGCACTGGAACAACGAGGCCGCTCGCTGGGAGATCACCACCAGCAAGGGCGATTTCACCGCCGACACCATGGTCTCCGCGGTCGGCGCGCTGTGCGAACCCAATCTGCCCGATATCAAAGGCATCAACAGCTACGAGGGCGAGATCTTCCATTCGGCCCGCTGGAATCACGATTCCGACCTCACCGGTAAACGCGTCGCCGTCATCGGCACCGGCGCCTCGGCCATCCAGATCGTGCCGGCCATCGCCGGGAAGGTCTCGCATCTCGACGTCTACCAGCGCACCGCGCCGTGGCTGCTCCCCCGGCTGGACCGGCCCTACACCCTGCCGGAGCGGCTCGCCTTCAAACACATCCCCGGTGCACAGCGCCTGTCCCGGGCCGCCATCTACGCCATCCGGGAAACCCAGGTGGTCGGCCTGGCGAAATTCCCGGCCCTGATGCGCGGCTTCGAGGCGCTGTCCAAGGCCAAGCTGCAGTTCGAGATCCGCGATCCCGAACTGCGGAAAAAGGTCACCCCGGACTACCGGATCGGCTGCAAGCGCATGCTGATCTCCAACGAGTACTACCCCGCGCTGGACCGCGACAATGTCGATGTGGTCACCGACGGTATCGCCGAAATCCGGGCGAACTCGATCGTGACCAAGGACGGTACCGAGCGCGAGGTGGACGCCATCGTGGTCGCCACCGGTTTCCACGTCACCGATTCGCCCACGTACCAGACCATTTTCGGCCGCGACGGCCGTAGCCTCGCGGAGGTCTTCGACGAGATCGGCCAGCAGGGCTACAAGGGTTCGGCGATCGCCAACTACCCGAACCTGTTCTTCCTGCTCGGCCCGAACGTCGGGCTCGGCCACACCTCGATGGTGTACATGATCGAATCGCAGATCAACTACATCGCCGACGCCCTGGCCACCTTCGAACGGCGCAATCTGCGCACCGTCGAGGTCCGCCGTGACGCGCAGGACGCCTTCAACGCCGAATTGCAGCGCAAACTCGCCAAGAGCGTGTGGAACACCGGCGGCTGCGCCAGCTGGTACCTGGACAAACACGGCAACAACACCACGCTGTGGCCGGACTTCACCTTCGAATTCCGCCGGATCACAAGGAAATTCGATATCGCCGCCTACGATACGACCACGGCGGCCGACACCCCCGCCCGTCCCGATCTGAAAGTAGTGACTGCACAGTGAGCAACGAAGCTTATTTCCGCAACAAGGTCTGTGTCATCACCGGCGCCGGGTCCGGTATCGGCCGCGCGCTGGCCATGAACCTGGCGCGTCGCGGAGCGAAGCTGGCGCTTTCCGATATCGACACCGAGGGGCTGGCCGAAACCGTGCGCCGCTGCGAACAACTGGGCGCCGAGGTGAAATCGGACCGGCTCAACGTGGCCGAGCGGGAGGCCGTCCTGCTGTACGCCGACGCGGTGAAACAGCATTTCGGGGTGGTGCACCAGATCTACAACAACGCCGGTATCGCCCATCACGGCGATGTCGTGAAAACCGATTTCAAAGACATCGAACGCATCATGGATGTCGATTTCTGGGGTGTGGTGAACGGGACCAAAGCGTTCCTGCCCTACCTTCTGGAGTCCGGTGACGGGCACGTCGTGAACATCTCCAGCCTGTTCGGCCTGATCGCCGTGCCGGGCCAGGCCGCCTACAACTCCGCCAAGTTCGCGGTACGCGGGTTCACCGAGGCACTACGTCAGGAAATGCTGGTGGACAAGGCCCCTGTCAAGGTCACCTGCGTACATCCCGGCGGGATCAAGACCGCGGTCGCCCGCAACGCCACCTACAGCGAGGGTATCGACGGCGCGGACGCCAGCTCGCAATTCGACAAATACCTCGCCATCCACAGCCCGGAAATGGCGGCGGAAACCATTGTCGACGGGGTGCGCAAGGGTCGCGGCCGGGTGCTGATCGGCTGGGAGGCCAAACTGCTGGATCTGTTCGTCCGCACCGCCGCCTCGGGGTATCAGCGCATCGCGGTGGCCGTCGAACGCCGCTTCCTGCCCTGATCGCGAGAAAGACCGATATGCGAGATATCGCGCTCCCGCTACCGCTGGTGCGGGCCTTCATGAGGCCGCTGTACCGGTTGTCCTTCGACCACCGGTTACCGTTCCGGGTGCAGCGAGCCCTGATCGACACCGCCTCCGTCCTGCAACCGGTACACCCCGGTGTCCGGGTGGAGAAACTGCGGCTCGGCGGGCGGCCGGCCGAACGGCTCGCCCCGCGCAACCCCGCCGATACCGACCCCGGGGGGGGGGGGGGGGGGGGGGCGGGGGGGGGGGGGGGGGGGGGGGGGGGGGG
>NZ_JARWPM010000390.1 GCF_029869215.1 Nocardia carnea
ACCGATCTGCAACGGCCAGAAGAACTCCCACACCGACACATCGAACGTCGACGGCGTCTTCTGCAGCACCACGTCAGCAGGTTCCAGCCCGTACTCCGACTGCATCCACACCAAACGATTCACGATCGCTCCGTGCGAAACAGCCACACCCTTCGGGCGGCCCGTCGAACCCGACGTGAAAATCACGTACGCCGTGTTGGTGGCACGCAACGGGGCGATCCGGTCGGCATCGGTCACCGGATCGGCCGAATACCCGGACACATCCACGGTATCCGCGACCACCACCGGCACACCCGTGGCCGAAACCACTTCCGCCGCAGCGATATCCGCGGCAGTGGTCAGTACACACACCGGCGCCGCGGTTTCCACCACATACCGCGTCCGCTCGGCCGGATGATCCGGATCCAGCGGTACATACGCACCACCGGCGGTGACGATCGCGTACATACCGATCACCAGATCCAGCGACCGCCGCACCGCGAGACCCACCAGCGATTCCGGGCCCACGCCCTCGGCGATCAGCAGGCGCGCCAACCGGTTGACTCGTGCGTCGAACTCCGCATAGGTCAGCTCTTCGCCCTCGAAAACGAGCGCGACCCCGTCCCGGTACACGGCCGCGGACCGCGTGAAACCGTCCAACAGCAACCGCGGCTCCACCGGACGATCGGTGGCGTTCCACTGCGTCAGCACCCGAGTCCGCTCGACCGAGGCGAGGATCTCCAGATCCCCCACCGGCGCCGACGGGCGCGCCACGATCTCGCCGAGCAGGCGCAGGAAACGATCCACAAAACCCTGCGCGGTGGCGTGTTCGAACAGGTCGGTCGCATAGGTCAGGTAACCGGCCAAACCGTTCGGCGCACCGGTGGTGTCGTAGCGGTCGCCGACTATGAAATGCAGATCGTATTGGGAGGTCGCAGCGTCGATATCGACACCCGACACGGTGAGGCCGGGCAGTTCCAGGCTGGACATCGCCAGGTTCTGGAAGGTGAGCCCCACCTGGAACAACGGATGACGGGCGGTCGACCGCGCGGGATTCAACATCACGACCAGCCGCTCGAACGGCACATCCGCATTCGCGAACGCCTCGATATCCACCTGGCGCTGACGCGCCAGCAGATCGGTGAACGACTCACCACGATCCAGCTCGGTGCGGAACACCAGGGTGTTCACGAACATCCCGATCAGATCGTCCAGCGCCTGCTCCCCACGACCCGCCACCGGCGTACCGATGGTGATGTCCTCGGTACCCGACAACCGCGCCAGCAGGACCGCCAGCGCGGTGTGCACAACCATGAACAGGGTCGCGCCCTGCTGCTGCGCCAGGCGCTGCAGCTCGGCATGGATCTCGGGCGAGATGCCGATCTCCACCCGGCCACCGGCGAACGACTGCACCGCCGGGCGCGGACGATCCGCGGGCAGATCCAGCTGATCCGGGATACCCGCCAACCTCGACTGCCAATAGGAGACCTGCTCAGCGGCCAGCGACTCCGGGTCGTTCTCATCACCGAGCAGCGCCCGCTGCCACAACGCGAAGTCCGCGTACTGCACCCGCAGCGGCGCCCAGCCCGGCGCCTCCCCCGCGGCCCGCGCCGCGTACGCGGTCATCAGATCCCGCGTCAACGGCGCCACCGACGAACCGTCACCGGCGATATGGTGCACCGCCATCGCCAGCACGAACTCATCGGCCGCATCCTCGACCGCGAACAGCGCCACCCGCCACGGCACCTCGGTGGTGACATCGAACGAGCCCGAGACGAGATCCAGCACAGCCGACTCCACGGCCGCGGCAGCCACCGATCGCACCGTCAGTTCCGGCACCGCACCCGAGACCGGCAAGATCACCTGCACCGGGCCCTGCTCGGTCTCCGGGTAGTAGGTGCGCAGGATCTCGTGCCGCGTGGCCAGATCGCCGATCGCGGCCCGCAGGGCATCCACATCCAAGGCGCCGGTCAGGCGCACAGCGATCGGGACGCTGTACACAGCGGACTGCCCGTCGAAGCGGTTGAGGAACCACATCCGCTGCTGCGCCGGCGACAACGGCAACCGCTCCGGACGCGGCTGCGGTACCAGCTCCGCACGCCCACCCGAACCCGCGTGGCGCTCCGCCCGCACAGCCAAACCCGCCACAGTCGACGCCTCGAACAACGCCCGCACCGGAACCGTCGTATCCAAAGCCTTGCTCAACCGGGCAACAACCTGGGTCGCGATCAGCGAGTTACCACCCAGCGCAAAGAAATCGTCATCCGCACCGACCCGCTCCACACCGAGCACCTCGGCGAACACTCCGGCCACGATCTCCTCGATCGGAGTCGACGGCGCCCGGAACACCTGCGCCTCGAACACCGGTTCCGGCAGGGCTTTACGGTCCAGCTTGCCGTTCACGGTCAAGGGCAACGCGTCGAGTTCGACGAACGCCGCCGGCACCATGTACGACGGCAACCGCTGCGCCAGTTCCGACCGGATATGGGCCAGATCCGAACCGGCACCGCCGGCGCCTCGAAGACCCGTGCGACCCGAATCGGCACCGGAACCGGCGGACGCCTCGGCGGGTACAGCCGGGACGACATAGCCGACCAGCCGGTCACCCGTCCGCGGATCCGACGTGGCCACCACCGCGGCCTGCGCGACCTCCGGCAACGCCAGCAGCGCCGCCTCGATCTCCCCCAACTCGATCCGGAAACCACGAATCTTCACCTGGAAGTCGGTACGACCCCGGTACTCGAGTTCACCAGCACGGTTCCAAGCCACCAGATCACCCGTGCGATACATCCGCACACCCGGGGTGAACGGATCGGCCACGAACCGCTCCGCACTCAACTCCGGGCGACGGAAGTAACCGTGCGCAAGCTGCGCGCCCGCCAAGTACAGCTCACCCGACACCCCATCAGGCACCGGCCGCAACCGGCCGTCGAGCACATACACCCGCGAATTCCACTGCGGCACACCAATCGGCACCGACACCTGATCAGCCGCGGTGACCCGGTGCGTCGTGATCGACACCGCGGCCTCGGTCGGACCGTACAGGTTGAACAACCCGATGTTCGGGTGGTCGGCGAGCATCCGCTGCGCGGTCGCCGCGGGCAGCGCCTCACCGATCGCCAGCACCCGCCGCAACGAGGTGGACAGGCCCGTCTCGGCCGGCAAGGCGGCTCCGTCAGCAGACGACAGGTCCACATCACCGCTGGCGGCCGGCAGGGCGGCGCCACGCTCGGCAGGCGAACGGCCGGGGTAGCTGTCCGCGGTGAGCAGGGCGTCGAGCATCGACGGCACCACCGTCAACGTCGTCACACCTTCGCGGCGCATCAGACCGTTGAGATACGCCGGATCCCGATGACCCTCCGGCGAGGCGATGACCATCCGGCCACCACACACCGCGGCGACCCAGAACTCCCACACCGACAAGTCGAAGGTCGCGGCCGTCTTCAGCAAGATCGCATCGGTGGCGGCCATCACGATGTCGGCAGTGATATAACGCAACTGGTTCACCACCGCCGCATGCGGCACCGCCACACCCTTCGGCCGGCCGGTCGAACCCGACGTGAAAATCACATACGCCGTATTCGAGGCACGCAACGGCGCGATCCGCTCGGCATCCGTCACCGGCCGGTCATCGAAGACGCCCAGATCCAGATCGTCGAGTACCACGACCGGCACCTCCGGTCGCACATCGCCGGTACCGAACCCGGTCTCGGCATTCGTCAGCACACAGACCGGTCCCGCGGTACCCAGGATGTACTCGCCGCGTTCGGCGGCCTGATCCGGATCCACCGGCACATACACACCACCCGCGACCGACACCGCGTACATCGCGACCACCAGATCCACCGACCGCCGCAAGGCCAATCCGACCCGCGCCTCCGGGCCCACGCCCTGAGCGATCAGGAACCGCGCCAGCCGGTTGACCCGCGTCCCCAACTCGGCATAGGTCACCCGCGTACCGTCGGCGGCCACCAACGCCACCGCACTCGCATCCCGGGCCACCGCACCCTCCAGCAACGACACCAGCGTCGCCGCCGAATCCAACTCACAGGCAGTCGAATTACGGCCGGCCAGTGCGGTCCGCTCGGCCGGGGCCAGGATCTCCAGATCACCCACCGGCACCGAGGGATCCGCCACGATCCCGCGCAACAAGTACCGGAACCGGTCCACGAACCCGTTGACCGTCGCCCGGTCGAACAGATCGGTGGCATAGGTCAGGAACCCGGACATTCCCCGGGCGGCGCCTGTCTCGTCGTAGCTGTCTCCGACGATCAGATGCAGATCGAACTGCGAGATATCGATATCGAAGTCGACACCCGACACCGTCAAACCCGGCAGCTCCAAACTCGACTGCGCCAGATTCTGGAACGACAACCCCACCTGGAACAGCGGATGCCGCGCCTGCGACCGCGCCGGATTCAGCACCTCGACCAAGCGCTCGAACGGCACATCCGCATGCGCGAACGCCTGGATATCCGCCTCCCGCTGCCGCGCCAGCAGATCCGTGAACGCCTCACCACGGTCCAGCCGGGTGCGGAACACCAGAGTGTTGACGAACATACCGATCAGATCGTCGAGCGCCTGCTCACCACGACCCGCCACCGGTGTTCCCACGGTGATGTCATCGGTGCCCGACAACCGCGACAACAACACCGCCAGCGCCGAATGCACCACCATGAACAAGGTCGCACCCTGCGCCTGCGCCAACCGCAGCAAACCGGCATGGATTTCGGCGTCGATCCGGACCTCGACCCGCCCACCGGCGAATGACTGCACCGCCGGCCGCGGCCGATCCCCCGGCAGATCCAACTGATCCGGCGCCCCCGCCAGCGTCGACCGCCAGTACCCGATCTGCTCGGCCGCCAGAGATCCCGGATCGGCTTCGTCCCCGAGCAATTCCCGCTGCCACAACGCGTAATCGGCGTACTGCACCGGCAACGGCGCCCAGCCCGGCGCCTCCCCCGCGGCCCGCGCCGCATACGCCGTCATCACGTCACGCACCAACGGCCCCACCGACGACCCGTCACCGGCGATATGGTGCACCACGATCGCCAGCACGAACTCACCGGAATCAGCGGCGGTATTGCGCGCGATCACCTCGCCCGAACCGGCTCCCTCGTGAACATCGCCGCCGGGCACATCGCTCAGCTGGAACAGCGTCACCCGCAACGGCACTTCGGCCGTGACATCGAACCCGGTCGCGGCCAGTTCCGACACCGCCGCGGCAACGCCCGCGGCGGCCACCGGCCGAACCTGCAACCGCGGCACCGCCTGCCCGGCGCCCAGTACTACCTGCACCGGACCTGATTCGGTCTCCGGATACACCGTCCGCAGTACCTCGTGCCGTGCCACCACATCGGCGACAGCTGCCCGCAACGCATCCACGTCGAGTGCACCCGAGAGACGAATCGCGAACGGCAGGTTGTACGCCGCCGACTGCTGGTCGAAACGATTCAGAAACCACATCCGCTGCTGCGCCGGCGACAGCGGTATCCGCTCCGGACGCGGTTGCGGCACGAGAGCCTTACGCCCACCGGCCCCGGCCTGCTCCTGAATCCGCACCGCCAACGCGGTCACGGTCGACGCCTCGAACAACACCCGCACCGGTACCGGCGCATCCACTGCCGCGCCCAGCCGCGCCGCGACCTGCGTCGCGATCAGCGAGTTACCACCGAGCGCGAAGAAATCATCATCGGCACCGATCCGCTCCACACCGAGAACATCGGCGAACACATTCGCCACGATCTCCTCGATCGGAGTCGACGGCGCCCGGAACTCCCGCGCCTGGAAC
>NZ_JARWPM010000391.1 GCF_029869215.1 Nocardia carnea
CGGCCATCCCCGCTCTCACGCAGCCCCCGCCCCCCCCCCCTCCGGGTGTGTCCCAAGCTCCTGCCCCCCCCGCGGCCGGGGCGGGGCATCAGGGTCGAGCAGTGGTTCAGGCACTCGCGGTGAGGTCGTATACGGCGACCCCGTCGACCTCGGTGGCGGTGAAGTTCGCCGCGACCCACTCGCTGATCTTCGACGCCTCCGAGTCCGATGCCGAACCCGGTCCGCCGCCGTGCCCGCCGGCGATGAAGTAGTGGATCGTGCCGTCGGCCACATACTGCTGGAACTGCTCCAGGGTCGGGGACGGGTCGCCGCCACCGAAGCCGCCGATCGACATCACCGGCGTATCCGAGGCCAGCTGATAGTCCGCGGCGTTCATCGAACTGATCGTGGCGGCCGCCCAGCGGAACGAATCCGCGTCCTGAGTGAGCAGGTCCGCCACGGCGGCACTGCTCGCGCGGGAGCCGGGGCCGCCACCACCTTCGCCCGGTCCACCCGCCGCTGCGCGGCCGTCCGGTTGGCCGCCGGTAGCGCCACCGGGCGCTGCCCCGGTGCCCGGTGCGGCACCGCTGTCGTCAGCCGCCCCGCCCGCCGGGAATCCGGCATCGCCGGACGAGCCGCCCTCGGCGCCGGGTGGCCTTCCGCCGCCCATACCGCCCATACCGCCCGGACCGCTCATTCCGGTGCTCGGTCCCGCCAGCACGATCGAACCGGAATGCGGGGTGGCCAAGGTGTCGACGGTGTAGGCGACCGGGCCGGCCAGGCCGGTGAACAACACCGCCGGCGCCGCCACCACCGCGAGTGCGCGGGACAGCGGGAACGCGACGACCACCGTGGCCACCGTTCCCACCGCGAGCACCACCCACCGCAACCACGGCACGAAATCATCGGTACGGCCGAGCAGTAGCCATGCCGTCACCGCGGTCAGCGCGACGCTCAGCGCGATGACCAGCCGTACCCACAACCGGTCCCGTGCCCGCCATACCGCGACCCCACCGGCACCGGCCACCGCGGCGACCGCTGGAGCGAGGGCGACGGTGTAGTACTGGTGGAAGGTGCCGCTCATCAGGCTGAACACCAGGCCGGTGACGATTCCCCAGCCGCCGAACAGCAGCAGCGTCGCGCGCTGCCGGTCGGTGCGGGCGGCATTGCCGCGCAATACCGTTGCCGCGACCAGCAGGATCAGCGCCGCCGGAAGCAACCAGGCGATCTGGCCACCGATCGACGCACCGAACAGCCGGGTGATACCGGCATCGCTACCGAAACCCCCGCCCGGGCCACCCGACGAACTCAACCGGTCGAGCCCGTTGTACCCCAGCGTCAACTCGATGATCGAATTGCTATCCGAGCCGCCGAAATACGGCCGGGACTCCGCGGGCCACAGCTGAGCGATCAGGATCCACCAGCCCGCCGCGAGCACCATCGCCGCACCGGCGGCCAGTAGTTGCGCGATCCTCGTCCCGAGCCGCGGCGGTCCGGCGAACAGATAGACCAGCGCCAACGCCGGCAGCACCAGCAGCACCTGCAACTTTTTCGCCAGGAACCCGAAGCCGGTGAAGGCGCCGCACAGCACCAGCCAGCGCCAGCGGCCGTCCTCGACGGTGCGGGTCAGCGCCCATACCGCGGCGATCATCAGCAGCACCAGCAGTGCGTCCGGGTTGTTGAACCGGAACATCAGCGCGGCCACCGGAGTCACCGCCAGCGCCAGTCCGGACAGCAGGCCGGCCGTCGCGCCGAACGACCGCCGCACGGTCGCCCACAGCAGCGCGACCGACGCGACACCCAGCAACACCTGCGGCGCCAGCATGCTCCAGCTGGAGAACCCGAAGAGCCGGGCCGACAGCGCCATCGGCCACAACGCGGCCGGAGTCTTGTCCACGGTGATCGCGTTGGACCAGTCCGAGGAGCCGAAGAAGAACGCCTCCCATGATTTCGCCCCCGACTGGACAGCGGCAGCGTAGAACGAATTGGCGAACCCGTTGGCGGTCAGATTCCAGAAGTAGGCGGCCGCCGTACCCACCAGCAGCAGGACGAGCCCGATCTTCGGCCACGGAACTCTCCGCCGTGGGGTCACCGGCGGTACCGGCGCCGGGCGGAGCATGGTCAGCGTGGTCATCGCACCCTCCCGGAGTTCGCGCGGGTCCCGAGTCCGGCCGGCTCCCGGCCCACCGGCCGCCCGGTTGTCTTGCTCGAGTTCTCGGTCATGCCGACCACGATCGGCCGCCACCCTCCCCCGCCCCTGGGTGCACGCTGGGAGAACACTGGGAATCAGGAGCCGATCCGCGGTCTCCCGGTCAGATCCGGTTCCGGCCTGCGGCTACCTCGATTGCCAGCCGATTCGCAGTTTCCTGGCAGACCATCTCGAGCCCGACCGAACATGATCGGCTCATCGGACAGGTGCCGACCCGTCCGATCCGGCCCGACCGTCGGGCCGTACGCAGAGGAGGAATATCCCGTAATGCAGATGATGAAGTCGAAGCTCGCGAAGGCGGCCGTGGTCGGTGGCGTCGGACTGGGGATGGTCGGCCTCGGTGCGGGCGCCGCGAGCGCGCAGCCGGGCCCGGGTCCGGTCCCCGGCCAGCAGCAGCACGACCCGGGCCCGCAGCACTACAACCAGGGTCCGCAGCAGCATCCGGGTGGCCACGGCTTCTGGTTGTTCAACCACTGGGTTCCCACCCCCTGGTGATCCGGCCGGCGGCGTGAACCGCCGCCCGCAGAGCAACTGACGCGCTCGGGTGCCCGGCGGGGCTTCCACCTCGGGAGCCCGCCCTCGAGCCGGTCCACCGGCGCCGGCGGAGGAGGATCAGGTCGTGCCCGGGTCGGATGCGGGTGATCCGCTCCGAGGGCCTGCAGACGCTCCGCGAGTCGTCACGGATAGCCGGCGCCCGGCGCAGGTGCCGGGAACATCACGACCCGGCCGCTCGGTTCCGGCGTGCCGATATCGCCGAACTCCTGGCCGACGACGAACAGCCGGGGTGCGGTACCGCGGCTGAGCGCGCAGGCGAACGCTCCCCGGTCCCACTCGACCGTGGTGAGCTCCTTCCCGCCCTCGGCCACCCGCACACACCGCCGATTACCGACATCGGCATACCAGGCCGCCCCGTCGGTATCGAGGCAGATACCGTCCGGGTGGTCGCCCGGGGTCGGCGACCAGACCCGGCGGCCGCCGAGTTCGCCGGATGCCGAGATATCGAATGCGGTCAATTGCTCGGCATACGATTCGGCGACGATCAGAGTGCGACCGTCCGGCGTAATGGCCATTCCGTTCGGGAATGCGAGATCTTCGGCGACGCGGCGGACCCGGCCCTCGGGTGTCACCAGCACCACAAATCCGGGCGCGAAAGCCCCGCCCGGAAAGTCGAATCCGATGCTGTTGACGTAGGCATTCCCGTGCGCGTCGACGACGATATCGTTCCACGGTTTATCGGTGAAGGCCGCGAGCTCGGCGTGCGTCACCAGCACTCCGTCCGGCTCACGGCGCAGCACCCGGCCGCGCGCCGAGTCGACGATCAGCAACCGCCCGTCCGGTAGGAAGTCGATACACATCGGAAACGACTCGACCCTCGCCACCACTTCGGCCCGGCCGTCACCGCCGAGCGCGAGCACCTTGTGCGCACCCCAGTCCGAGAACCACAGCCGGCCCTCGTGCCAGCGTGGTGATTCCCCGAAAACGATCCCGTCGAGCAGCACTTCGCCCACAGTCATCTGCCGATTCCTTCCGCCTGTGCCAGCTCGGACGCGGCGAACACCCGAAATTCATCGCGGACCGAACTCGGGGCACGACGAATGGGCCGGACGGGTGTTTCACAGGAGCCGGCGCTGCACGACATCCGCGGTGATCGTGTCGACCATTTTGCCGACCGCCGCGGCGTCCGGCCGGTCCGTGGCGCCCGCGAACAGCAGATGGCCGGCGCCGATCAGGGAGAGTGCCAGGGAGTCGATATCGGCGTCGGCGGCGATCCGGCCGAGTTCGCGTTCGCGGGTGAGGTAGCCGGCGATCATGGCACCGGCGTCGGCGAGGACCGGGATGCCGGGGCTGGTGGTGCGCAACCGCGCCCGTAGCTCGCTGCGGAAGATGATCAGACCCACGATTCCTACCGCGACCGGGTCGAACAGGTCCAGGAGCGCGGCGGTGAGGTTGCCGGTGACCGTACCGGTGCCGGCGGAAGCCCGCAGGGTGGCCGCCTGGTCGCCGAGCCGGGCGACACGGTCGTGGACGAGTTCGGCGAGGAACGCATCGAAATCGGTGAAGTGGCGGTGCAGAACTCCCTTCGCCACCCCCGCTTCCGCCGTGACCGCACGGCTGGTGAGCGCGTTCGCGCCGTCGCGCACCAGGATACGTTCGGCGGCTTCGAACAGTTGCTGACGCGCATCACGGATATGCACACCGGTCGGCACGGCGTCGGTCCTCCAGTTGTCGGCGAGCCCACCGATTGCCTAGTGGGCATGTGCCCACTAGTGTGGGCGCATGCCCACTATATCGCCCCAGCCCACCCCCGCCGCAGGCCAGGAGCCACACCGGCAACGCGAAGTCGCCGAATCGTTCGGCACCGACCCGCAACGCTACGACCGGGCCCGCCCCCGTTACCCCGACGCCCTCGTCACACGGATCCTCGAAACGAGCCCCGGCCGCGACATTCTCGACGTCGGCTGCGGCACCGGGATCGAGGCGCGGCAGTTCCAGCAGGCCGGGTGCACCGTCCTCGGCGTCGACCCGGACGAGCGGATGGCCGAATTCGCCCGGCGCACCGGAGTCGACGTCGAAGTCTGCACCTTCGAAGCCTGGGATCCGGCCGGCCGCACCTTCGACGCGGTGGTCGCCGGGCAGGCCTGGCACTGGGTGGATCCGGTGGCCGGCGCCGCCAAGGCGGCCGAGGTGCTGCGGCCGAACGGCCGGATCGCCGTCTTCGGGCATGCTTTCGATGCCCCCGCCGAAGTGACCGACGCCCTTGTGACGGCGTACCGGCAGGTCGCACCCGAATCCCCCGTCGCCCGGGCGACCGCGCAGGCGAAATCCGCCGTGGCGACCTACCGGGCGATGTTCGCCGCGGCCGCCGACGGAATCCGCCGCGCCGGTGGCTTCGGCGAACCGGAACAGTGGCGCTTCGACTGGGAACAGTCCTATACCCGCGACCAATGGCTCGACCACCTGCCCACCACCGGCGGCCTCACCCGCCTCGAGCCGGACCGGCTGGCGGTCGTGCTGGACCGTGTCGGCGCGGCCATCGACCGGATCGGCGGCGGTTTCACCATGCCGTACAGCACGTTCGCCGCCACCGCTGCCCGCACCTGATGCCGAACCGGTACCGGTCGAACCACGACATCCGGTCGGTGGATGGCCGGCCGAACGGCAGCGACCTCCAGTGGCCGGATGCCCGGCGGCTGCCCGGTCAGCCGATCCCGAACCCGGCCAGCGCATCCAGCAGCGCGCGTGGCCGCTGCTCGACGGGTAGTGGGTCGACGAGAGCTACCGCGCAACCGATTCCGGCGGCAGCGCCGTCGGCCTCCCGGCTGTCACCGATCATCAGGACCTCCCGGGGCTCGATACCGAGACGGTGGCAGGCGATCTCGAACAGCCGGGAGTCCGGTTTCACCGCACCCTCGACATACGAGAGCACGAATTCCTTCACCTGTTCGGCGACCCCGGCGCGTTCGAACACCGGCCGGATATCCCAGGCGATATTGCTGATCACCGCGACCGGAATTCCGGCCGCCGCCACCGCGTGCAGGGCGGCTGCCGTATCCGGGAACGGATGCCATGCCTCGGCCGAGAGCAACTGCTCGTACAGATAGTCGGGATTGCCGACCCCGGACCCGCGCAGCACCGCCCGGTACAGTTCGCGATGCAGCGCCGGATCCAGATCCCGCCGGGCCCATGCGTCGCGCAGGTGTTCCGGCAGACCGCCCGGCTGCCCGACCGGCGCCGTCATCCGCCGCATCACCTCGGCCTGCCTATCACCTGGCAGTGGTTTTCCGTCGTGTCCGGTCAGTTCGTCGACCACCGGTTCGAAACGGAACAGGGTGCCGGAGAAGTCGAAGAGAACGCCGTGCACAGTCATGGGGCCAGGTTACGGACCCGCCGGGCATTCACCGGGTGAGGTCGCCGACCGCGCGCAGCAGGAAATCGTTCACGGCTCCGGTGGCTTCGAGCTGAACCAGGTGACCGACCCCGGGAATCCGCTGCACCGCGCGTAGATCCGGCAGGGCCGCACGCATGGTGTCCAGCGGATCGCGACCGCTGAAACCTTCCATATCCGGATCTTTCTCACCGTAGGCGAAATACACCGGCACCGCGGGCGCCGCCCGGGCGTATTCCTCGGTCAACTCCCAGTTGCGGTCGATCGCGCGATACCAGTTCAGCCCTCCGGTGAACCCGGTGCGCTCGAAATCCGCCGCCAAGGTGTCGAATTCGGCGGCCGACAGCCATGACCACGGCAACGCGGGGGCTTCGGGGAGCGCATCGATGTACCGGGTTCCCGGTGGGTTCTGCCAGACGTCCAGATAGTGGAAATCGCCGCTGAGCGCGTAGTACACGCGGGCGAGGAATTCGCGCGGCTGCTCGGCGAGATGAGCGTCGGCCACCCCCGGCTCCAAGAAATATTGCAGGTGCAGAAAATGCCGTTCGGCCATTTTCGCCCAGTAGTAACCCGGCCGTTTCGGGGCGCGCGGCGCGAAGGGGTTGTTCAGCACGACCAGCCCGCGTACCCGCTCCGGCGCTCGCAGGCCCAGCTCCCAGAGCAGGGCGGCGCCGAAATCGACACCTACGAATACCGCCTGTTCGGCACCGATATCGTCGAGCAGAGCGAGCAGATCGCCGATCACCGCGGCGTTGGTGTAGTCGTCGATCGCCGCGGGCGCATCGGTACGTCCGGCGCCGCGCAGGTCGGGAGCGAGCGCCCGGTAACCCGCCGCCGAGACCGCCGCGAGCTGGCGATGCCATACGTACCAGGTGTGCGGGAACCCGTGACAGAAGATCACCGGATCACCCCCGCCCGCTTCGGCGATGTGCATCCGCACACCCCCGGTATCGATGAACCGGTGCGTCGGCGCCACGAAACCTCCCGAATACTAGAACGCGTTTCAGTTTCACGGTAACGTCCCGGGACTGTGAGCGGAACACCACACCCCTTGAAGAACCGGATCGCCGTGGTCACCGGCGCGAGCCGCGGGATCGGCAAAGGTATCGCGCTGGAGCTGGGCGCGGCCGGCGCGACCGTATACGTCACCGGACGATCGCAGCAGCCCGGAAAGCTCCCCGGGACGGTGCACGAAACGGCGGCGCGGATCGACGAGCTGGGCGGCACCGGCGTACCCGTTGTCTGCGATCACGGCGACGACGACGCGACGGCGGCGCTCTTCGAGCGCATCGGCGCGGAACAGGGCCGGCTCGACGTCCTGGTCAACAATGTCTACAACTCCCCCGCCGCCGCCCGCTGGCTGGGCCGCAAATTCTGGGAAGTACCCCCGAAGGCCTGGGACGAGACCTTCCGGATCGGCGTGCGCTCCCATTACGTCGCCGCCGTGTACGCGGCGCCGCTACTCCTGGAATCCGGCGGACTCATCGTGAACGTGTCCTCACCCGGAGCCCAGCGGCCCATGCACAACGTCGTCTATGGAGTCGGAAAGACGGCCTTGGACCGGATGACCGCCGATTTCGCGCGCGATCTGGCCGATACCGAGGTCACGGCCGTATCGATCTGGCCGGGTCTGGTGGCCACCGAACTACTGCGCCTGATCCCCGCCGACGAGCACGGCAAACGCGTCGTCACCTTGCCGGGTGAGGGCAGCTTCGACCTCGACGAGGCCGAAACCCCGCGCTTCGCGGGCCGCGCGGTGGTCGCGCTGGCCGCCGACCCCGACCGCCGCACGCGCACCGGAAAAGCCTGGAAGGTTGCCGATCTGGCCGAGGATTACGGGTTCACCGATATCGACGGGCGCGTACCGCGCACCGGCTGACGATCAGGCGAACTTGATCTCGAGCCCGATGCCGAGGATGGCGATGAACCACACCAGCCCGGTGAAGATGGTGATGCGGTTCAGGTTCTTCTCGGCCACGGTCGAACCGGACAGCGCCGACTGCGTCCCACCGCCGAACAAGCTGGACAGACCTCCGCCCTTGGCGCGGTGCAACAGCACCATCAGCACCAGCAGCAGGCTGGTGACGATCAGGAGGATATCCAGGAACATCCGCATGCCGGACAGTGTATCTATGCCCGGGGTTCGACCGACACCAGGTGGGTGAGCGTCTCGTCGTGGGCGAACTCGGCGACGGCGCGTTCGCGCATCAGGTCCTGGGCGGTGAGCCGCACCTTGTGCTGTTGCATATGCTCCGACCACGAGCGCACCACGAACGCTTCGACGTAACGGTCCTCGGCGCCCACATCGCGGTAGAGCCGCCATTCCATGGCGCCGGTGCGCTGCCGGGACCGGCCCACGAAACCCATCGCGGCCAGGAATTCGGGCACCCGGTCGGCGGGTACGTCGTAATCCTTCAGCACCAGGACGGGGCCGTCGTCCGGATCCGGTTCGACCACCAGCTGGGGTTCGGGCCAGTATGCGTGCGGGGTGAGGTCGAATCCGGCGGTGAACTGCCGCATGGGCAGCCAGATCGTACTGAGGGCGCTCAGACCGAGCAGTCCGCCGGCGACCAGCAGCGCGGTGACCGCGCCGTAGGCCCCGGCCACCAGCCCCCACACCACCGAGCCGATCGCCTGACCGGCCATGAACACCAGCATGTACACCGACAGCCCCCGCGCCCGCACCCAGCCGGGCAGCAGCAACTGCATGGTGGCGTTCATCGTCGAAAGGGTGAGCAACCAGGCCGCCCCGGCGAAAACCAGCAGGAGCAACACCAGCGCCTCGACACGCAGCAGAGCCGTCCCGCAGCTCGCGGCCCCGAACATCAGCGCGGCGGCCGCCACCTGCTGGGTGGGGGTGAGCAGCGACCGTACCCGCGCCAGGCTCACCGCGCCGAGGACCGCCCCCACCCCGAGCGCACCCAGCATGATGCCGTAACCCGAGGATCCGAGGCCCAGCTGATCGCGGGCGATCACCGGGAGCAGCGCCCACAGCGCACTGCCCGGGGCGACGAACAACATGGTGCGCAGCAGCACCCGCCGGATCGCCGGGGCCGATTTGATGAACCGGGTGCCGGCCTGCAGGGCCGCCAGCGGGCGTTCACTCGGGAACTGGCGATCCACCTTCGGCCGCCGCCACAGCAGCAGCGCGCCGACGATGGCGACGAAGGAGAACGCGTTGAGGGCGAACACCAGCGCCGGGCCCGACAGCGCCACCAGCACACCCGCGATCGCCGGGCCCACCGCGCGGCCGATGTTCATATTCATACTGCCCAGTGCCGCCGCGGACGGAATCTGATCGCGCGGTACCAGTTCGGGCTGGATCGCCTGCCAGGACGGACCGACCAGCGCCTGACCGCAGCCGAGCAGGAACAACAGGGTGAGCAGCACCGACGGGGTGGTATGGCCGGTGGCGGTCGCGATCGCCAGGATCGTCGCCAGCAACGCCATCGTCGACTGCGCGCCTAGCAGCAAGCGACGGCGGTCGAGCAGATCCGCCAGCACCCCGGAGGGAATGGACAGGATCATCACGGGCAGTGTCGTCGCGGTCTGCACGAACGAGACCAGCGCGGCCGCATTGGGCTCGTCGACCAGCACCCACTGCGAGCCCACCATCTGCATCCAGGTGCCCAGATTGGACACCAGCTGGGCGATCCACAGCGCGCGATAAACCGGTAACCGCAACGGAGCCCAGGTGGAAACAGGTTTCGATGCGGCTGAGGTCACTCGGGACAGCATAGCGCCGGGCTCTGACCGGCCCGCCGGACACTCACGCGGTGAGACGGTCTTCCTCGCG
The DNA here is from genome assembly GCF_029869215.1 of Nocardia carnea. Taxonomy (GTDB): domain Bacteria; phylum Actinomycetota; class Actinomycetes; order Mycobacteriales; family Mycobacteriaceae; genus Nocardia; species Nocardia carnea_B. The sequence goes on from NZ_JARWPM010000391.1 coordinate 9,871, forward strand.
GATGAACAGCGTGGCGAGCACGCTCACCAGGGCCGTCGCCACCAGATACCCGCAGGCGAGCCACGGCGTCGACGCCCCGGCGGCGATCAGCGCGGTCACGATCATCGGAGTCAGGCCCGAGGCGTAGATGCCGGAGAACTGGTAGACGAACGACAGCCCCGTGTACCGAACCTCGGCCGGATACAGCCCGGCGTACAACGTGCCCTGCGCACCGTAGAACAGCGCGTGGGCCACCCCGAACACCGCGACGATGGCCACGGCGAAGATCACGATCTCGCGGGTCTCGAACAACAGGAAGACCGGATACACCAGTACCCCGTAGGCCGTGATTCCGGCGATGTATACCCGGCGCGGACCGAAGCGGTCGGTGAGCAACCCGGAAACCGGGATGAGCGCGGCCATCACCACCGCGGCGACCGTCACCGCCAGCAGCACGGGCACCTGCGCGAAGCCCAGATGCCCGGTGGCGAAGCTGATCGCGAAAACACCCCAGGTGTTGAAGGCGGCGCCCTCACCCCAGCGCGACAGCAACCCGAGCACCGTATTGCGCCGCGACCGCGCATTCCGGAACAACTCCACCACCGGCACTTTCGATATCCGGTTGAGCCGGTCGACCTCGCGGAACGCCGGTGTCTCGTCGATCTTCAACCGCACCACGAGACCGATCAGCACCAGCACCACACTGGCGCCGAACGCGATTCGCCACCCGTAGGTCAGGAACGCGTCCTCGCTCAACACCGTACGCAGGAGTGCGAACACCCCGGTCCCCAGCGCCAGCCCGAGCGCGAGCCCGACCTGCGGATAACTGCCGAACAAGCCGACCTTCCGGCGCGGGCTGTGCTCCACGGCCAGCAGCACCGCCCCCGCCCACTCCCCGCCGAGCGCGAAACCCTGCAGCATGCGCAACACCAGCAACAGGATCGGCGCGGCGATACCGATCGCGGCCGCCGTGGGCAGGGCACCCATCAAAGCGGTGGACACTCCCATGATCGCCATCGTCAGGGCGAGCGTGCGTTTGCGGCCGATCCGGTCGCCGATATGCCCGAAGACGAGTCCGCCCACCGGCCGCATCAGGAAGCCGACGGCGAAGGTCGCGAACGACAGCATGGTTCCGACGAACGCACTGGTGTCGGGGAAGAACAGTTTGTCGAAAACGATGCCCGCGGCCGTCGAGTAGAGGAAGAAGTCGTACCACTCGACGGTGGTCCCGATCAGGCTCGCCGCGACCGCTTTCCGGGTATCGGCGGCAGCGAGCCGGCCGCCGTCCGCTGCGGCAGGGTCCGCCTTGCGGGCCGGCACCGCCGCGGTATCCAGCAACGACATGGTTCCCCTTCGGTACGACAGCGACTCGACCGGTGAGGGTAGGCGCGGACAGCACACTCCGGCAGGGTTGAAATCACCGCGATTCGAGCCGGCGACCGGACCCGGATGTCGCCGCCGCGGTCACCGCCGCGCGCCGGGTAGCATCGCCGTCATGCCGGGACGAGCGCTCCGATGCGGTGCGGCACTGTCGCTGATCCTGCTCGCGTCGGCAGGCTGCGGGAACGGCGATCCCGCCGAACCGCGAGACGAGGCGTCGCCGATGGGCACGACCTATATCTCGACCGAGGTGACGGGTGCCCCGATACCGGGCGGCGGACCGCTGACCCTGGATTTCGCGGACGGCCGGATCACCGCCGACGCCGGCTGCAATACCCACAGCGGTGCGGTGGATCTGCGCGACCACGTCCTGCATGTCTCCGAACTCGCGAGCACCCTCGCCGCCTGTCCCGGGGAACGTGCCGCGGCCGACACCTGGGTGGGCGACCTACTGCGCGGCGATCCGACCTGGGAACTCGATCGCGACCGGCTGACCCTGTTCGGCAGGAAATCGACGGTGGTACTCACCGACAAGAAAGTCGTGCAGCCGGACCGGCCGATCCGCGGCACCGAATGGGTCGTCACCGCGCTGCTCACCCCGGATGCCCGGATCCAGTCCCGCACGATCGACGAGGTCCGGCCCATGCTCGCCATCGCCGAGGACGACGCGCTCACCGGATTCGCCGGCTGCAACCGGATCACGGGCCGCGCCGTCGTCACCGATACGCCCGCCGGGGCCGATATCGCCTTCACGGCGGCCACCACCCGGATGATGTGCGCACCCGAGGTCATGGAGGTGGAGCGGGCGGTGCTGGCCGCTCTCGACGGCACCGCGCAGGCCACCGTCGACGCCGATGTCCTCACCCTCCGCAACCCGAACGGTCACGGTCTGACGCTGCGCGCCCGGTAGCCGCGGGCCGACAAGTGCCTGGCCGGGCCCGCGGGGCGGCGCCGGTGGACCTACCGGTCGAACACCACGCTCTCGAACGCTCCGCTTTCCGAATCCATAGGCCCGCCTTCGCAATTCGGCCGGGGGAAGGTCGCCACGTCCATCGCGGTGTCGTTGGCGAGGACACCGGCGGCACCAGGGGTGTTGTAGCAGCGGCCGGGCTCGAGATCGGTCAGCACGGACGGGCCGCCGATCTGCGAGCGGTAGGCGAATTCACCGGGCGCCGCATGGGCGCCGAGCGGAACGGTGAGCGCGAGCGCCGCGCCGGCGGTGCAGGTACCCAGAGTCTTGACGATATTCCGCACTTGCGCTTCCTCTCCTTCGGAATTGCAGTCTGCTCTCGTCCGGTTCCGCAGTATTCCGGAGAACCGGCGGGATCTCCGGTAGCAGGCGCGTTCCGCCGGTCGTTGGGCCGGGTCGCGATGGTCGTGCCCGCGCTGCGGTCCGCTGGCGGGGTACCCGGTTTCCGCGGCCCATCACGGTCGGTGGTAACTGTCGAGGCCCTCGCGCCCAGGGGCACCGACGACAGAGGCCCGCCGGGTTGTCCCAGCGGGCCTCGTGGTCGGCGACCGATCAGGGCAGCGGGCCACCCGCCGCTATAGCCGACAGTGTGGCGAACTCATCGCCCTTGAGCGATGCGCCGCCGACCAGGGCTCCGTCGATATCGGTCTGCTTGATCAGCTCACCGACATTCTTGGCGTTCACCGAACCGCCGTAGAGCACCCGCACGGTCTCGGCGACCTCCGGGCTGGCGAGTTGCGCGAGTTCGGCGCGGATGGCACCGCACACCTCCTGCGCGTCGGCCGGGGTGGCGACCTTTCCGGTGCCGATCGCCCACACGGGTTCGTAGGCGATGACGACCTTCGCGATCTCCTCGGCCTTCAGCCCCTTCAGCGAACCCCGCAACTGTTCGAGGTTGTACTCGACATGGGTGCCCGCCTCCCGGACGTTGAGGCCCTCACCGATGCAGACGATCGGGGTGATCCCGTGCTTCAGTGCCTGCTTCGCCTTCGCCAGGACGGTGGCGTCGTCCTCGTTGTGGTACTGGCGGCGTTCGGAATGCCCGACCACCGCGAACCCGCACCCCAGCTTCGCCAGCATGGCCGCACTGACCTCACCGGTGTAGGCACCGGATTCGTGTACCGATACATCCTGCGCACCGTAGGTGATCCGCAGTTTGTCACCTTCGATGAGCGTCTGCACGCTACGGATATCGACGAACGGCGGAATCACCGCCACATCGACCTTGTCGAAGTACTTGTCGGGCAGCGCGAACGCGATCTTCTGCACCAGGGCGATGGCCTCGAGATGGTTGAGGTTCATCTTCCAGTTGCCCGCGATCAGCGGTTTCCGGGCCATCTACGACTCCTCGGCGTCGTCGAGCACGCTGATGCCGGGCAGCGTCTTACCTTCCAGGTACTCCAGCGAGGCGCCGCCACCGGTGGAGATATGCGAGAAATCGCCCTCCGGGATACCGAGCGCACGCACGGCCGCCGCCGAATCACCACCACCGACCACGGTGAAAGCGCCCTTACCGGTGGCCGCCGCGATGGCCTCGGCCACGCCGCGGGTGCCCGCCGCGAACTTGTCGAACTCGAACACACCCATCGGGCCGTTCCAGAACACGGTCCGCGCCTCGGTGAGCAGCGCCGCGAAACGCTGCACCGATTCGGGGCCGATGTCCAGGCCCATCCAGCCGTCCGGAATCTCGTGGCAGGGCACCGCTTTCGAGTCCGCATCGGCCGAGAAGGAATCGGCGATCACGATATCGCGCGGCAGGTGGATCACATCGGCGTAGCGGTCCAGCAGCTGCTGACAGGTTTCGATCATCTCCTCCTGCAGCAGCGAGGAACCGACCGGGAGACCTTCGGCGGCGAGGAAGGTGAAGCACATCCCGCCGCCGATGACCAGGGTGTCGACCTTGGGGGCCAGCGCCTCGATCACGGCCAGCTTGTCCGAGACCTTCGCCCCACCGAGCACCACCGCATAGGGGCGGTCGGTGGATTCGGTGAGTTTCGCCAGCACCTCGGCTTCGGCCGCGACGAGCCCCCCGGCGTAATGCGGGAGCAGTTTCGCCACGTCGTACACCGAGGCCTGTTTGCGATGCACCACACCGAACCCGTCGGAGACGAACGCGCCGTCGTCGCCGACCAGTTCCACCAGGGCAGCCGCCAGCTTCGCCCGGTCCGCGTCGTCCTTGCTGGTTTCGCGCGGATCGAAGCGGATGTTCTCGAGCAGCAGCACATCACCGTCGGTCAGGCCCTCGGACCGCGCGAGCGCGTCCTGGCCCACGACATCACCGGCGAGCTGCACATTGCGGCCCAGTTCGGCGGCCAGCCGGGTGGCCACCGGTGCCAGCGACAGCGCCGGATCCGGGGCACCCTTCGGGCGGCCGAGATGGGCGGTGACGACCACCTTCGCACCGGCTTCCACCAGCGCGCGCAGGGTCGGCACCGAGGCGATGATCCGGCCCGGATCGGTGATCTCGCCGTTGTCGAGGGGCACGTTGAGGTCGGAGCGCACCAGGACGCCCCGGCCCTCGACGCCCTCGGCGAGGAGATCGTCCAGAGTTTTGATGCTCACGCCGGTCCTAGAGGGACTTGCCGACGAGGCCGATGAGGTCGGCGAGGCGGTTGGAGTAGCCCCACTCGTTGTCGTACCAGGAGTAGACCTTCACCTGGTCGTCGATGACCTTGGTCAGCGGCGCGTCGTAGATCGACGAATGCGGATCGGTGACGATATCGCTGGAGACGATCGGGTCGGTGCTGTACTTCAGGATGCCCTTCAGCGGACCGTCGGCGGCCGCCTTGAACGCCGCGTTGATCTCGTCGATCGACGCCTTCTTGGCCAGATCGGCGGTCAGGTCGGTGATCGAGCCCGTGGGCACCGGCACACGCAGCGAGTAACCGTCCAGCTTGCCGTTCAGTTCGGGCAGCACCAGGCCGATGGCCTTGGCCGCACCGGTGCTGGTCGGCACGATGTTCAGCGCGGCGGCGCGGGCGCGGCGCAGATCCTTGTGCGGGCCGTCCTGCAGATTCTGGTCCTGGGTGTAGGCGTGGATGGTGGTCATCAGGCCCTTGACGATGCCGAACTCGTCGTTCAGCACCTTGGCCAGCGGACCCAGGCAGTTGGTGGTGCAGGAAGCGTTGGAGATGATGTTCTGGCTGCCGTCGTACTTGTCGTCGTTGACACCCATCACGATGGTGATGTCCTCGCCCTTGGCGGGCGCGGAGATGATCACCTTCTTGGCGCCGGCCGCCAGATGACCTTTGGCCTTGGTGGCGTCGGTGAAGATACCGGTGGATTCGACCACGACGTCCACACCCAGATCGCCCCACGGCAGCGCCGCCGGGCCCTCCTTGATCGCCAGCGCCTTGATCCGCTGGTCGCCGACCACGATGGTGTCGTCACCGTCGAGGGAGACGTCCTCGGGCAGCCGGCCGAGGACGGAATCGTACTTCAGCAAGGTGGCCAAAGACGCGTTGTCGGTGAGGTCGTTGACCGCCACGATCTCGATATCGGTGGTGCCGAGCGCTTTCTGCGCCTCCACCGCCCGGAAGAAGTTACGTCCGATACGGCCGAAGCCGTTGATACCTACCCGGACAGTCACGTTTCTCGCTCCTCAGCTGTCAAGCGGATAATTCCGATGCCCTACTCACACTAATGCCTTCGGCTCATCTCTCCGACACACCCCTGGTGTTCGTGAGCACCGGCTATCCGGCCGGTGTCCGGACCTCCCGGAGCCGGTGAAGGCCCCGGATCCGAGCTCCTCCCGGGTGAGCGGGCCGACCGGCCGGATGCCGGTCCGCCGGACAACGGTGCTCCGGCGAGCGGGTCGCCGGACCCTCCCCGCATAAAACGTTGGCAACATCGACCACCACCGCACAGGATGGTGCAGGTGCACCGCGAACCCGACCCGATTCCCGCGCCGCCCGTCCGCCCGGCGACCACCGCCGACGTCCCCCGGGCCGTCCGGACGCTCACCAGGGCGTTCGCCGACTACCCCTGGACCCGGCACACCATCGCCGCAGCCGAGCACGAACGCCGGCTCGCCGAATTCCAGGAGCTCTTCCTGACCCGGATCGGGTTACCCCACGGCAAGGTATGGGTCGCCGACGACGGTGCCGCGGTCGCGGTGTGGACGACCCCCGCCACCGACGCCGGCGCGGTCTTCACCGAACTCGCACCCCGCTTCGCCGAACTGGCCGGCGACCGCGCCGCGGCGCACGCGGCGGCGGAAGCAGCACTGCACCCCCATCGCCCGGACGACCCCGTCTGGTTCCTCGGCACCGTGGGCGTCGACCCCGCCCGCCGCGGCAGCGGACTCGGCCGCGCAGTGATCGAACCCGGCCTGGCCGCCGCCGAACGCGAGGGGGTCGCGGCCTTCCTGGAGACCTCGACCGCGGCGAACGTGCGCTTCTACGAACACCTCGGTTTCCACGTCACCGCGGAAGTGGACATCCCCGACGGCGGCCCGCGGACCTGGTGCATGCTCCGGCAGGCCTGAGGTCGCCGTTCCGACCCGGTTCGGTACTCGATGCCGGCGGGCGCCGGCCGTGTGGGCCGGCACCCGGGACGGCACGGTGTCTTCGGCGCGTCTCGCGGCGGTCACCATTCGAGGCCGACCGCGGACCGTGACGGATAGCGGCTCAGGCGTCGTCGAGCAGTTCCGCCGTCACAGCCGACTCGGTGTCCGGCACCCCGAGCTCTTTCGCGCGCCGGTCGGCCATGGACAGCAGCCGCCGGATCCGCCCGGCCACCGCGTCCTTGGTCATCGGCGGGTCGGCGAGCTGGCCGAGTTCCTCCAGGGACGCCTGCCGGTGTTCCACGCGCAGCTTCCCCGCCGCCGCCAAGTGGTCGGGAACATCGTCGCCGAGCAGTTCCAGCGCGCGCTCGACCCGGGCCGCCGCCGCGACCGCGGCACGTGCCGAGCGGCGCAGGTTCGCGTCGTCGAAGTTGGCGAGCCGGTTGGCGGTGGCGCGGACCTCACGCCGCATCCGGCGCTCTTCCCAGGTGAGCCGGGTGTCCTGGGCGCCCATCCGGGTGAGCAACGCACCGATGGCCTCGCCGTCGCGGACGACCACCCGGTCGGTGCCGCGGACCTCGCGCGCCTTGGCCGAGATACCGAGCCGGCGGGCGGCCCCCACCAGGGCAAGCGCGGCCTCCGGTCCGGGGCAGCTCACCTCGAGCGCCGACGAGCGGCCGGGTTCGGTGAGCGAACCGTGCGCCAGGAAGGCGCCGCGCCAGGCCGCCTCCGCATCCGCGACGCTGCCACCGACCACCTGCGCGGGCAGCCCGCGCACCGGCCGGCCGCGGACGTCGAGCAGCCCGGTCTGGCGGGCCAGCGCTTCGCCCTCCTTCGCGACCCGGACCACGTACCGGGAGGATTTTCGCAGGCCGCCGGCGCTGAGCACATGCACATCCGACCCGTATCCGTAGAGTTCGAAGATCTCCCGCCGTAGCCGCCGCGCGATGGAACCCATATCGACTTCGGCTTCGACGATCACCCGCCCGCCGACGATATGCAGACCGCCGGCGAAACGCAGCAGGGCGGACAGTTCGGCTTTGCGCGCACTCACCTGTGTTACGGCGAGCCGGCTCAGCTCGTCTTTCACTTCGGCTGTCATCGCCACGAGACGTGCTCCTTTCCACCCAACCCGGACCGCACATCCTGACCCATGTGCCGTCCCTCGACTCGAAACCCCGGCACCGCCGGCCGGGGATCGCGGATCAGTTGATCCAGTGCGGCGGCGAGCTTTCCGGCATCGTGCCGGGCCGTTCCCGCGTCGGCG